>NZ_NCJT01000052.1 GCF_002282565.1 Hyphomonas sp. 34-62-18
TAAAGGCGAGCGTCGCTCCGCTTACGGCGTATTCGCGTAGGCCATGCACTCCACCTCAACCGAGGCCCCGAGCGCCAGCCCATCCGCTCCGAACGCGCTACGCGCCGGCATCCGTCCTTTTGTAAAATAGCCCGCATAGACTTCATTGAACGCGGGCCAATTGCTCATATCGTCGAGCATGACGGTGCATTTGAAGATCTGGTCCATGCCTGCCCCCGCCGAGGCGGCCACACGGCGTACCGCTTCCATCACCTCCACCGCATGATCACGGAAATCATCCGAAGGCCCGCCCGCCTGCCCGCCGATCTGGCCGGAAAGATAGATGATATTCCCGACACGGACGGCACCGGAAAAGGGAAGCTCCTCTACATTCACCGAAAGCCCTTCGGCGATCATCGGATAATGCTGCACGAGGCCCGCGTCAGCGCCGCCCACCTTTGCCGGCGTGGGCGCCGCCGCGGGCGGTGCCTCTGCCGCCTCAGCGTCGCGCAGCATCGCTGGGGGCGGCGCAAACGGCTTCACACTCAGCGCCTCATAGATCTCCGACGGATAATAGACATCGCCATTGCGCACCACCATGCGCGCGGAGCGGATGGCGCTGATATCCTCCAGCGGGTTGCCTGGCAGCAGGATGAAATCGGCCAGCCGCCCCGGCTCAATCGCGCCCAGCGTGTCGCCATAGCGCATATACTCGATCGGGGTCCAGGCCGCGATCTTCAGGGCATCGGGCACCGGAATACCCGCCTGCACATAGAGTTCGATCTCGCGATGCACAGTAAATCCTGTACCATCATCCGTGCCCGGCAACAGCGTGATGCCCGCCTCATGCAACATCTTCAGCGTCTCCAGAACACGGCGGAAACCTTCCTGATACGCTTCATCCTCCGCCGCATTCGCCAGCGATACGAAACTGCGGCGGCGATAGCGCTGATAGCTGATCGGCATGTGATCCAGGTAAGCCTTATCACCGGCATTCACCGTTCCCGCGCGGCTCAGCATCAGCCGCTCCAGAATGACCGCTGTCGGATCAAGCGCCGTATCATTCTCTTGCATCCGGCGCACGGTCGCCTGCACCTTCTCGGAGGTGAGGTCCAGTGTCGCCCCACGCGCCATTCCCGTCAGGCGCAGCGGCGTGCGCGTATCTTCCTCCGGCGCCAGCAGCCAGCCAAGCATCAGCTGGTTGATATGCGTCACCTCGTCAAATCCTGCGTCAATCATGGCGTCGGCATTGGTAAAGGCCGGGATATGGCCGATGAGGCGCATGCCATGCGAATGGGCGCGCTCGCCCACAGCTGCCATCCAGGCCGGGTTCATGGAGTTATAGGATTTGACATAGCCAAACCCGCGCTCCGCATACCAATCAACAGCGGCGAGGGCTTCTTCCTGCGAGGCCGCAATGATTCCATGACGGGCTGAGTAAGGGCTGCGCCCCTCGATGAAACCGGCCGGCGTGATACGCGGCCCCGCAAGGCGGCCTTCTTCCATCCGCTTCATCAGATCCGCCAATGCGCTGTTTTCATTGCCCATATCGCGCGTGGACGTCACGCCCGCGGCGAGATAGTAGAGCCCCGAAGACGCAGAGGAATGCGAATGCATGTCAACAAGGCCGGGCATCAGCGTGCCGCCTTCCCCATCAAACACCGTGCTCACGCCTTCAGGCAGCATGCCATCCTCATAAGGCGCAATCTCAGTGATCGTCTCGCCGCTCACAGTCACAACCGATGGCCCGCTCAGCGTTCCATTCCGAACATCCAGCACACGCACATTGGCAATCGCATAGGGCGCCTCGAACCGGTGCAACAACTGGCGCGCCAGCTCCTCGGTCCTCTTCGCGTTGATCTCGCGCGCCAGCTCCAGAAGCGGCTGCACGCTGCCTTCATACCCCTTGCGGATCACCGCCGAAGCTTCCCCAAACGTCGCAAACAGATCGCCTTCAGCGTCCAGCGCCAGAAGGCTCGGGCTCATATCGATGCCCGACAGGCGGTAAACCGTGACGCGCTTTTCGCCCGCGCTTGCGGGAAGTGTCGTCTCCCGCACTTTCTCCAGCAGAATCTCACCGCCGGGCAGCACAGGCATGCGCTGGTCGGCGTCCGCCAGCAACGCGCGGGCATACACATACTCCGCCCACGGGCTTCCGTCATTCACGGCATAAAGCGCCGGAGCCTCCAGCGTCACCTTCCCAGTATCGGCCTGGCTCAGCCAGCGCGCAACACCCTCATTGACCGCAAAGGACTCCTCCACCTGCGCGCCCATGAGCGATGTGCCTTCGATCAGCCAGCTGACGGGCACGCCCGCTTCGTCAACGGTCAATTGCTCCCTGTGTTTCGGGCCGCGGCCATTGCTGTCGACGTAATAATCGATTGTCGCATTCGGTCCACTCTCCTCAACCTTCAGATGGCCCACGGATTCGCCATTCTGGATGATCGCGTATTCGAAGCGGTCTGTCTGAGCCAGCGCAGAGGGCAACACCGCCAAAGCGCAAACAGCGGCAAAGGTCGAAACAAGCCGAAAATTCATTCTGCGGTCTCCTGCAGGGGAACGGGCGCCGCGCGCGCGGCCGCCTCAATAAAGGAATAGAGCTGGCCGGCAATGTCCGCCTTCAGCGCCTCTTCGTCATAGGGGGAATGCCCGCCCGGCAACGCCGTCAGCGTCACACGGTCTTGCGGCAAATCATTGTGGGTCAACGCATATTGCGTGCCCAGAAGGGTCGTCGCCAGATCCCGGTAACCTGCAAAAACCAGCAGCTCCACATCCGGTTTCTCGCGCAGGAACGCCGACAATACGGGCGCCGCGCTCACATAAAAACGCGGAGATTTGTCAGACGCCCGCCAGTCCCACATGAAATTCGCGTCGAGGTTCAGAGAGCGATAGTCGTCCCCCCCCAGAATACCCGTCACTTCTTTCAGATAGCTGGCAATTTCTGCCGACAGGATCACATTCGACCGGCCCAGCCCCAGCGAAGGATCATTCGCCGCGGCAGGCCTGTGCGAATTGGCGTCCGGCGATGGCAGGGGGGATGTCACCCCGGTATTCAGACGGCTGACGAGCAATCCCTCATCGGCCAGCAGCGTTTCAAGAAAGAACTGAATATCGATCCGAAGGTCTGCTGCCTCGATAGCCTGCGCGGAAAGCCCCGTCATCGCGGCAATCTCTTCGGCAACAGCCGCCTTTTCCTCGGCGCCGATTTGATCCCCTTTCTGCAAGGCGATCAGAAAGTCGCGCTCGGCATAGGCCCGCGCTTTTTCCCAGCTCTCCGCTTCGCTTTCCGCCTCAATCGCCGAACGGCCATAGCGCCAGGCGGTCGCCGCCATCGTCGGCAGCGTGAACACATACCCAAGGTCGGTCTGACCCGCTGCGCTATCGAGCGCCGGCGACACCATCACCAGCCCGCGCACATTGAGATCAGTCACCTTCGCGACCAGATAGGCAAGCCGCGTGCCGCCATAGCTCTGCCCTGCCAGGATCAGCGGGGCGCCCTGCCGGCCGTTCTCCGCCAGCCAACTGCGGATAAACCGGTTCACGGCGTCCACATCGCCTTCTACGCCCAGATAGCGCGCCTGCCCCTCTTGCGAACTGGCCCGGCTGAAACCGGTATCGACCGGATCGACAAAGACAAGATCGGCAGCGCGCAAGATCGTATACGGATTGTCCGGGAACGCGCCGCCTGCGCCTCGTGCTTTCGGCCCCATGGAGAAATGCAGCGGCGAGGACGACGCGCCCGGCCCGCCATTGAACAGGAACATCACAGGCCGCGTTGCCCGGTCACAGGCGCATTCGGCTAGATAGGCCGTGCCGGAAATAGTTGCGCTCTCTGCCCCCGCCTCAGGATCAAGCCGCAGCTCGCTCCAGGAAACCGAATAGGCAAGCGGCGCCTCGCCAAACCGGTCCGCCACGCTCTGGGCTGACCCATTGGCAAACACTGTCCAGGCGGGCGCAGCGGCCTCCGGAGACGCATCCGCCACAGGCGGCGTGGCGCATGCCCCGGCAAGGAAAGCCACCGCCAAAGCGGAAAAAACGAGTCGGACCTGAGAAACCATACGCATCGATCCAACTCTCCATGCCTGCCGGGAAAATTCCTATGCCTATCGGCCATACCTGAACAGAGCGCCCGGCACATTCATGCGCAATCCCCCTAAGGAATGCATGATCCATTCGCCGCGCCGCGCTATAGTGAAAGAGAGCTTCACGCTGCCCCTCATTGCGGAGACGCACATGTCAGACATCACCCGCCGCAACTGGCTCGCGCTCAGCGCCGCAACGCTCGCCGGCGCCGCCGCCTGCCGCAGCCAGGCCTCCGCCAGCCCGGCCGCCGCCGCCCTGCCGGCAGCCCTGCCAGACCGGCCAAGTTTTGACGTGGAAGGCGTTTACCTCAACGCAGGCTCACAGCACCCGATCAGCCGTCCAGCCCGTGCCTCTCTGGAAGCCTATCTGAACAACCGCGTGCATCATCCGCCCGGCAGCGATTATGAACTCGGCAGCAGCGCTGCCATCGAAAAGTTCGCCCGCCTCGTCAACGCCGATCCCGATGAGATCACCTTCGTGCAGAGCACGACCACCGGTGAGCAGATGATCGTCCGTTCCCTGATGCTGCCGGCGCCCGGCGCCCGGATCGTCACGGATACACTCCACTTCTTCGGCTCTGTCCCGCTCTATATGGAGCTTGAGAAGGCCGGCTGCGATGTCGCCTGGGTCGGCCACCGCGATGGCCGCATCCTGCTGGAAGATATGGACCTCGCCATTACGCCCGGCACGCGCCTCGTTGCCCTGTCGCTTGTCTCAACCGTGAACGGTTTCCAGCATGACCTGAAAGCCATCTGCGATCTGGCCCATTCGCGCGGCGCGCTGGTCTATGCAGACATCATCCACGCCGCTGGCTGCGTGCCGGTAGACCTGCATGCCAGCGGTGTCGATTTCGCCGCCTGCGCCAGCTATAAATGGCTTATGGGCGATTTTGGCCTCGGCTTCCTCTATGTGCGCCGGAGCGCCCGCGAAGCGCTTACACGCACCCAATACGGCTATTACGGCGTCAGCAGCTTCACCAGCCATGTCTACCCCTTTGATCCGCCTGGGGATGATGTTGCGAGCTATGCTTTCGCTGATACCGCCGCCGGCCTGTTTGCCCTCGGCACCTATTCCCACACGACCGTCGCCCTGCTCAACGCGTCGCTGGATTACATCTCCAGCCTGGGCGTTGAGGCGATCCAGCGCCACGCGATCTCGTTGACAACCCGCCTCAAGGAAGGTCTCCTCTCTCAAGGCTACACGTTGATGACGCCTGAGGAGAGCACCACCCCCATCGTCGCCTGCGCCTATGAAAATGCGCGCGCGCGCATCGGCCCGAAGCTGAAAGAGGCAGGGATCACAACCACCGTCTCGGCCAACCGGTTCCGCCCGACTGTCTCCGTGTTCAACACGGGCGGCGATATCGACCGCTTCCTCGCGGCAATTGGCCCGGCCTGAGAGATCACTTTTCCAGGAATGCCCTCAAATCGGCGGAGAATGCTTCCGATGTTCCGCCCAGATACAGCATGTGCCCGGACGCATAGTCCGTAAACGTCACGCGGTCCTCCGGCAGGCGCGCTGCCGCGATGGAAGCACGCGCATCGGCCGGGGTGGTGACAAGGTCATAGTATCCCGAAGCCACCATCACACGCAGGTCCGGATTGCGCCGCATAGCCCAGGCAAGATCGGTGGCATAGCTTTGCCCCTCGGCCACGCCTGCCCGCGTCCAGTTCCACCCGAACAGTAATTCCCGCCACCGGATGGAGGCGTAAGGCCGGCCCAGGCTGACATTCAGGTCATTCCGGATCATCTGATGGAACGCCGCCACAAAGCCAGGCACATAGCGCGTCATCGCCGGATCATCCGCTACCGGATCACCCCCGCTATTGGCCAGCGGAAGCGTATACCGGCTGTCATACATGCCAATTTCAAGGCCGCGGGCCTGCAACGCAGCCTTCGCATAGCTGCGCTCGTCAATATAGAGATCCTCGCCAATCGCGCTTTCCGGAAGGCCAGTCAGACGGCTCAGATCCCGCAAAACACCGGCGCGCGCTTCTGCAGAAAGCGTCCCGTCAAGATGCGCGCGCAGGGCAGGCTCATACATCTCGCGCGCATAGGCGGTTGCCGCGTCATACACCTCAACCACCCCGCCCGCCGGCATCTCCACCAGCCCGTGGAAGGCTGATGTCGCCGCAATTCCCGGCAGGGAGCGCGCCTGCTTCGCGGCCAGCTCTGCCACAGGCACCTCGCCACCCGTCTGCCGTGCGTCCAGCGTTGTGCCCAGAAGGATGATCCCGTCCAGCGTGATGCCGCGCATCAGCCCGGTATAGATAGGCCCGCCCATCAACGCGCGCGGCAGCACGGCCGCCCGGATGGAGCCATAGCTTTCTCCGAGTACGTACTTCGGCGAATTCCAGCGCCCATGTTCGCTCAGCCAGAGTTCGATGAACTGGGCCACGGCCTCTGCGTCTTCGTCCACGCCCCAGAAGCGCTTCGGATCGGTCCCGTTGGGCGGCACGCTGAACCCCGTCCCCACCGGGTCGATGAAGACGAGATCGGCCACATCCAGAATACTATTCGGATTATCTTCCAGCCCAAAAGGCGGCACGTTTGACGGGTTCACATCCGCGTCCAGCACCACGCGGCGCGGGCCAATTGCGCCCATATGGATCCAGATGGACGCCGATCCCGGCCCACCATTGAACACGAACACGACCGGCCGGTTCTCATCCTGAACATCCGTGCGCAGATAAGTGAACGAGAATATGCTGGCCGTCGGATTGCCCTCCATGTCGCGCAGCCAGGTGTCCCCCGCAATCGCCCGGTAGGAAATCGCCTGGCCATTCGCCACCAGCGTATGGTCCGTGATGCTGCGATAGGGTGCTGCGTCAGTGGCTATGGAAACCGGATCAGCCGGCGCCTTCTCTACAGACGGCGAAACAGACGGGGCCAAATCCTTCTCGCCTGTCTGCGCGCAGGCGCTCAGCGCCAGAACGGACACTGCGCATACTCCCGCGAGAAAGCCAAACCGCTTCATTGCCCACCTTCTTTCCGCAGCATCTCATAAACATGATAGCCCGATGCAATATCCTGCACGATATGCCCGAGGGATTTATAGATCGTGATGTCCTGCGGGCCGATACGTCCCGGCACCTTGCCGAGGACGACCTCGCCGATCTCGCCCAGAAGATGGGCCTCCGTCACGGCGCCGCTCGCCATCGCATGACGCAGCTCTGCCCCCTGCGCCAGCACGGACGCGCGCGAATCCCCGTAAAAGCGCGCCGCCGCGACAAGCGCATCATCAATCTCGCGGGGCCCGTCAAAACTTGACCCGACCACGTTCACATGCGCCCCGGCGGTGACCATGCTGGCCGTCAGAATAGGCTCTGCCGCGCCCGTCACGGTACAGATCACATCAGCCCCGGCCACAGCAGCGGCTGCATCGCCAACAGCAATGCACGAAACACCCTTCCGTTCCCGGATCTTCGCGGCCAGTGCCTCAGCCCGTTCAAGGCTGCGGCCCCAAATCCGGATTTCGTCAAACGGGCGCACTTCGGGCAAGGCGCAGGCATGGTGCCAGGCCTGCTCGCCTGTACCGAGGATGGCCAGCGTGCGCGCGTCACGGCGCGCCAGAATATCGGTCGCCAGGGCGCTGGCGCTTGCCGTGCGGATTGCGGTGATCATCCCCGCTTCCAGCTGGCAGAGCGGCGCCCCGCTGACCGGATCAAAGATCACCACCGCGCCCTGATGCGACGGCGGCCCGCCTTCGCCCCGGTGCGGCGTCACGGCGACAAGCTTTGATCCGAAAGGGCCGCCCGGCCCCAGCGTGCCGCCCATGATGCCGAACATCCGTCCCTGATCCAGCGGCAGAATCTGACGCAGCATCTGCTTCGTCTCCCCAGAGGAAAGCCGCGCCATAGCGCCGCGCATCACGCCGATACAGTCGGCATAAGACAGCACCCGCGCAATCTGCTCTGCACTGATGAAAATCATCGGCCGGCTCCGGTGTCAGTTACCCGCATCATTCCAGCCGCGGATCCACAGCCGGATATCATTGCCGAACGCTTCGGCAGAACCTTCCACCGAATAGGCCATATGCCCGCCGACATATTTCCCGCTCCGCACCCGGTCTTTCGGCCAGTCCGATTGATCAATCAGATAATCGGCAGCGCCAACGGTCGTCATTGTGTCGTGATAGCCGGTGCCAACAAACACCCTGAACTCGGGGTAAGCGTCAAACGCCGCCTGGAGGCGCTCGGCATATGCAAAGTGTCCAAAAGGCGACGCCGCGCCCCATCCCCAGGCATCAAAGTTTCCGGGGCTGAATGACGGCACATACTCGGCCAGCGGCAGGTCTCCGAACGTCTCTTTTGAATAAGCAGCGAAGCCGTCATTGTAAGCCTGCTGCAAGATGCCGGAAGGGTCCCCGCCCTCGCTCAAGGGGCCGGTATACCGCCCATCGCTCCGCCCAAGGATCAATTCCTGACCCTTCAGCAGCTCCACGCGAAACTGTTCCTTCGATATGCGCAGCCGGTTTTCTTCATAATAGGCCGCCGGAATGCCCGTATACGCCTCCAGCTTTGCCGCCACGCGCGAAAGTTCCTCAGGGGAAATACGCTGTCCCTTGAAAAGCGCGCCCAGATACTCCGCTTCGCCAAACGCCGTGGCCTCCGCGATGAACGCCTCAAAGCTGCGCCCCTGCTGGTCCACCTTGCTAACGTCCCAGGCAATCGCGGCCAGTGTCGGCAGCGAGGCGATGTAGCTGAGGATATTCTGCTTGCGCTGGGAGTATTCGATGATGTTGACCGCCTGCCCCATCAGGAACACGCCCTGAAGGTTCATTGATCCGTCCCCGGCAATCTGCCCGGCGGCTTCGGCGGCGCGGTGCGTGCCATAGCTTTCGCCCAGGATGAACACAGGCGCCCCGGCGCGGTCATGCTTCTCCAGCCAAGCCTCTGCAAATGCCACAAACTGCGCCGCATCAGCGCTTACAGAGAAGTATTTCGAAGGGTCGCCCCCGTCCGCCACCCGGCTGAAGCCGGTCGAAGCGGGATCGAAAAACACAAGGTCAGCCACATCCAGCGGCGAATAGGGATTGGCCACCAGCCGGTAGTCTTCCAGCGGCGCCGAAAGATCCTCCGGCGCAAACACACGCTGGGGCCCCAGCGCGCCCATCTGCAGCCAGAGCGAAGCCGAGATCGGCCCCCCATTGAAGATGAACAGAACCGGGCGCTCATTGCCCCCCTCCTGCCCCTGCGCAACATAGGACTGGGTCACAAGTTCCGCCGGCGGAAGATCACTGCCAGGCGCAATGCTGACGCGCTCCAGCGCAGCGGTGTAGGCCACCTCAACCCCGCCAAACACGCCCCGTCCGGGAACAGTTATGTCCGCCGCAATCAACGGCGCGGCCTGCGCCGCAGGTGCCACCAGGGCGGCCTCCGGAACGGGTACCGCAGGCTGCGCGCTGACGCAGCCTGCGAGAAGAGAGAGTGCTGAAATACCGGAAAAAAGGCGCCAGGCAGTGATGGTCATGGTGTCTGGCACCTCCCTTTGGTCAGATCAGAAGCGGTAATTCACACCCGCAAAATATCGGCGGCCGAGAATATCGCCGTGGAACAGCGTCGGATAGGACGGGCCCTCATCAAAGATGTTGGTCACACCGGCGCGCAGCGTCAACCCATCGCGGATCTCATAGAGGCCGGACAGCGAGTGGACGTAGTTGGCATCGATTTCCGGGTTCGGATTGTTCTCGATCGTAGCGTCCGGTAGTGCCAGAACATCGTCGAGATAATCCATCTGATAGCTGATGCGCACCGGGCCGTTGGCGTAGGCCGCATTGAAGCGGGCCGTCCAGTCTGGGCGCTGCACGGTGTTGTCGGAGCGGACAAACGTCGTTCCGGTCACCGAGGTGGTCAGTTCGGCCATATGCGTGGCTTCAAAGCCAAGCGTCACGTCGCCGGTGGCGCCGCTGAAGAGGTCGTTCACGTCGAAGCCGTAATTCACATAATAGACTTCGCCGCGGAACTTGATCTCACCGGCATTGAACGTCGTGGTGCGGCCCGTGGCGGTTGTGCCTGCCGGGTTGGAACCATCCGCCGTCTGAAGGCGTGTGAACGCTGAACAGATCGCTGCCGGTTGCGGTGTGCTGTCATAGCAGGTCGCCATGAAGTCGGCCGTGGTGAAGGCCGAAAGCCCGTCCGTCAGGTCGATCTCGATCCGGTCGGCCGCCACCGTCAGGCCCGGCACGATGAAGTTGTCAAACACGACGCCAAAGGTCGTCGTCTCGGAAACTTCGTTGGCCAAGTCCGGGTTGCCGCCGGTCAGAACGCTGGTCACGTTGAAGTTTTCGGCCGGGTTCTGGAAGGTGGCGAGGTCGCCATATTGCGGATTGGCGGCCCATTCGGCTTCACAGTTGGCGCGGCGCACGGCGGGGTTCGGGCCCGAATTGATGCGGTCAGCATCGCAGGGGTCAAAGCCGCCATTGGCGATGATCGTGTTCTGCGGCGCAAACAGCTGCTCCAGCGTCGGGGCGCGGAAGTTCCGGCTGCGGGTTACACGGAAGGTCAGCCCATCGGTCACTTCCCAGCGCGATCCGGCGCTCCAAACGGACTCTTCGCCCGCGATGGAGTTGTCAACGAAGCGATAGGTACCGCTGAAGTCCAGCGCCTGGACACCCGGCAGGGTCAGGTCACCTCCGAAGATCGGCACAAGGATCTCTGCCGAATATTCGTTGGTGTTGTATTTGCCAGAGCTTTCAGACTGAACGGTGCCGGTGCCCACAAGGCCCTGCTGGTCCGCCAGGAATGGCGTGAAGGTGGCTTCCTCGCGGCGATGCTCATAGGCCAGCACCACGTCCACCGCGCCCGCCGGCAGGGTGAACAGCTGGGTGCCAATGGTGGCCAGCAGATCCACCTGCTCATTGGCAAACTCGAAACCGCTCCGTACCGAGACGTATTCGGAAGCCGCCTGGCTGATATTGCCCGCGCCGAACGGGTTCAGCGGCGCGCAAGCCGGGTCATCATTGGTCGTGATTGCGTCTGCGTTCACTGCACAGACAATGTTGCCCGCGCCATCGCGCACGGCGTTCACAGCGCGGTTGAACTTCACAAAGTCTGCGTCCCAGACACCTTCTTCGCCCCGTACATCGGCAAAGCTTGCCGACGCGGTCCAGTAGAAGTTGCGGCCAGCCGCATCAAAGTCGCCTTCAAAGCCGCCCAGCACGCGCCAAGTGGTCGTCTCGTTCTCCTGAATGTTGCTGGGGAAGAGATCGTTATAGAAATTCCGTGACAGCCACAGCCCGCCGCCCGAAGCAAAAGCGGGGCTGGCCGCACTCAGCGTGTCAATCGCCGACTGGCTGAGGAAGGGGTTAGCGTTGGTGAAACGGATCGCGCCCAGCGAGGGGCTCGTCTGGTTCAGCACGGTGCGCGCATAGCCCTGCGGCACGCTTTCACCATTCGTCTGCGCATACAGCACTTCGGTGTTGAAGCGCAGATTGTCCGAAATGTCGTAATGGCCGATCAAATTGCCGGTGAAGCGCTCAACGCCCGTCCGCAGGCCGGCAAGGTCGGAATAGCGTGTGCCGTCCCCCCCTTCCGCAAACGGAATACCCAGGATCGTACCCGGATTATAGGCAATGATCGAGCCATTGGGCGCAAACTGTGCGGGCGCGCCGTTCACCTGCGTCAGGAAGTTCGGCGGCGGGGCCGGCGCATTGAAGATCACGCCATTGCCGTTGAAGTTCCAGAAATAGGCCGGGATCACTTCGCGCAGAGACGGGATGCCGTCATCCGGGCCGGTATCAGCCGGGTTGCCCTGCGTGATGCGCGAGCGGTTGGACGCTTCGAAATCGCTGAACCGCGCAAGCGGCGAAGACGACATTTCGAAGTTCACGGCAATGTTGCCGCGATCATTGTCGAAGTTCTGGCCAGCCGTTACCCGGCCGCTCCACTGTTCGAAATTGCCCTGCTCGGTATCGCCATATTGCAGGTCGAGCTCGAGGCCTTCGAAATTGTCCTTGAGGATGTAGTTCACCACCCCGGCAATCGCGTCAGAGCCATAAACGGCCGCGCCGCCTGCCTGCACCACTTCGATCCGGTCGATAAGGCCGGTCGGGATGATGTTGGCGTCCACCTGCGCGTCGCCGAGGCCGCTGGAGGTCGTCGCAAACCGGCGGCCATTGACCAGGGTCAGCGTGCGCCCGGTGCCGAGGCCAAAGAGTTCCGGATACTGCTGGCCCGAGCCGGAGCTGGAGCCGTCACCCGCTGCCTGGTTGAGCTGCGGGCGCAGCGAGGTGATCTCGTTGAGCGCGTCGCCAGCGCTGATCAGGCCGCGCTCGGCAAAGGCTGCTTCGCCAAAGGTCACCACCGGCGCAGGCGTCGAGGCCACATCGCGGCGGATACGCGAGCCGGTGATCACCACCGTTTCCAGCGTCGCGGTGGCGTCTTCCGTGGCGGGCACGGTTGCCGCCGGCTCATCTTCCTGCGCGACCGCAAGCGGCGCCATC
>NZ_NCJT01000053.1 GCF_002282565.1 Hyphomonas sp. 34-62-18
GGTGAACTCGGTGTTCATCGCCTTGTAACGCTCCGCCATCTCCGCCAGCACCTCGGGGTGTTCGGAGATACCGGTGTTGAAGGCGGCGGCAATCGCGTCAGCGGTGATGTCATCATGGGTCGGGCCAATGCCGCCTGTGGTGAAGACATAGGTATACTTCGCCCGCAGGGCGTTTACCGCCGCCACAATTTCCTCCTCCACATCCGGCACCGTCCGGCACTCCCGCACAGGAATGCCGATCGGCTCCAGATACTGGGCAATCTGCTGAAGATTGATATCGCGGGTGCGCCCGGAGAGGAGCTCATCCCCAATCAGCAGAACGGCGGCGGTGGGCTCGCTCATCAGATATCCTTTGCCTGAAAAAAATGCGGGGCTGAAAAACAATCATTCTCAGTTCAGCAGTAGTTTGCAAGGTGACTGCAGGACAAGCGGAATGCATTCTGGAGAATGTCTTTTGGCAATCTCACAGAAAACTAATCACTACTAAGTCACAGAGGCCGGAAACAATTTGACACCCCTTCTAATGCATCCAACATGGCTGCATTGAAAACTGTACAACAATCAATCTGCAGAGAGATATAGTGAAGGTCTTTCGTTCAATTCTCACACTCACCGCTTTAGCGGCCCTTCCAACATTCGCATTCGCGCAGTCCGGCACAACCGTGCCTGTAAATGTGAAGAACAATACCTATAGACACTGGGTCGTTGAACTTTACATAGCGTCACCCGGCGACGATGACTGGGGCCCCAATTATCTGGCTAATATTGGCGAAATTGCACCCGACGATCAGGTCTCGTTTCAGATCACGGAAAACGACACATGCTTCTACGATATTTTGGTCGTGCTTGATGGCCGGGAGTGGGAAACGGGTCAGAGTTTCTGCGCCGAACCAACCCTGGTCATTTCTGATTAGAAGTTAGTGCAATGCCGCCAGATTATCGCCGGCGTCCTCAGCAGGGGGCGCGGGCGAACTTCTCGCCATCAGTTACCCTGACTCGTATCCATAGCCCCATAAACGAGTTTGGCAGATTCCGTCCGCATACTGCGATCCAGCGATCCGCCGAATACCTGGATCATCCCCACGAAACTGATCTTGTTGACAGGGTCCACCCAGAACCATGTGCCCGCCGCGCCGCCCCACATGAAGGCGCCTTTCGGATAGGCCTCGCCATCCTTGAGGATCACGGCGAAATCGAGCCCGAAACCGCCGCCAGCGTTGGGGTCTGTCGTGGTGCCGTTGTGCCCTATGAACACGCCTTCCGGCAGGAAGTTCGTCGCCATCAGCGCCACAGTTTCCGGCTTCAGAACCTGGACGCCGTCCAATGTGCCGCCTTGGGCGAGCATGTCCGTGAAGCGCGCATAATCCCCCAGCGTGCCGACGAGACCATGCCCGCCGCCCTCAAAGGCGATGGTATCTTTCCGGTACTGGAAACCCGGCATTGGCAACGGCACCAGTTCACCGGTTTCCTGATTTGGGCCCCAGACATCGGAGAAGCGGTCATATTTTTCGTCGGGCACGAAGAAGGCCGTATCCACCATGCCCAGCGGCGCGAAAACGCGCGCCTCAAGGAATTCGCCCAGCGACTGGCCCGAAAGCCGCTCGATCAGGGCGCCCTGGATATCCACCGAGATGGAGTAGTCCCAGGTCACCCCTGGCTCATGTTTCAGGGGGATGGTCGCCACACGGCGGATCATCTCATCGGCGTCAGGAGACTGGAACACTTCCAGTTCGCGGAACTTGTCGTCAACATAATTGCCAGGGGCCAGGCCATAGCCGAAACCGGCAGTATGGCTCATCAGCTCCTGCACGGTCGGTGGGCGGCTGACCGGGGCGAGGATGGGGTTTCCATCGGCGTCCAATCCCTTGAAGACCTGCAAGCCCTCAAACTCCGGGAAGTATTTCGTGACCGGGTCGTCCATCTGGAACTTGCCCTCCTCCCAGAGGATCATCAGGCCAACACCCGTCACTGGCTTCGACATGGAATAGATGCGCCAGATCGTATCTTCCTCCACCGGCGCGCCATCGGCTTCGCGGCGGATGCCATGGCGGAAGTCAGAGATGATTTCTCCGTTCTGGACGAGCCGCGTGGCGATGCCTTTGACGGTGCCCTCGTCAACATACGACGCCATTTTGGCTTCGAGCGCAGCGATACCTTCCGGGGAGAACGGCGGCTGAGGCGCCACGGCAACCGCGACTGGCGCGGCTGTCTGGGGTGCCGCGGGCGCGCTGACACAGGCGGCAAGAGCCAATCCGCCAAGGGCCAGTATTCCACCCGCCATTTGCCTTTTGAAATGCCTCATGCCCGCTTTCTCCCATGTCTTTTCGCGGAGATAACTGGCAGCGGCCCGCCAGTTCGGCAAGAAGGGAGTGGAATCTCGGTGCTCTGGCTGCCATACTGGGTCTATGACCGACACAAATCTTCTCCTGCCCATGCGCACCGGCGAAATCCGCATCCACGACGCGGAAGGCTTCGAGGGCATGCGCCGCGCGGGCCGTCTCGTCGCAGAATGCCTTGATATGCTGGTTCCGGAAGTGAAGCCGGGCGTAACGACCGAGCATCTGGACAATCTTGTCCGCGAATTCGTGCAGGATCATGGCGCCGTTTCCGCCACCATTGGCTATCGCGGCTATCGCCATGCGTCCTGCATCTCAGTGAATCACGTTATCTGCCATGGCATCCCCGGCCCGAAAGCGCTGAAAGATGGCGACATTGCCAATATCGACGTGACGCTGATCCTTGATGGCTGGCACGGCGACCATAGCCGTATGTTTGGCGTGGGCGAGGTGAAGCGCAAGGCTGAGCGCCTTATGGAAGTGACCTATGAGGCGATGATGGCAGGCATTGCCGCCGTCAAACCTGGCGCCCGCTTTGGCGACATCGGGGGCGCCATCAGCGAGATGGCACGCCTCAACCGCTATTCGGTAGTGGACGATTTCTGCGGGCATGGCCTCGGCCGCCTGTTCCATGACGAGCCCAATGTGGTCCACTCCGCCAAAGCCGGGACCGGCCCGGAGCTCAAACCCGGTATGTTCTTTACCATTGAGCCCATGCTGAACCTTGGCCGGCGCGACGCAGCGATTCTTCCGGACGGCTGGACGGCGGTGACGCGGGACCGTCAGCTTTCGGCGCAGTTTGAACATTCGGTGGGCGTGACCGAGACCGGCGTGGAGATTTTCTCCGCTTCGCCGAAAGGCTGGCACGAGCCTCACAAGGTGAAGCTCGGCTGAAATCAACCGGCACGCAAGAAACAGAGCTGGAAACAATTTCAACCCATTGACGCACGCGCGTGTTCGTGAAATGTTCCAGCATGGTTTATGCGCTGGTTTCCTCTTTGCCATTCTGCCTCGAATGCAGCCCCCGATCCAGCGTGATGCTGGAGGTGTGCTGACATCATGAGTCCAGAAGGTTCATCTGCACACGGTATTCAGGAAGCAGGCGGCCTCTTTGTAGCGCCACCCTTGGCGGAAAAACCCCACTGGCAAGGCCACCGTGACCGGCTGCGAACGAAACTGCTCAACCGGGGCGCCGGCGCGCTCGACGATTATGAGATCCTCGAAGTGCTGCTGATGGCATTCATTCCCCGCCGGGATGTGAAGCCGATTGCCAAAACACTTGAAGCCAAGTTTGGCTGCCTTTCAGCCATTCTGGCGGCTCCCGCCGAGGAGCTTGTGAGAGTGCCGGGCGTGGGCGAAACAGTGGCCGCCTATATCAAGGCCATTGCCGAGCTTCATTCCCGCGCTGCGCGTGAGGAGATCAAGGCAAAGGAACTCATTTCTTCCTGGTCGGCGCTTGTGGCCTATGTCCGGCGCGAGCTGCAGCACGAAAAGCGCGAACAGTTCCGGGTCATATTCCTTGACCGGAAAAACCAGTTGATCGTGGACGAGATCATGGGCCGGGGCACGGTAGACCATGCGCCGGTCTATCCGCGGGAAATCGCCCGCCGCGCGCTGGAGCTCCAAGCCTCCAGCCTGATCCTCGTCCACAACCACCCCTCAGGCGATCCCAAGCCCTCACGAGCCGACATTTCGATCACCCGTGAGATCATCGACGCGCTCGGGCCGTTTGATATTTCCGTGCACGATCATCTTGTGGTCGGCACATCCGGTGTTGTCAGCTTCCGCACGTCCGGACTTATCTGAGAGGGATGTGCCGGGTAACACCGACGCGCTCAAGAAAGGTCTCGTCATGGCTGACCACAAGCAGCGCGCCGTCATAGGCGTTCAACCCGGCCTCGACGGCTTCCAGCGAGGCGATGTCGAGATGGTTGGTCGGCTCGTCCAGTATCAATAGCTGCGGCGGTGACGCGCCCCCAAGGACACAGGCAAGCCCCGCGCGCAAACGCTCACCCTCGCTCAAAGTCGCCACTTTCTGAAGCGCCGCGCCGGCCCGGAACCGGAAACGCGCCAGTGCCGCACGGCAGGCATTTTCATCCGCCTCTGGATTAATTTTGCGGAAGTTTTCAAGGATGTTGCCCGCCCCCTCAAGCAAGCTTACTTCCTGATCCAGCAGTGCCCAGGATACATTGACACGCACTTCGCCGGAGAGCGGCCGCAGGACACCTGTGATTGTCTTGAGAAGCGTGGACTTGCCCGAACCGTTTGGCCCGAAAACCGCCACGCGCTCAGGACCGCGGACCTCAAAACACAGCCCCCGGAATACCGGGCTGCCCGGCGTATATCCCCCGGCAAGATCCACCGCACTCAGCACTACCTTGTTTGATGGCAGGCCCGTAAGCGGAAGTTTCACCGTGAAAGGCTGCAGCACGTCGATCCGGCTGCGCGCCTCTGCGGCCTCTTCGGCAGCGTCGGCCTTCTGCTGTTCCGCAAGCCGGCCGAGAGCACCAGATGTCTCTTCGGCGCGGCGTTTCTGCGCGCCAAGCAATATACGGGGCGCGCCGCCCTTGGCTGCTTTCCGGCTGCCGGCGCCATCGCGTCTCGCTTTGCGCTCAGCGGCCGTCTGCGCCTTGCCGGCCGCTTCCTCAACGCGCCTCTCCGCCCGCGCCAACGCCTGCTCTGCCGCCGCAAGTTCGCGCGCCTTCTGCGCTTCATAACTGCTCCAGCCCCCGCCATATCGCGCGGCGCCTTGCGGCGTCAGCTCAAGAATGGACTCCATGCTTTCAAGCAGTTGCCGGTCATGGCTGACCACCACAGCGCCGCCGCGCCAGCCAGCCAGCACTCTGGCCACATCGGCCCGCCCCTCGCGGTCAAGGTTGTTGGTTGGCTCATCCAGCAGCAGAAAGTCAGGTTCTGCAAAGACGAGCGCAGCAAAACCCGCCCGCGTCCGCTGCCCGCCAGACAGGCTGGCCAGGGGCGTGTCCAGTGTCACGCCCTCCAGACCGGCGCGCGCGAGGGCTTCGGCAAGGCGCGGCTCCAGCGTCCAATCTGCTTCTGCCAGATCTGTCTCAGTGCCGGCACCCGACTCTATACGGTGGAGCCGCGCGAGTGCCGCCTCCACGCCAAAGAGGCTGGCGATGGTCTCTCCCGGTGAAGGCTCAAAAGTCTGGCGCAGCACGCCGATCGTTCCGGTAACTGTCACCGCCCCGGACACCGGGCTGAGCGCGCCGGAGATCAGTTTCAGCAAAGTGGATTTGCCAACGCCGTTGCGGCCGACAATGCCGACGCGTTCCTGATTGAGACTGAAATTTAAGTCTGAAAAAAGAACCCGGCCGTCAGGCAGAGAATGTTTGACTGATGCGAAGGTGATTGAAGCGGGCATGATAAGAACTCATCCGGTAAACTGATCCGAGGGCGGTCGTTTTCCGGTGATGGTTCATGATACGGGCCTCATGCCTGGCTGTGGAATTCTGTTCCGAGCCGGGCACATAAGTGCCGCTCACGAAAAGTTCAACTCGCGTCTCGCAAGAAAGAATTGGCGCCATCTGCGCCTTCCCTGACGATAACACTTGCAGGGCGGCGCAGGGCCGTTACCGTTCGGTCATGAAGCGGCGCGCCGGCAGAAGCACGTTTTCTGGGAGGCGAGCGACACATGACGGCACCCGCAGACGCGGCCGAAACTGGCAACGGGCACATTACCGGTTTCGGCAGCAAGCCATACCGCTCCTATGTCCTCATAGCGCTCACGCTGATCTACACGCTGAACTTCATCGACCGCACGGTGATCACCGTGGTCGCTCAGCCAATTATCAACACGTTCTCGCTGACAGATACGCAATGGGGCCTGCTGACCGGGCCTCCGTTCGCGCTGTTCTACGCCCTGATGGGCATCCCGATCGCCATGTGGGCCGACCGCGGCAATCGCGTTTTCATCATTTCGCTCTGCGTGGTGATCTGGTCTGTGATGACGGTCCTCTGTGGCCTGGCGGCAAGCTTCATCTGGCTGCTGCTTTTCCGCGTGGGCGTGGCCATCGGCGAGGCAGGATGCACGCCGCCCGCCAACTCCATCATCACCGACTATTACCCCCCAAAAAGCCGCGCCAATGCTATCGGCATCTACTCCATGGGCGTTACCATCGGCGGCGTCATGGCCCAGCTTTTCGGCGGCGCGCTGGCAGGGCTTCAGGGGCCGGACTTTGGCAATTTCCTCGCTTCAATTGGTCTCGGAGGGCTTTTCTCCGGCATCAATTGGGAAGAGGTTGAAGGCTGGCGGCTGGTCTTTGTGATCGTCGGCGCCCCGGGCATCCTGATTGCCCTCATCCTCTGGCTCACCACGCGCGAGCCACCCCGTGGCTATTCGGACCCCAAGGGCAAAACACCTGTGGAAAAGGCCGGCTTCTTTGAAGCGTTCAAGGAGTTTGGCGCGAAGCCAACTTTCTGGACGCTGTCACTGGGCGCCGCGTTCGTGGCCTTCGTTGGCTACGGTCTCATCAGCTTCCAGGCGCCCTTCCTGATGCGGGTTCATGGCGTCAGCGTATCGGAAGCGGCCATCCGCTATGGCGCGCCGCTGGCCGCTGTCGCCGCTTTCGGAACCTTCCTGGGCGGCTTCCTCTCGGAGAAACTGTCGCCGCGCTTCCCCGCAGTTGTTGCCTGGCTTCCGGGCGTGGGTCTGCTGCTCGCCATTCCAGCCTATATCGCCGCCTTCATGACGCCGTCGCTGACGGTGGCCTTCTGGATGTGGGTCATCGCGGCGATTGCGCACTATGCCTATCTTGGCGCGCAATACACGGTATCGACCGCCATCGTCAGCCCCCGCTCGCGCGCCACAACCGTCTCGGTTCTGCTGCTGATCGTCAGCCTGATCGGCAACGGTCTTGGCCCGATGTTCACCGGTATGATGAGCAGCGCGTTCATGGGCGGCATCATCCGGAAGAACGGCCTGGAGGAGGCATTCGCCACCTTCAATCCTGGCCTCTGCGCCAGCCGGATGGCAGAACTGGGCGATCTCGGCCCGGCGCTCTGCTCGGCCTATGCCGAAGGACTTCGCCAGTCGATGGTCGCAACGGTGCTCTTCTTTGTGGCCGCTGCCGCCTTCTATTTCCTCGCCTCCCGCACCTTCATCAAGGATCGCTGGAGCCCCGCCACCTGATTCATCTGCAAATTTTGCCTGACTATTCGTGGAGACCCGAATGACCGACGCCGCCACCCCTAGCCAGACAAGCTCTTCCACGCCGCCGGGATATATCACCGGTTTCGGTACCCCGCTTTACCGCGGATATGTGCTGTCTTCGCTTCTCGTTGTTTACATCTTCAACTTCATTGACCGCTCAATCTTCGGCATTCTGACCGAGCCGATGAAGCTCTCGCTGCAACTTGAAGACTGGCATATGGGCCTGCTGGGCGGCCTCGCCTTTGCGATCTTCTACACCACTCTTGGGATTCCAATCGCCCGGATCGCCGAACGGCGCAGCCGGATGATGATCATCATCATCTCGCTGACCCTTTGGAGCCTGATGACGGTGCTGTGCGGCTTCGCGACGAGTTTCCTCACCCTGTTCATTTTCCGGCTACTTGTCGGCGTTGGCGAAGCGGGCTGTACCCCGCCTGCGCAATCGGTGATCGCCGATTATTTCAAGCCCACCAGCCGGGCCACGGCCGCCTCGATTTACGCCCTGGGCGTACCCCTCGGCGGCATGCTCGCTGGTCTCGCGGCAGGCCCGATCAACGATTATGTAACCGGCGAGAATGTCTACAATCTTTTCGGATCGTGGGGGTGGACCTGGGCCCAAGGACTGGTCGACTGGAACAGCCTCGAGGGCTGGCGGATCGCTTTCATCGCCGTCGGTCTGCCGGGCGTTCTGTTTGCGCTCATTCTGTTCTTTACGGTGAAAGAGCCCCCGCGCGGTTATTCCGATCCGCCCGGCGCGCCGCGCAAAGCCGTGCCAGATGGTTTTGGCACGGTGCTGAAAGATCTGATGCGCAAACCCACCTATGTTCATGTGGTGGCAGGCGCCGCCATTGCGTCCTTTGCGGGTTATGGCGTCGCTGCCTTCTCAACCTCCTTCCTGCTGCGCACGCATGGGCTGACCCTTACCGAAGCAGCCCTCATCTTTTCTCTGGTGCTCGGCCTGATGGCGGCGCTGGGCGTGTTCCTGTCGGGCTTCCTCGCAGACAAGCTCTCGGTCCGGTATCCGACGGCGCTTTCCTGGATGCCGGCGCTGGGGATGGGACTGTCCGTACCGCTTTACTGGCTTGGCTATCTCAGCCCGACCGTGCCGCTGATGATCCCGCCGCTGATGCTCGCGGCGACGCTGCACTATTTCTATCTCGGGCCGATGTATGCCGTTTCAGCCGGCGTCGTTGACAGCCGCACACGGGCAACCGCTGTGGCAATCACGCTGTTCGCGGTGAACCTCATCGGTATCGGCCTTGGCCCCACGCTGATCGGTTTCCTGTCCACCGGCCTCAAGACGATGATGCTGAGCGGCAATGACCTCGGCCTCACCCTGCAGATGTGCAAGGACGTGACGGTGCTGGCGGCTGACCAGGGCGCTGCCTGCCGGGATGCCGATGCCCGCGGCCTGCAATGGTCGATCATCATCTTTGCCTCGCTCTATGGTTGGGCGGCGATCCACTACCTGCTGGCCGGCAAGACGCTGGGCCGTGACATGCTGCCGAAAACTGCGTAAGGGCGCCGCCTATGGCGGTATACACACAAGTTTCAGACGAAGCGCTCTCATCGTTCCTCGCCGAGTATGATCTCGGCGAGGCGCTGGCGTTCAAAGGCATTGCCGAGGGCGTGGAGAATTCGAACTATTATCTCGAAACCCGCAAGGGCCGGTACATCCTCACCCTCTTCGAAAAGCGGGTGAACGCGGCAGACCTGCCTTACTTCATCGGTCTGAAGCAGCACCTGTCGTCCAATGGCTTTCCGTGTCCCCAGCCCGTGATGGGCCGGGACGGCGAAGCGCTGCGCACGCTGGAAGGCCGTCCGGCAGTGATTGTCACTTTTCTGGACGGGCTGTCGCCCAAACGCCCGAATGCAAAACAATGCCGCTCGCTGGGCGAAGGCCTTGCGCGGATGCATCTGGCGCTCGCAGGCTTTGAGGGGCACCGCGAAAACGCACTTGGCCCGGCCGCCTGGCGGCGCATGTGGGACGGCCGCGCAGGCGATGCCGACGCGCTTCAACCCGGCCTCTCACAGGAGGTCGAAGCCTGCTTCGCCAGGATCAATGCCGCCCGCGCCTTTTCCGGTCACCTGCCACGCGGCACGATCCACGCAGATCTTTTTCCAGACAACGCCTTCTTCCTAGGCGACACGTTCACCGGCGCGATCGACTTCTATTTCGCCTGCACAGACGCCCTCACCTACGATCTTGCCGTCTGCCTGAATTCCTGGGCATTCGAGGAAGGCAACGCCACCGATGCCTCCCGGCTGGAATACAATTTCTCCAAGGGTTCGGCACTGATCGCCGGCTACCAGTCTGTCCGGCCACTCGAGGCGGCAGAACTTGAAGCCCTGCCAGCGCTCTGCCTCGGGTCGGCGATGCGGTTTTTCCTGACGCGGCTTGCCGATTGGTCCTCCACGCCGGCAGGTGCCCTCGTGCGGCCCAAAAACCCCCTTGAATACGCCGCTCGGCTGGCTTTCCATCGCAAGATGGAAACCGCCGAAGGCTATGGGGCATGACGGAAAACACCCCGACCGACCCGCAAACGAGCACACTTGGCACTGTTGAGACATTGCCTGCCTATGCATCGGCCGCAAAGCCGCGCCGCGTAAAGCGTGTAAAGCTCGCGCTCTTCCTCGCCTCGCTGGCCGCCTGCGTGATGGTGGCGATCATTGGCTTTCTGACCATGTCTCTCAGCATTCTCGTCATGGGCCTCGGCGGGGGGCGCGGCGGGCTGGCGGTGGGGGGTGACGATTTCGGCAGCGGCGCGCTGCTGGCCGCGCAGCTTTCGGCGATGAACTTCATCCTCTTTTTCATAACGATCCCAGCCGCAGCCATCGCGATGGGCCTCTCCATCGCAAGGCTGCCTCACCGGGGCATTTCAGCGCTGAAATCCTATCTTCGCTGGGGCGCGATCTGGGGCGCCATCCTTGTTGGTGCGACAACCTGCTTCTTTGGATTCTTCGGCGGCCCCCTGTCAGCGGCGGGCGCCCTGGTCTGCGGTGCCAGTATCGGCGCAGCGGCAGGCGCCTTTTGCGGCTTCCTGTTCCACGCCATCGTTCAGCCTGCCCGGCAGCTGACGGAATTGGATGTGAGTGTCTTCTAAAGCCCGGCTTGACGCAGGCGCCAAAGCCCCGCACCTCGCGGGGATGACTGATGATGTGATTGAAATCTGGACTGATGGCGCCTGTAGCGGAAATCCCGGCCCGGGCGGCTGGGGCGCGCTGATCCGCTGGAACGGCCATGAGAAGGAACTCTATGGCGGCGATCCGGCCACCACCAACAACCGGATGGAAATGACCGCCGTGGTCGAGGCTCTGAATGCGCTCAAGCGTCCCTCAAAGGTCACGCTGCATGTGGATTCCACCTATGTGAAAGACGGCCTGACCAAATGGATCAAGGGCTGGAAACGCAATGGCTGGAAAACCGCCGACAAGAAACCTGTGAAAAATCAGGAACTGTGGATGGCGATGGAAGAGGCCTGCCAGCGCCATGACATCAGCTGGAAATGGGTGAAGGGCCACAATGGCGATGAAGGCAACGAGCGCGCCGACGCGCTCGCCCGCAAAGGCACGGATGAGGCGCGCGGCCGGAAATAGCCGCCGCTTCCTCTGCCTACCGACACTCTGTCAACAGACATGAAAACGCCCGGAAAGACTGGCTTTCCGGGCGCTGAATTTCTGATCTGGATGGAAGCTCAGGCGGCTTCTTCGATCTCACCGGCCTTCTGGCCGGGGCGCGGATCGCGCAGCACATAACCACGGCCCCAGACGGTTTCGATATAGTGGTTGCCGCCGGTTGCCTGCTGCAGTTTTTTGCGCAGCTTACAGATGAAGACGTCGATGATCTTCAGTTCCGGCTCGTCGAGACCGCCATAAAGGTGGTTGAGGAACATTTCCTTGGTGAGCGTCGTGCCCTTGCGCAGGGAGAGCAGCTCGAACATGGCGTATTCCTTGCCGGTGAGGTGGACGCGTTCGCCTTCCACTTCGACCGTCTTGGCATCGAGGTTCACCAGGATTTCGCCGGTGCGGATCACGCTCTCGGCATGGCCTTTGGAGCGGCGCACGATGGCGGTGATGCGGGCGATCAGCTCGTCCTTGTTGAACGGCTTGGTGAGGTAATCGTCCGCGCCGTAGCCGAGGGTTTTCACCTTCGCTTCGATGTCGGGATTGCCCGAAAGGATCATCACCGGGGTATTCACGCGGCTCATCCGGAGCTGCTTGAGGACTTCAAAGCCCGTGATGTCAGGCAGCGACAGATCCAGGAGGATCATGTCGAACTCGTAGACCTTGCCGATATCAACGCCATCCTCACCCAGATCAGTGAGGTATACGTTGAAGCCAGCGGCTTTGAGCATCAGCTCGATCGAACGGGCCAGTGCCCGATCATCTTCAATTAGCAGGACGCGCATCGCTCGTCTCCCGAATCATCTTAAGGTCAGCCGTAGCTGTTTTGGTTAACATTGTGAATCCTAACGTAGCTTTATTAACAGGTATTAAAAAAGCGTTGGAACACAGACGAAATGATTCACTTTCCCTGAACGGATCAGTTGCCAATCTCCGCCGAAGCCTGCCCCATCATGACCTGGGCCACGGCAATGACGTCCTGAACAGGCTGCGCCTGCGGATCGATTGACATCAGCGTCTTCTGACACCGGATTGCATCGCGAACCTTCGGATCGCGCATCACGGTTCCGGCTAAACGGGGCCGGAAACCGAGGAATGTCTGACAGGCACGCGCAATCGCTTCATAAGTCCGCTGGCCCGCCGCGCGCGTATCGGCCTGATTGATGCAGATCAGCGGCTCAACCGAAGGCGCATAACCGCGCAGAACCTTGATGAAGGCATAGGCATCCGTCATCGAGGCCGGATCATCGGTGATGACGATCAGCGCTTTGTCACCCGAGCGGGCAAGGCGCATGCAGTTGGCTTCGATACCGGCGCCAAGATCGATCACGACATGATCATACTGAAGCGCCAGCGCNGTCACCGCGTCTTCAAGCTCGACCCAGCCAGCCACCACGGCCGCCAGATCAGTTTCCGGCGCGATGCCGAGCTGAACGTCGACGTTTGCAAGGCCAAGATCCCCATCCACCAGCAGCACCCGGCGGCCAGCCTGCGCCAGGGACGACGCGAGCGAGATGGACACGAAAGTCTTGCCGACACCGCCCTTGCCGCTGGCAACAGTGATGACAGAAGCCGGCGTCACACGCGGAGGCGGACGGACGGGCGGGCGGTCTTGTGATCTGCGAAGGGCAAAGCTCATGGGATCATGCAGCTCCTCTGAGGGCAATCACATCGCCGCGGGCGTCTTCCATAAGAAGCGCGGCGAGACGTGACGGGGCAGCCGGGACGAGCCCGCCACCAATGAACGGCGTGATTGCCAGATGCGAGAATGCGATACCCGACGAGGTGAGTGCGGCGATCGCTCCGCCCCGGCGGCGTACAACATCAAGCTTGGTCAGGATAGCGCGGCGAACACCTGCGCGGTGGAACGCGCGGGCAGATTCGGCCAGATCGTCCGGGTGCCCCTCAGCTGAGAGAACCAGCACGGGCTCAGCACGGATGGCCGCAACGAGATCGCCAAGGCTTGCCAGGTCATCGCCTTCGAACGGGTTGATGGCCGGCAGGTCGATCACGCAGCGGCGGCTCTCATTGCGCAAGGATCTCAGCTCACTGAACAAGGCGTCAGGCGTTTCAGCCACACGGATCTGTTCGCGCTCGCGCTCGAGATAGGCCGCAAGCTGCTCACCGGCAGCCGAGCCATCAAGATCTGCTGCTAGGGGCGTGATTTCCGTGCGGGCGACAGACGCGCGGCGGGTCAACTTGGCAGCCGTCGATGTGCGGCCATGGCCGGGCGGGCCGACCAGAAGTATATCGCGGTCAAGGCGCGCCGGGATCGGATCGCACGTGATCAGACGGGATAGGCCTTCGGCCATCGCCTCTTCCGGCGTTGCAAACTCGCCAGGGCGGCGGCCTGCGCCTTCATTGGCCACGCGCTCAGCAAAGCGTTGCGGGGCGCCGTGCCACAACAGCGCGTCGCGCACGCGGGCAAAGATCGGATTGTCGACCCCCCGGCCATGACCAAGATTTCGGGCGTCGCGCAGGAAAAGCGGTTCGTTGCCGGCTGCGGCGGCGCCCTTCCGGTCCGTGGCCGCGCGTACTTCAACGCCGCCATCCACTTCGCGCTCGGACAGGATCACCGCATCGGCGCCCATTTCCGCAAAGATCATCGCCTTGGCAGCTTCCATGGATTCTGCGGCGAACATCTTCATGCGCATGGGCGTCGTGTCCTCAGGTTACGCTGCGGCGGGAGTGGGGAGTGATTCTCTGGGGCGCCGCTGAACTCGATTTGATCAAGCCGCCCAAAGGTTAATTTTTTCCGAAATTGCGTTAGGGTTTACAGGAAATTCAGGAAAGCGCGGCGTTTGTAACGTTTGATCAGGCGGGGTGGCCTTGCCAGCTCGGCGGTCTACCCTGATCTTTGCAGCACGCAGGAAAACGCCATGCCACTGACGGAAATTCTAGCAATTATAGGTCTTGGGCTTGGCGCCGCGATGGGCCTTGGCGCCCTGCTTTCGCCGGAATGGGCGTCTAGCGTTGTCCGGCTCAAGGCAGATACCGCCAAGGGGAGCGGCTATTCAGAGTTTCGCGCCACATATGGCGGCCTCCTGCTGATGGTTCACGCGGTTGCGCTGGTGATCGTATTTGTGACGCCCCCTGCAGGCTCGGTCCTCGTGGTCATGCCCATAGCGGCCGGATGGTTCGGGGCAGCGCTCGGACGGGTCGTGGCACTGCTGTTTGACCGCGCAAAGCTCGGCAACACCCGGATTATTCCGATCTGGATGGCCACAGAGGTGGGGCTTGGCCTTGCTATTGGCGCGCCAGTCCTGCAATTCCTCGGCTGAAGCCACACAGAAAGACATCGCCATGACGGAGCGTCGCGAGACGGCCCGACCGAACCGGAAACCCTCCGGAACGAAACGGCCTGCCCCTCCCCGCAAACCCGCTGCAGCCCCGGCCGATTGGTCCGAAGGCGAACGCATTGCCAAATATCTGGCCCGCGCGGGCATCGCCTCGCGCCGCGAGGTCGAGCGGCTGATCGAAGCGGGCGAAGTGACCGTCAACGGCCAGAAGCTGACCTCGCCGGCCTTCAAGGTGACAGGCAAGGAGCTGATCAAGGTCGGCCGCAAGACGGTCCGTGCCCCCGATGCCAGCCGCCTCTGGCGCTATCACAAACCTGCCGGTCTCATCACCACCACCAATGATCCCGCAGGCCGGCGCACGATTTTCGACGAACTGCCCAAATCCCTGCCCCGCACCGTCACCGTCGGCCGGCTCGACCTTACAACTGAGGGGCTCCTCCTGCTGACCAATGACGGCGAACTCGCCCGCTTCCTGGAACTGCCGAAATCGGCGCTGGAGCGGACCTACCGCGTACGTGCCAAGGGCACTGTCACGCAGCTGAAGATCGACGAGCTGGCGAGCGGCATCACGGTTGAGGGCGTCAAGTATCAACCGATCAAGGCGGTGTTCGACCGGGAGATGGGCGCCAACTCCTGGCTGACCGTGACACTTACCGAAGGCAAGAACCGCGAAGTGCGCAAGGCGCTGGAATCGGTTGGCCTGACTGTGAACCGGCTGATCCGGGTGAGCTATGGTCCTTTCGTGCTCGCAGACCTGAAACCAGGCCAGGTGGATGAGGTTCCGTCAGACCTTTTGGAAGCCGCGCTCGCGGAACTCGGCCACAAGGTCGATTCTGCGCCTGCCAGGCCTGCTCCTGCCCCTAAGTCACACCTTGGCAGGCGGGGGCCTTCCACTAGAGTAAAGGGAAAGCGGACCTAGATCCGCATCTCACGCTCTGGAGGTTTTCAAATGTCCGATACAGCTGTGCTGGCGGTTCCGCCGGACACAAAGCAAGATCCTGCGCGCCGCATGAGCGAAGCCGCAGCGGCGACCTGCGACCAGATTGTCACCCCGGCCGTCTATGCCGACCAGGCCGCACTGGACGCCGCTTTCAAGCGTCTGCGCACCGAAGACCCGCTAGCCTGGTGCGAGCCGGAAGCGTTCCGCCCCTTCTGGGCAGCGACCAAACATGCCGACATCATGGAGATCTCGCGCCAGAACCAGCTGTTCACCAACGGCCAGCGCGAGATGCTTTCTTACCATGAGGCAGAGAAAGGCGTTTACGCCAAGTTCGGCCAGCCCCACCTTCTGAAAACCCTCGTCCAGCTGGACGACCCGCTGCACTACAAGCTGCGCCACCTGACCCAGGAATGGTTCATGCCGCAGAACGTGAAGAAGCGCGAAGACGCCATCAAATCGATCGCCAAGCAATATGTCGACCGGATGGAAGACCTCGGCGGAGAGTGTGACTTCCAGCGCGATGTCGCGCTCTACTACCCCCTGCGCGTGATCATGCAGATCCTCGGCGTGCCGGAGTCGGACGAACCGATGATGCTGAAACTGACGCAGGAGATTTTCGGCGCCCAGGATGAAGACCTGATGCGCGACAAATCCCTCGCCGAAGAACGCGACGTGGAAAAGGGCCTCGCGTCGATCCAGGCAACGCTGGCCGAATTCTTCATGTATTTTACGAACATCACGGCAGACCGGCGCGCAAACCCGAAGGATGACGTCTCTACCGTGATTGCCAATGGCATGGTGGATGGCGAGCCGATCGGCCAGCTCGAAGCGATGAGCTATTACATCATCGTGGCGGCCGCCGGGCATGACACGACCAGTGCATCTACGGGAGGCGGCGTGCTCGGCATGCTGCAGAACCCGTCCGAGCTGAAAAAGATGATGGCCGATCCGAAAGCCATCTCGCGCACCGCTGTGGATGAAGCCATCCGCTGGACGACGCCAGTGAAGCATTTCATGCGTACCGCTCAGGATGATTATGAGCTCCGTGGCAAAAAGATCCTGAAGGGTGAAAGCGTTCTGCTGTGCTATCCTTCCGGCAACCGGGATGAGGAAGTCTTCGATGACCCCTTCACCTTCCGCGCAGACCGTTCGCCCAACAAGCTCATTTCCTTCGGCTATGGTGGCCATATGTGCCTTGGCATGCACCTTGCCCGCCTAGAAATGCAGGCGATCTACGAAGAGCTGTTCAGCCGCGTGAAGTCGATCGAACTTGCCGGAGAGCCGACCTTCATCAAGGCAAACTTCGTGGGTGGCCCGAAATCCATCCCGGTACGGTACAAGTTCTAATTCTCCGCCTCCCTGGTTTGCTGGGGAGGCGCTATCTTAGTGAGCAGGATCCATGACGCTTCTGAATGTGACCGACACCTATCAGGTTGAAAGCCCGCCGAAGGAGCCGAAATTCGGCAAGGCCTATTCGCTGGCCCCGCCGGTGGACCTGACGCAGCCGACCGTCTTTTCAGACAATGGCGGTTACACGCATGACGCGTTCGCAACGATGCGGGAGAAAGCCCCGGTCATGTGGCACCCGGAAGTGCTTGGCGCAGGCTTCTGGGCGGTGACGTCCTATGATCTGGTCAAGAAGGTCGAGCTGACGCCGGAAGCCTTCTCGTCCCAGAAAGGCGGCATCCTGATGAATTACGGCATGGAGGGCGTTCCGCGCCATCCGCTGCTGCATTCTTCGTCGCTGAACTCCCTGATCAATCTCGACCGGCCCTACCATACGCCGCTGCGTATGGAGCATATGGCCTATTTCCGCGCTGACTTCGTCGCAGAACTCCGCAAGCGTGTGGACGTGGAGGTCAACCGCCTGCTTGACGCGATGGAGAAGCAGGGGCCCGTCGTCGACATGGTGGAGATGTTCTCTGCCGAACTACCACTCTTCACGCTGTGTGAAATCCTGGGCGTGCCCCCGGCAGACCGGCCCAAACTTGTCCACTGGATGCATTTCCTGGAGACCTCGCAATACCAGGCGCAGCAGGAAGGCCTCGGCAACGTATCGCCCGAGCAGATCATGACCTTCATCAATGAGATCCAGGCCATGTTCGAATATGGCCGCTACCTGCTGGAAGAGCGCCGCAAAAATCCGCAGCCTGACCTTCTCTCCGCCATCGCCAATGTGCAGATCGACGGCAAGCCGCTCTCGCCGGAGTTCCTCGATGGTTCCTGGTTGCTGATTGTCTTTGCCGGCAATGACACCACGCGCAACTCCCTTTCCGGAACGATGCGCCTGCTGACGGAAAACCCGAATCTGCGGGGCCAGCTCAAGGACAAGCCTGAACGCTTCCCGAACTTCGTGCATGAAGCCATCCGGATGGTCACGCCTGTGACCTATATGCGCCGCACTGCCACACAGGACACACAGCTCGGCGACCAGAAGATCGGCGAAGGCGAAAAGGTCGTGATGTATTATCCGGCCGCCAACCGCGACCCGGCGAAGTTTGCCAATCCCAACACGTTCGACATTGACCGCGCCAATGCCAAGGAACATCTCTCCTTCGGCCACGGGCCGCATGTCTGCCTTGGCCAGCGCGTAGCGAACATGCAGTTGGAATCAGCCTATCGGAACATTCTCGGCCGCTTCCCGAATGTGCGCTGGACCGGTGAGCAGACCATCGCGCCCAACAACTTCGTCCATGCGATCTCGTCCCTGATGGTGGATCTCGGCAAATGAGCGTGGTGCTCCGCGAAGATCGCGACGGCCTGGCCATCCTGACGCTCAACCGTCCGGACAAGCTCAACTCGCTCACCGTGGGCATGTTCGAAGAGCTGCGCAAACATGTGCTCGCTCTCTACAAGGACGATTCAATCGGCTGCGTCGTCCTGCGCGGGGCGGGACGGTGCTTCTCTGCCGGGCATGACCTGGCTGATATTGCCGAAGGCGAAGCGGTCCCCTCGCGCGGCTGGCATTCGGAAACCCTCCGGCTGATGGAGCGCCTGCCCAAACCGGTCATCGCTGCGGTGCATGGGCATTGTTACACCGGCGCCCTGGAAGTGGCATTGGCGGCCGATTTCATCATCGCCGCCGAAAGCGCCAAGTTTGGTGACACCCATGCCAAATGGGCCCTCACCCCGATCTGGGGCATGAGCCAGCGCCTGCCCCGGCGTGTTGGCATCGCCACCGCCAAGCGCCTGATGTTCACCGCCGAAATGTTCGGCGCGGCCGAGGCGCTCAGGATTGGCCTTGCAGAACTCGTTGTTCCGGATGCGGAATTTGATGCCGCGATCGACAAAATCGCTCGTCAGATCCTCGCCAATTCCCCGTTCAGCCACGCCGCCAACAAGCGGCTTCTGGAAGCAACGGACGCGCGGGATATGGACAGCGGCCTGCAATGGGAAATACTTAACAATGAGGGTGTAGGCCCGGACATGCAGGCTCGCATCGGCGCATTCATGGGGAAAGGCCGTAGCTGAGCCCCAAAACAGGGGACAAGACATGGCTGACTTTCTGATCCGCCGCGGCAATCTGCGGGACACGAGCTGGGCTGAAACGCCTGCGCCTCCTCTGGCAGAGGGCCAGGCCCGCCTAAAGGTGGACGCCTTTGCGCTCACCGCAAACAACGTCACCTATGCCACCTTCGGCGAGGCGATGGGCTATTGGAATTTCTTCCCCGCCGCCGATCCGGCCTATGGCCGCGTGCCGGTGTGGGGCTTTGCCACCGTAACCGAGTCGAAAGCCGAGGGCGTCTCGCCCGGCGCGCGGGTCTATGGCTACCTGCCGGTCTCCGAACAGTTCGACGTTGCGCCCATCCGCGTCAGCGCGGCAAGCTTCATGGATGGCGCCGCCCACCGCCAGGGCCTGGCGCCGATCTACAACACCTATATCTTCAACGCCGCAGACCCGTCTTACGATCCGGCCTTTGAAGCCCAGCAGATGCTGTTCCGCCCGCTGTTCACCACCGGCTGGATGATCGACGATTGCCTGATGGAAACGGGTACGGACATTCCCGAAACCGTCGTCATCTCTTCTGCCTCGTCAAAAACAGCTCTCGCGCTGGCGCATTGCCTGAAACAGCGCGGCGTCGTGGAAGCCATCGGCCTCACCTCGCCAGCCAACAAAGCGTTCGTCGAGGCCTCCGGCCTCTACGCCCGCACCCACACCTATGATGAGGCCGATAGCCTGCATGCCCGGGGCCTCACCGCTTATGTGGATTTCCTGGGCCGCCCCACGCTGACGGCAGATGTCCATCATGCCCTGAAAGACCGGCTGGTGCGCAGCCTGGTGATTGGCGTAACCGACTGGGAAGGCAACCGCGCGCCGGTCGAAGCGCCCGGTCCCCAGCCGGAATTCTTCTTTGTGCCAACTTATGCCGCAGAGCGCGCCAAGGCGCTCGGCGCCGATGAACTCAACGCACGCACGGGCAGATCGCTTGCCGGCTTCTATGCCGCCTCGTCGAAATATCTGACGCCGGAACATAAGAAAGGCCGCGCTGCCATCGAGACAGCCTGGCGCCAGACGCTTGATGCCAAGGTCTCGCCGTCGACCGGCCTGATCCTCAGCTTCTGAGGTTTCAGCGCGGCTTTACCGTGAACTCGGTCCGGCGGTTGCGGGCGTGCGCCTCAGCCGTCGAGCCTGTGTCGACCGGGCGGCTTTCGCCATAGCCCACAGCTTTCAGTGTCTCTTCCGGCAGGCCCTTGCCGATCAGATAGGCCCGCAGCGCATCTGCCCGCTCTTGAGAGACGCGCAGGTTATAATCGTCTGCGCCGCGAGTGTCCGTATGCGTTGCAATCTCGATTTCGAAAGCGCGGCAGAGCATGGCCACCCCGCCGAGCGCATCAACGAGCGGCAGGCTGACCGGTGAGATGTTGGCATTGCCGGTGCCGAACTGAATGACCCGGTCTTTGGAGGTTGCATCAAATGCCGCCTGGCAGCTCTCCGCCGTCGTCAGCTGGCCAGCCAGCGCCGCCAGCGGCACGCCGAGCCCCTCTTCGCCGCCTTCAACCGAAATGCCGTCCACAACCAGCATGCCTGCCGTCCCGGCGCGCGGATGCCCTTCAATGGCCGCCACGCCCGCGGCAAAACCCTGGGCCTTTGCGTCAGCGTCAGGCGCCGTCCCGGTCACTACCGCCACCTGATCGCGCATGACGATGCCCAGCCAGTCAATTCCCGCGGCGCGAAGGCCGGTCTGGATTTCCTGCGCCCAAAGCGCCGGATTATTGGCGGCGAGTTCCGGCGGCGTGGTGCTTACCAGCAGGCGGCCATTCCGCATTTCATACATACCGTCCGCAATCGGCACACATTCGTCTCCGCCGGCTGCCGGCGCAGCGGAAGTTGCAGCCTGCTGGGTGGCGGGCGCTCTCTCACTACAGGCGCCCAGCGCCAGAAACGCAGCAGAAACGAGCAGGCAAGTGCGGATAGCCATGACTTTCCTTAACAGCAGCAACGCCGGAACAAGCCGGATTTACCATCATCTTTGCATAAGCGGCGCCGCCCCCGCCGTCAAAGCGGGAGCCGCGCCCTGGCTGCCCTGCAAGTTACTTGCCGGACTTGTAGACCTCGCCGCCCTTCATCACGAAGTCGACGGCCTCGAGCACGCTTATGTCCTTCAGCGGGTCTTTGGTCACCGCAATCAGGTCGGCATATTTGCCGGGCTCGAGCGTGCCGATGTCCTTAGCCATTTCCAGATGTTCCGACGCGACAACCGTCGCTGACCGGATGGCCTCTTCTGGCGTGAAGCCAGCTTCCACCATCAGCGCAAATTCCTTGGCGTTATCGCCATGGCGGGACACACCGGTGTCCGTTCCGAAGGCAACCGTCACGCCGCCTTCATGGGCCCGGCGCAGCATCTCCAGCATGAGCGGGCCAACCTGGGCAGCCTTGGCCCGCGAAGGGGCCGGCAGCCAAGGCTCGTTCGTCCAGCCGGTCACCGTTGCCCCCGCCAGAACGGTCGGCACCAGAACTGCGCCGCTTTCCTTGAACAGCGCGATGGATTCGGCATCCAGATATGTGCCGTGTTCGATGGAATCGATGCCCGCGCGCAG
>NZ_NCJT01000262.1 GCF_002282565.1 Hyphomonas sp. 34-62-18
GGCGCCGAGTTCTGCGCCGCCGGCATAGAGCCGGAAGTCGGGCGCGCCCTTTGCCTTCTCCTTGTTGGGAACAAGCTGGGCTTTGACATTGATGGTCATTGTGCGGATGGTTCCGGTCCAGGTTCCGTCCTTCAGGGTAAATGCGCCGATCTGTGCCATGGGTCAGTCTCCTTTGCTGGCAGGGGTGGGCAGGGCTTCGCGGGCCCGTCTGAACCCGGCGTCTGAGGCCAGGAACATGTCGATCATGGCCGCGGCGAGCGTTTCTGCGCGCTCGGCATCGCCATAGGACTGCTGATAGAGCGCCGCATAATCCTGAAGCGCGGCTGCGGTTTCCGGATCAAGCGCGAGGGTGAGCTTAACCGGCGTGCGGTCAGGGAGTTTTGCAAGGCGCAGGTTCATGGGGCTGTCTCCGGATAGGGACGTAGGACGAGGTCCTTTGTCACGAGGACGCGGACGGGCCAGCCCGGGCGGATGGTGATCGAAGGCTGGACCCCGAGACTGCGATCGACCGCGCGCTGGCCGCCTTCGTTGATCGTGTCGCCCGCGCCCCGGCGGATCGCGCGCTCGATGTCCCCGTCCTCGCCGGGCCCGAGCTCGGCGCCGATGCCGAGCAGGGTGGCAAGGCCGGCGGCGACAAAGACCCTGTCCCAGTGATGATCGGTCCGGTCTTTGAGGCCCGCATAGCCGGATGCGTCACTGGCGGGTTCTGAGATCGTGATCGAGCTGCCATCGGGCATCAGGATCCGGTCCCAGACGATCAGCGCCCGGTCCTGGCCGAACGAGATTTCCGACTGGTAGCGCCCGATCAGGCGGCTGCCCTGGGGGATCAGGAGGTACTGGCCGCGCACGGTATCATAAACGTTCTGGGTGACCTGGGCGATGACCGCGCCGGGAAGATCGGAGTTGATCCCGGTGATCAGGCTGGCCGGGATCAGGGAGCCCGCCATCAGCTGGTAGGGCGAAAGCGGATCCTGAACCCGGTCGGGATTGTAGGTGGGGCCCCCTGCGCGGTCGCTGGCAAAGGCGGTCTTCCGGGACTGGAGGTTTGGATCGGGCGGGGGGCTCGCTGCGGCGGCCGGGGATTGCCGCGCAAGGGCGAGGAGTTCTGTGGACAGATCAAAGCTCGCTTCTGGGGCACGCTCGGGAGAGAGCGGAGGCGTGGCCGCATTGCCGAGCCGGAACAGGAGCGGCGCGCGGGCCGCCTCTTCGGCCAGGGCGGCGGCCTCCAGCCGCGCGGTGCGGGCGGCTTCCTCTTCCGGGCGCGACCGGAAGTCCGTGCGGTATTCGGACTGGAAGTCCGGCTCGATGCCATAGGCCTCCTCGGCCGCCCGGATGGTCGCGCCGAGATCCCCAGAGACGGGCGTCCCGAGCACGGGCACGTCCCCGAGGGCGGTATAGTCTGCCGGCAGTGCCGAAAACCCGTCGGGCTTACGCTTGCCCGCCGCGAGCAGCTCGTCCTGCGGGGCGGGCTCTACGGCGCGGGGCGGCGCGAGCGCAAAGGTCGCGGCGGCGAAGAGGCCGAGCGCGCCGAGACCTGCGCCAGCGAGCAGGAGTTTGCGGTTGATCCGGGTGGCCGGTTTCGGGGCCGAGCGGATCTGAAGCTGACGGGCGGTTTCCTTGAGAGGCGGCGGCTGGGTCATGGGCTCAACCTCTCCGCCAGCGGGACCTGGGCTCCGCAGTTGTTTTGGTGATCCGCACGACCGTCTGGGGCTTTGTCCCGTGCCGCAGCTCGGCGGCCGTGAACAGGCGGTCGACGATGTAATAGGTCCCGCGGACCCGGTAGTTGACGAGTTCGGCCTTGCCCGCAGACGACAGCACAAAGAGGGGTGGCATCTCGGAGGCAGCGATAGCTTCCGGCATCTGGATAAAGACTTGGCGCCCGTCATCGAACACGCGGATGGGTGTCCAGTCCGGGCGGTCGCCCGTGATGCGGTAGTCGAAGGAGAGGGTCTCAAGGCTGAGGCCGCGTTCGACGGGAACGGCTTCCTGCGCTGCGATGTCAGCATTGCGGGCGGTGAGGCCCGCCAGTTCGTCCTGCGGATAGCGCCAGGAGAGGGCGGCCATATAGGTGGCAGGCGTCGATTCCAGTTCGAGGTGATAGGTCCGCCGGTCGGTGGCGATCATCAGGTTTGTCTGGAGGCCTGCCGCGACGGGCTTGACCAGGATATGCGCCCGGGCCGCGCTGCCAGAACCCGACGCCGTGTCCCCGACAATCCAGCGGACCGTATCGCCCGCCGACACCGAGACCAGCGTTTCACCGGGCTGGAGCGCGATATCTGTCACCTGGCCGGGGCTCGCATAGAGCCGGTAAAGCGCCCCTTCCGTATAAGGATAGACCTGGACGGCATTGAGGAAGCCCTCCGCGGAGGGTTCGATCACCGCGCCGGCGCGGCCTGCCTCAATGGCTCCTTCCGGGCTCAGGGCGGGCTTTTTTGCGGGCTCAGGGTCAAGGGGTTTGAGCTGTCCTGGCAGCGGCAGCGGGATCGCCGTCTCGACGATTTCGACGCGTTCGGGTTTAGGGTCTTCTGTCGGGCGCGCCTCAACGAACCCCACATGATCGACCATGGGCTCTGGCGCGGAGGAGGTCGCGCAGGCGGCGAGCGCCGCCAACGACGCGGTAAGAAATAGTCGGGTCATGGTCTGTCTCCTGTGACAAGGTCTTCGCTCCAGCTGAGCGCGCGGACATAAAGGCCGAGGGGATTGGCGCGGAGGGTTTCGGCGTCCCGGGGTGGCTGGATGGTGACGGTGAACACGCCGGTGAACCGTTTTACCCCCGTCAGCGCGCCGCCCTCATAGGTCTTCTCGATCCAGCGGCCCTGGAAGCTGTCACCCGAGACGCGGACAATGCTGATGACCTCGACCGCCCGGGAGCGCCGGCCGATGGCGGCAAACGGGTCATTGTCGCGGGCATATTCTGAAAGCGTCGTCGCCGCCGCCGGTCCGGCGAAGGTGTAGGCTTTGAGCCAGTTCTCCCGGACCACCACCGGATCAATCGACAGGCTACGGACAGAACTGATGAAGCTCGCCAGGTGATGGGCGATCTGGGCGTCTGTTGGGGCGTAGGGTTCCGTCGCGGGGCCAATGGCCTTTGCCGCGCCGGTCTCATCGACTTCGACGATATAGGGCGTCACCGTCGATTGCAGGCTACGCCAGATCAGGGCGCCGGACGTGGCAAAGGAGAGGGCGAGGCACCCCAGCGCCATCAGCCGCCAGTTCTTCGCCTGGACCCGGGCCGAGCCGATCCGCTCGTCCCAGACCTGACCGGCCTTCTGGTAGGGCGTCTCGGGGAGGGGCGAGCTCCCATAATGGGCAGTCGGG
>NZ_NCJT01000263.1 GCF_002282565.1 Hyphomonas sp. 34-62-18
GTTCCTCCCGGCCGAGATTGACCGGCGCCTCGCCCCGGCGTGCCTTGCCGAAATAGTCTGCCTCGATGGTCAACTTTGCGCCTGCCGCGTCGAGCGCCCGGCTCACCTCACTGGACACCGTGACATCCAGACGGAAGGGCAGGGCCGCCGGGCGCGGATCGTAGCTGCCGCCGCCGGGGGCGGTGATCGCGGCGGAGGCCCCGCCAGCAGGGGACGCATCGGCGTCGTCCCGGTCAGGGCTGTGTCCGCAGGCGGCCAGCAGCAGGGCCGGCAGGAGCAGGGCGGTCAGGCGTTTCATCAGCGGAACTCCTTGTCTTGCAGACAGTTGCGGGCACCGCCTTTTCTGGCAAGCCCAAGAATCGCGCTTGCCGTAGCGGTAGAAGCTCTGCATCCTGACGTTGGCTTGAGGCGGCATTAAGACCGGCCCGGCCCATCTAGGAGGCATCCATGAAAACCCTGATTGCTGAACTGATCGGTACGTTCGCCCTCGTCCTCTTGGGCTGCGGCTCGGCCGTCCTTGCCGGAGGCGAGGTTGGCCAACTGGGAATTGCTTTCGCTTTCGGCCTGGCCATCGTCGCCATGGCCTATGGCATCGGCCCCATCTCGGGCTGTCACGTCAATCCGGCGGTCAGTTTCGGCGCGTTCATCGCCGGGCGGATGACGCTGAATTCCATGCTGCAATACTGGCTCGCCCAGTTCATCGGGGCGATCCTCGGCGCGGCTGTCCTTTACTTCATCGCCACGGGCAAGGCGGGGTATGATCTCGCCACCAACGGGCTAGGCCAGAATGGATGGGGACCGGGCTATCTCGGCGAGTACAGCCTCATGGCAGCCCTCGTCTTTGAAATCGTGGCCACGTTCCTGTTCCTCGTGGTGATCCTCGGCTCCACCCAGAAATCCGCCCCCGGCATCGTCGCGGGTCTCGCCATCGGCCTGACGCTCGCGGTCATCCATATTGTCGGCATCCAGGTCACCGGCGTGTCGGTAAACCCCGCCCGCAGCCTCGGCCCGGCGGTGTTCGTCGGCGGCACGGCGATCTCCCAGCTCTGGCTGTTCTTCGCCGGCCCGCTCATCGGCGCGGCGCTGGCGGGGCTGCTCTTCCGCCAGAAACTTCTGGAAACGGAATAGTTCAGTACCCAGCATTTCCGGTTGCTGGGTGTCGTCACCCTCGACGGGCGTAGCCCGTCTGAGGGCCCATCTCCCGCAATCTCACCGTTTTGCAGCGGTGAAGGTAAAGGTGATAGACTCTCAGATCGCCTTTGGCGATCGAGGGTGACGAACTGATGGATATGGGTTGGAAAGTCTCACAGGTTGAGACTGACCCTGCGAGCAATACACCTACGCGTCATGCGGCGAGATCAGGCCCTTGTCCTCCCGGTAGCGGATCACCCGAGACACGATCACCGCGCCCACCATCTTGCCGATGACAAAAACAATCCAGTTTACCGGATGCAGCATGTTGCCGGGCTCAGCCCCCAGCTGCATCTGCTGGGCAAGGTCGGCGCCATAGAGGAACACCGTCGTATCCACGGGCGAGGCCAGCGCGCTGGAAATCAGGATGCGCGTCGACAGGCGGTATTTCGTGAAGGTGTAGACCATCCAGTCCACCAGTTCGGAAATCGCAAACGCCACCCCGCTCGCCAGCGCAATCACCGGCCAGGAATAGAAGAACGACCACGCCACCGCGATCGCCATCAGGATCAGCACCTTGTGCCCCATTTCCCGTTGCACAAAGTCGCGGATGACAAACACCATCCCCGTCACCATCGTCATCGGGTGCAGCGCCACGCCCGGCGCATAATCCCCGCCCGGCGCGATGATCTGCGCCTGGGGAATCACGCTGAACGACCAGTTGAGGAAGGGAATCAGCGCCACATAGAAAAACGCCCAGAACCGTCCGTTCAGGAACCAGATGGCGCAAAATGTGAGCAGCAGCGCGCCTAGCGCCGGCCCCAGCAACTGCGGCTGGCCATTGGTCAGCGCTGATACGAGTTCAGACATTTGTGAGCGTTCCCCCGCTGTGCCAGTTTAATACAGTTGCTGCTGCTATCGGTGCTTGCTTAAACCATGCTCCCGGAGCGAGGAAGCGCCCATTCGGGAGCGCGCCCAGCCGGACTGATTCAAGAGATATAACCAAGAACGATGTCCATCGAAGTCAAACTCTGCCTGATCGTTGCGCAGGCGCGCAACCGGGTCATCGGCGCGTCCGGCCGCCTTCCCTGGCGCCTGAAGGACGATATGGCATTCTTCAAGGCCACGACCATGGGCGCGCCCATCATCATGGGCCGCAAGACCTGGGAAAGCTTCCCCAAACGCCCGCTGCCGGGCCGCGAGAACATCGTGCTGACGCGTGATTGGGATTATGACGCGGCCGAGGCGCGCGTCTATTCCAGCTTCCCGGCCGCCATGAACGCCGCCCGCGCCATCGCCACGCGCGAGGGCAGGGAAGAAGCCTTCGTTATCGGCGGGGCAGAAATCTACAATCTGGCGCTGCCTTTCGCGGACCGGATCTACCTCACAGAGGTCGAGACCGATGTTGAAGGCGACGCGCTGTTCCCGGAGCTCGACATGCGCCAATGGCGCCAGGACGAGATCGCCGCCCATCCGGCCGGGGAGGGCAATGACCACGCCTTCCGCATCCTCCGCCTCGACCGCGCCTCTGCCCACGCCTGACCCCAGCTGAAGCACTGGACCGGCTTCACGCCGGGGCAGTGATGGACACCGGCCTTCTCCCCGCCTTACGCTTCCCGAAAAGAAACCTTCCGGGAGGAATAAGAGCATGGATTTTGAAGTCGTCGCCTCAGGCCTCGGTTTTCCCGAAGGCCCGGTCGTCATGGAAGATGGCTCGGTCATCATCGTGGAGATCCAGAAGGGGTGCATCTCGCGCCTCTGGAACGGCAAGCGCGAAGTGATCGCCACGCCGGGCGGGGGCCCCAACGGCCTCGCCATCGGCCCGGATGGCGCGCTCTATTGCTGCAACAATGGCGGCTTTGAATATCACGAGGTTGGCGGCCTCACGATCCCCGGCAATTGCCCGCCCGATTATTCCGGTGGCCGCATCGAGCGGATCGACCTCTCCACCGGCAAGGTGGACCGCCTCTATGAAGCCGTGGACGGACAATCCCTGCGCGGCCCGAATGACATCGTGTTCGACAAGGAAGGCGGCTTCTATTTCACTGATCTCGGCAAGGGCTTCTCGCGCCACCGCGATCATGGCGGCGTCTACTACGCAAAGCCTGATGGCAGCCTCATCAAGGAAGTGGATTACCACCACATTTCCCCCAATGGCTGCGGCCTCTCGCCGGACGGGAAAAC
>NZ_NCJT01000264.1 GCF_002282565.1 Hyphomonas sp. 34-62-18
TTCCCGCGAAACGGGCATCAAGGTCTACAAATTCGATGTGGCCGATTATGACGCGGTGGGCGCCGGGCTGAAGGCGATTGAAGCCGATCTCGGGCCGATTGAGGTGCTGGTGAACAATGCCGGGATTACCCGGGACGCGCCGTTTCACAAGATGACGCTGGCCCAGTGGCAGGAAGTGATCAATGTGGACCTGACCTCTGCCTTCAACGTGACCCGTCAGGTGTGGGACGGCATGCGGGAGCGCGGCTGGGGCCGGGTGATCAATATCTCGTCGATCAACGGCCAGAAAGGCCAGTTCACCCAGGCCAATTACTCCGCCGCCAAGGCCGGCCTCATCGGCTTTACCAAGGCGCTCGCCTATGAAGGCGCCAAGAAAGGCATTACGGCCAATGTGGTAGCGCCGGGCTATATCGACACTGAAATGCTGCAGGCGGTGAAGCCTGAAGTGCTGGACGGCATCATCGCGACCATCCCGGTGGGCCGCCTTGGCAAAGCCGAAGAGATCGCCTCGATGTGCGCCTACCTTGCTTCGGACGAGGCCGCTTTCATCAATGGGGCAACCATGACGGTCAACGGCGCGCAGTATATCGCGGGCTGATCAGCCCCCGGAAATACTCCAACCGTCCCTCCAACGAGGGGCAAAAAACTCCAACGGCGTTGGCGTTTATTGTTGCCTTGAGGGCGGCTTTCAGACTTCCGGCCGCCAGCCCGGCGGGGCCATCGTGAAGCCGGAAAACTCAAAACCCGGCGCGACGAGACAGGAGACCAACGTCCAAGCGCCGAGCGTCTCTGCCGTCTGCCAATGACCTGCCGGAACGATGGCCTGAGGGCGCTGACCCGCGCGCAGGTCTGGGCCGAGCGTGATGCTGGCCGCGCCCTTCCCGTCTGGCGGGGAGAGGGTGAGCGCCAGCGGGCCGCCGGCATGCCAGAGCCTTCATCTGCGTCTACCCGGTGCCAGGCTGAAATCTCGTCGGCCTGCAGAAGATAGTAGATAGCCGTCAAATTTGCGCGGGCGCCTGCTGCGGCCGGGGCGCGATAGGTTTCGCCATAATGGCCTCCTTCCGGATGAGGCGCCAGGCCGAGTATCCGGATGATTTCCTTTGCGCCAAGATCGCCGGAGAGGGCAGGCCACATCAGAACCGGTCCTTCCGCATGCGGATTTCGCCAAAGGTGGCGGCCGCATCGCCCGAATGCCCCATGGCGAGTTGCATCTCCGGAAGGTCTGCGCGCAGGAACGGGTTTGTCTCCAGCTCCCGCTCCAGCAGCGCGGGCACGGTGGGCTTGCCTTCGGCGCAGCGCTTCTCAACCCAGGCGACATATTCCTTCAGCGCCTTGTTTTCCGGCTCGATGGTGACGGCGAATTTTGCGTTCGAGGCGGTGTATTCATGGGCGCAGTAAAGCCGCGTCTGTTTCGGCAGTTTCTTGATGCGCTTCAGGCTTTCCCACATCATCTCCATGGTGCCTTCAAAGACGCGGCCGCAGCCGAGGGCGAAAACCGCGTCGCCCACAAAAGCCACATCCTGATCGGGGAAGTGGAAGGCAATGTGGCCCAGCGTATGGCCGGGCACATCGATGACCTTCGCCGTTGCGCGGCCCAGCTCCACCGTGTCGCCCCCTTTGACTGCCCGGTCGATTCCGGGGATCTTCGATGCCTCCCCGGCCGGCCCGATGATGCGGCAATCGGTGGCTTCCTTGATCTTGAGGTTGCCGCCTGCATGATCAGGATGCCAGTGGGTGTTCCAGATTTCGCTGATATACCAACCCATCTTGTCTGCTTCGGCCAGATAAACCGCCGCATCGGGTGTATCGATGGCAATGGTTTGGCCGGAATCAGGCTCATGCACCAGATAACCGTAATTATCGTTCAGGCAGGGAAACTGGTGTATTTCGATCAGAACACTCATGGGTCTACCTCCGCAATCAGGCCCCGGATAACAGGAACGCGCCGCAAGGCATAACGATGCGACAGGACGCCGTCACCCTTGAACGCTTCTACGCCTCCGACCTCGGCAAGGCGGCGGCGCGTATTCTGGCGGGCAAGCTGACCGATCTGTGGGGCGACGCCAAGGGCCTGTCCGTACTGGGGCTAGGCTATGCGCTGCCCGCGCTGGACGCTTTTGCCACAGGGCCGCGCCGGATAATTGCCGCCGTGCCGCATGAGCATGGACCGGTCAGCTGGGACTATTCGGGCCGGGGCAATGCCGCCGTTGCCGTGGGCGACCCGCGCCTGCCCTTTCCCGATGGGCTGTTTGACCGGGTGATCATCCTGCACGGGCTGGAAGAAACCGGCGACCCGCGCGCCTATCTGCGCGAGATCTGGCGCGTGACAGCGCCTGAAGGGCGCATCGTTCTAACGGCGGCCAACCGGTCTGGCCTCTGGTCCCGCGCCACGCGGACGCCTTTTGGTCATGGCCGGCCCTGGACACGCAGCCAGCTTTCCAACCTGCTGTCGACCGGGCTTTTTCAGGTAACCGCCTCTTCCAGCGCACTCTACATGCCACCCACCGATCTTGGCCTTGTCACCTCTGCCGCCGAGGGATGGGAAGCGATGGGCCGGTTCATCATGCCCGGCATGGGCGGGGTGGTTCTGATCGAGGCCGTCAAGCGGCTGTATGCCCCGCCGAGAAGCGGCACAGCCGCGCCGGTGACCGATCAGGTGAGAATTGCGCGTCCTGCCCGTGCGGCAACGCGGGAAGAACATTGACGATCCTGTCATGTTGATTACGTTCGCATGTGCAGCATCGACCCGTCAGACAGGATTACCGCCATGAAACAGATCACTGCCGTTTTCAAACCGAGCCGTCTGGATGCGGTCATCGAGGCGATTTCCGAAGCGGGCGCCACCGGACTGACGGTGACCGAGGTGCGCGGCTATGGCCGTCAGCAAGGCAAGACGGAAGTCTATCGCGGCGCTGAATATGAAGTGCGCCTGCTGCCCAAGGTGAAGGTGGAGCTGGCCTGCGCCGATGCAGACGTGGAGCGGTTCATCGAGGCGATCACCCAGGCAGCCAATACCGGCACCATCGGCGACGGCAAGATCTTCGTCCATGATCTGGAATCCATCCTGCGCATCCGCACCGGCGAACGCGACGAACAGGCGATTTCGGGCTGACGTCCTCAGGCCTCACAACACAGAATTGAAAAGGGCGGCCTCATCAGCCGCCCTTCTTCATTCTATTCGATGATCTCATAGCCTTCGGGAATGACCCATTCGGGCGCTGAGGCGACGCCGATTTCCGGCTCCAGCTGCTCACCTGGACCATTCTCGCGGCGTTCGTAAGCCTTCACCAGCGAGAGATAGGGTGGCACATGCACCCAGCCGTTTCCGGCGGTATTCTGGGTGATCTCGAAATGCAGGTGGATTGTGGTGGGGGTGCCGCCAAAATCATTCGAGACATAGCCGATGAGATCCCCCGCCTTCACGAACTGGCCTGCGGTGACCGCAAGCCGGTTCATGTTGAGGTGCATGTAATTATAGATGCTGCCCTCGCTGCGAAGTTTGACCGTATACGTACCGATGGAGGAGATGACCCCATCTTCCACGGCGACGACTTCATGAATGCCGCGCGCCGCCGCGCTCTGGCGGCGCAACGTGTTGCAATCCTCCGCTGTGCCGACGCGAATGTCCTGGCCCTGATGGATCTTATTCACCGGGCAGAAGGGTGAGCCGCGATTGGCTGAGCGCGTTTCGCAGAAATTATCCCGCCAGGGATAGGCATAGTTACGCGCGTCGCACTGGTCCCCGCCCGCCACGCCGCCGCCGAACATGAATACCTGCGACTGGAGATAAGCGGGCGCCGACTTGATCGGGAACACCATATCCGGCGCATGAACGACCTGTTCCGGAAAGCCTGCCCCTGTGCCGCCCAGCAGCGCGCCGGGCGGATGGAAGGAGAAGACCGGCTGAACCACGGGCTGTGGCTCAGGCTCGGGTTCCGGCTGTGGCTGGGGTTCTGGCTCAGGATCGGGCGTTTCGGGCTCTTCCGGGTCCGGTGTCTGAGGATCCTCAACCGGAGTGTCCTCGGGCGGGTTTTCCTCGCCGGGCGTTCCGCCTACGGGCAGTTCCGGGCCAGGCTCTGTTTCCCCGGGCGTCTCGCCATCGGCAGGCTCTGGCTCGGGTGTGGTCTCAT
>NZ_NCJT01000265.1 GCF_002282565.1 Hyphomonas sp. 34-62-18
TAGGCAAGCTCAAGGTCTGCTGTCGCGCCCGCTTCCTGCATGTGATAGCCGGAGATGGAGATCGAGTTGAACTTCGGCATCTTCTCCGAGGTGAAGGCGAAGATGTCGGAGATGATCCGCATCGAAGGTTTGGGCGGATAGATATAGGTGTTCCGCACCATGAACTCTTTCAGAATGTCGTTCTGAATGGTCCCGGCGAGTTTCTCCGGCGGCACGCCCTGTTCTTCTGCGGCCACAATATAGAGCGCCAAAATGGGCAGAACCGCGCCGTTCATCGTCATCGAAACCGACATCTGGTCCAGCGGTATCCCGGAGAACAGCGTACGCATGTCGAGGATCGAGTCGATCGCCACACCTGCCATACCCACATCGCCCGTCACGCGCGGGTGATCGGAATCATAACCCCGGTGGGTGGCAAGGTCGAAGGCCACCGAAAGCCCCTTCTGGCCGGCGGCAAGGTTACGGCGATAAAACGCGTTGGAGTCTTCGGCTGTGGAGAATCCCGCATACTGACGGATCGTCCAGGGCTGGTTGGTATACATGGTCGGGTAGGGGCCGCGGCCAAACGGCGTGAGGCCGGGATAATCATCGAGGAAATCCAGCCCCGCGCGGTCCGCAGCCGTGTAGGCAGACTGTACCGCGATACCCTCAGGCGTTTCCCAGGCTTCGCCGAGTTTTGGCTTGCCAGCTTTTGTGCCGGGCGTGCCAAGGTCGAGTTTGGTGAAATCGGGGAACTTGGTCATTTGGACACTCCCAGCTCGGCATGGGCAAGCTGGAGCGCGTGGAGCACGTCACAGCCTGCAAAGATGTTGAGGTCGATGCCGGGCGCTTCGGCTTTCCCGGCGAGCCAGACGCTCTGCGCGCCAGCTTTCTTCAGGGCGTCGGCGACGTCAGCAGCGCCGGTTTCATAAGCCTTGTCCGTCCCGCAGATCACCGCGAGGCGGCAGCCGGAGGCCTTGAAGGCGGCGGCGAGTTCGGCGGCGTCGCGCGGGGGCACAACGGCTTCTTTCGGCGCGATGCCGCCAGCGGCCAGCATGTTGCGCGCAAAGTCCGCACGCGGTGTAAATTCTGCCAGCGCGCCGAGCGTCGCAATGAACACTTCCGGCCGCTTCGGCGCGCGCGCGGCTGCGTCACGCAGGGCTTCAAAGGCGGCTGCCAGGCGGATCGGTGCGAGCGCTTCGGCGGTGGCGTCGGCGCCGCTCGCCAGCGGTCCTCTGACGAGCGCCTTCAGGCCCGCATCGGAAACGCCATCCCGCGCGCGGGGTATGTCGACCGCTGCCACCGGCGCGGCAATCTCGTCCAGCAGCGGATATTCCGAAACACCCGTCAGAGGGATCTTGCGGCGGGCAATATCTTTTGCGCGCGCCTCGCGCACGGCTTTCACGCGGCCCTGGAAAACGCCGGAAATCAACGAAGCGCCATAGCCGCCTTCGCTCTCAATTTTCTGGAACTCCGCCCAGGCTGCTTCGGCAAGATCATCGGCCAGCGTCTCGGTGAACCAGGCGCCGCCCGTCGGGTCTGCCACGCGGCCGAGTTGGCTCTCTTCCATGGCGATGATCTGGGTGTTGCGCGCAATGCGGCGGCCAAGTTCTTCCGGCCGGCCAAGCGCCTCGTTAAATGCGCGCGACGTTACGATGTCCGCGCCGCCAGCCGCGCCGGCGAACACAGCGGCGGTGACACGCAGCATGTTGGTCCACGGATCATACTTCGTCAGCATCCGCGCGGACGTCACGCCCTGCAGGCGCATGGGCGCGGCAGGCAGGCCGAGTGCCTCAAGGCAGCGTGCCCAGAGGCGGCGGGCCGCGCGCAGCTTGGCAATGCCGATGCCATAGTTTGCGTCCAGCGCCATCGCAAAGCTCATCCGGCGGGAGAGCGCGGCGATGTCTGCCTTCCCATCCAGGCGGCGCAGCGTGTCGATGGCCGAAGCGATCAGCGCGCCGAGTTCCTGCGCCTCAGAGCCGCCCGCTTCATGCACGCTGGTGGCGTCGATGCGCACGAGGCCCGCTTTCGGGAATTTCTCGCCCATCGGCGTGATCACGGCGGCCAACCGGTCAAACGCCGCGTCGAGGCCGCCGGAAAGCTTGCCAGAGCGTGCCAGCGCGCCCAGGGGGTCCATGTTGAAATCAATCGCAAGCTCAGCCGCGTTCTCCTGCTTCTCGGCCCACAGGGCGAGCAGGGCAGAGGCGGTCACGCCAGAGGCATTCAGATGGCTCAGCGCCACACCGGCATAATCGGCGCGCACACCAGCAAGGGCGGTTTCAAAGTCTTCCAGGGTGGTGATCTGGACGCCCTGCTGGCCGGCGCAGTCCAGCGCGATCTCAACCGAGGAGACGCCGCGCTCAAGGTCGCGCAGGATCTCGGCATTGGTTTCTTCCGCCGAAGGGTGCGTGAACAGCTGGCGGATATCCCAAGGCAGCCATTTATCCGGCGCCGCGGTCTTGCCGCGCAGATAGGGCGCCTCACCGGGAATGCCCAGCGGATCGGTTGCGGCGGCAAAGTCGCTTTCGCGATAGAGCGCCTTGATGCCCAGGCCGTCGGCGGTCTTGCGGGTGAGCGTGTCGACGCTCTTGCCCTTGAGTGCCTTTTCAACGGCGCTCAGCCATTCGGCTTCGGTGGCTGCGGGGAATGCGGAACTGAAGGGGAGGATATCGTCGGCCATGAAGCGGGTTTAGGGCAATCCGGGCCGGCTTGTGAACTGCTTCCTTAAGGGTATGTGACGTTCATTCCTGCATGGGCCTTCTGCATTGCAGCAAGTTGGGCGCAGACGGGGCGGGGTGGACCGATTTCCACAGGTCAACCGCCCATATTGGCCGATTGTAATATTTCCGCCCTTGACCCTCCGTCGACAAAATGCAAATGAGAATTAGTCGCAAGACGGAGACCGAGACCATGTTCAAGGCCCTGCCATCCTACTGCTCCTCCAGCGTTTCCTCCCAAGCCGAGGTGCCTCTGGCCGGGCTTTGCGGGCAAGCCGCAAACGATCATGGTCCCGGTCTCTTTCTCGACGGCCTGATCGCCAATGGTGATCCGGATGACCTGATTTCCCTCCTGCACCGGCAGGCGGCCTGGCGGGGCCTCCTGTCGCACGGCCACCCACCCTCTCACGGGTAGCCAAACTGACGCGTAGTTCTGCGGGTGGATGTCTGCTTTCGTCGCTGACAGCATATCCACACCCTTCCGGTGCGTGGGAAGGGGCAGGCTCCGGTGTAGGCAGGGAAACTCAGGTCTGCTCCTTTCTGTATCTGTAGAGCTGCTGAGCTCCGCCTTGACCACTCCTGTCCCGAAAGGGCCGGGGGTGG
>NZ_NCJT01000266.1 GCF_002282565.1 Hyphomonas sp. 34-62-18
CTTGTCCCAGCGAATGCGGCTGATCCGGGGGAAGCGCATCGCTAGGCCTGATTTGTGCCGGCTGCTCTCCCCGATGGAATCAAAAGCCACCTCCAGCACCAGTTCCTTACGTACCTCCAGCACTGGCCCATAGCGCCCGGTGATATTACCGCGCACGAACTTGTCGAGGCGCACAAGCTCCTCATCGGTGAAACCGGAATACGCCTTCCCAACTGGCACCAACTGACCATCCGCCGTCCAGCAGCCGAAGGTGTAGTCAGAATAGAAAGAAGAGCGCTTACCGGACCCGCGCTGTGCGTACATCAGAACACAATCTGCCGTATACGGATCGCGCTTCCATTTATACCACAGCCCGGACATGCGGCCGGCCGTGTAAGGGCTGTCCCGGCGTTTTAGCATCACGCCCTCAATGGCTGGCGCGGGTGGTTCCCGGCGCATAGCCTGCAACATCACAGCGTCCGTCACCGGCACAAGCGGTGAAAGATCAAACCGTTCGCGCGGCAAACGCGGCACAAACGCCTCGAGAACGCTCCGCCGGTCAGTCCAGCTCTGAGGGCGCAGATCTTCGCCCTCATGCTCCAGCAGATCGTACACGCGTATAAAGGCAGGCGAGCCTTCCAGCAGGCTGCGGGGCGGCGCCTTCCGTCCCAGGCGCTTCTGCAGCTCGGAAAAAGATGCCGTGCGATAGGGGACATCCTCGTCCGCCACCAGAAGCTCCCCGTCCAATGCCGTGCCGGGCGGGATCGCCCCGGCAAATTCCGGAAAGGCATCAGAAATGTCCTCGCCGCCCCGGCTGTAGAGGCGTACCTCGCCCTTGGCCCGTGCCAGCTGTACGCGGATACCGTCCCATTTCCATTCGACGGCAAAGTCCCGCAAGTCCGGCGGTTCTCCTTCCACTGGCACAGACAGCATGAAGGGGCGAAACCGCACCGCTGCGCTCACATCTGGGGGTGGTGCAGCGCCCGTTGCCCAGGCGAAGAGATCGTCATGTGGCGCCGGGCTTGCATGCCAATACTCCTCGACATCAGCGAGAGACACGTCAAACGCTTCGGCAAACGCCGTTTTGGCCAGCCGCTCGGAAATACCGATCCGGAAATTCCCCAGCGCCAGCTTGAGCAGCGCAAACCGCTCTTCCACAGTGGACTGATCAAGCCATCGCGCGAGCAGCGCTGGCGCCTCTCCCCGGCGCGCTTCCTTGAGTGACTGGATTACGCCCCGCAGCGTCAACGGCGCATCTGCCGCCCCTTCTCGCACGGGCCAGATCAACGCCACGGTTTCTGCCGTATCGCCTACAAACTCCCGGCTGAGGCGCAGCAATTCTTCATCCACACGCTCGGCCGCCATCTTGCGGACCACGCTGGAGGTCAACTGCGGCAGGTCCAGCGATCCACCGAGCGCAGCCAGCGCCCAGCCCCGGTCTTCAGGATCAGCTTCGCGCAAATAGCGCGCAATCAGGCTGAGCTTCTCATTTCGTGAGCGCGTGATGATGAGCCGGTCGAGCAGGCGGGCAAAGTCGGCGATCATGCCTCGCCCTCATCCGTCCGGCCAACCATATGCAGCGCCCGCGCGCGGATCTGATTGAGCTCACACCAGCGAAGAAGGCCCGCTTCGCTGCCATGTGTCACCCACACTTCGGCAGGCGCCACCTCCCGGATCGTCTGCGTGAGCTCTGCCCAGTCGGCATGGTCGGAGATCACCAGGGGCAGGTCGATATTGTTCTGGCGGACGCGCTGGCGCACCTGAAGCCAGCCAGACGCCATCGCGAGCACGGGATCCGGCAGCCGCCGAGTCCAGCGGTCCCGCAGCGCGCTTGGCGGCGCGACCACTACATGCCCCGCCATTTCTTCGGCGGCCGTGCCGGTGGCAGAGCGCAATTCTCCCAGTTCCACACCATGAGCCCGATAAAGCGCGCACAGTTTCTCCATCGCGCCGTGCAGAAAGACTGGCCGGTCATAGCCCGCCTCGCGCAGATGGCAGATCACCCGCTGCGCCTTGCCGAGCGCATAGGCGCCAATCAGCACGCATCGCTCCGGCGCCTCAGCCAATCGCTGCATCACCTTGCCGACTTCCCCGGGCGCCGGCGGATGCCGGAACACCGGTAAGCCAAAGGTCGCCTCCGTAATCAGCACATCGCACGCCACTGGCACGAAGGGTGGGCACGTGGGGTCCGGCGCGCGCTTGAAGTCGCCCGTTACGATGACACGCTCCCCGCCCCGCTCCAGCAGCACCTGGGCTGAGCCGAGAACATGCCCTGCCGGATAGAGCGTGACGCGGACATCCCCGATTTCCACCGTTTCGCCATAGGCCACTGCCCAGCCTGGCGTTGGCCCATAGCGCGCTTCCATGATCGCCAGGGTCTCCGGCGTTGCAATAACGCGGGCATGGCCCGCGCGCGCATGGTCGGCATGGCCATGCGTCACGATTGCCAGCGGTTTGGGCAGCGATGGATCAACGAACGCCAGCCCGTCTGCCACCTCAATTCCGCCTGCGCCGGGCTTTATCCAGTCGATTGGCAAATTCATCCTCACCGTCAAACGCAGCGCGCATGTGAAGGTTCAATCTGGCCTCTTCCGGCGTGCTGGCAAGTCTGGCGCAGGAATCAATTGACGCGGTACGTGTCATAATGTCAGATGACCTCAATGATAAGATGAGGGAGGGTTTCATCATGGGGCGCAGGCTGCTGGCTGCCTTGACGGTCCTTGTGGCGACCACGCTGCCGCTCTCGGCGCAGGCACAGGACAAAAAGCCTAACTTCGTGATCATGGTGATAGATGACGCCGCCCTGATGGACCTCGGCATCTATGGCGGCGAAGCGGCCACCCCGAACATCGACGCGCTGGCCACCTCCGGCGCCATGTTCACGCAATACCGCTCCTCCCCGCTCTGCTCGCCCTCGCGCGCGATGCTGCTCACCGGTATCGACAACCACCGCACGGGCATTTCCACCATTCCCGAAGTCCTGCCGCCAGAGCATGTGGGCAAGCCCGGCTACACGATGCGGCTGGAGCCTGGCGTCACCACGCTGGCCGCGCGCCTGAAACCACTGGGATACCGTACCCTGATGACCGGCAAATGGCACCTTGGCAGCGGCAAGGGGGACCTGCCGGACGGCCACGGGTTTGACCGCTCTTTCGCACTCGATGCGTCGGGGGCGGACAATTGGGAAGACAAATCATACATGCCCTTCTATGCCGACGCGCCCTGGTATGAAGATGGCCAGCCCGCCTCGCTGCCGGAAGATTTCTATTCCTCCAGTTTCATCGTCGACAAGATG
>NZ_NCJT01000009.1 GCF_002282565.1 Hyphomonas sp. 34-62-18
GAGGCTTCGGGCGATCTGCTGGCGCGCGAGGTCATTCAGGTCTTGCGGCAAGAAGATTCAAACCTCAGCATTCAGGGCATCGGCGGCGCAGAACTCGCGGAGATCGGCATTGAGTCGCCAATCGATATCGCTCCTTTGTCCATCCTCGGATTTCTTGAGGGGATCAAGGCATATGGCGATGTCGTTAAGCTTGCTGATGCCGCAACTGAGGCAATTCTTGCGGCGGATCCCAAGGTTGTGGTCCTGGTGGACTCCTGGGGGTTCATGTTGCGGGTGGCTCAAAGAGTCCGCGCCAGGGCGCCGAAGATCCGCTTGGTGAAGCTTATCGGCCCGCAGGTATGGGCAACGCGCCCCGGCCGCGCAAAGACGTTGGCAGCCACAGTCGATCACTTGCTGTGCATGCACGACATAGAAGTTCCCTATTATGAACCGTTCGGACTGAAGACCACGGTGATAGGGAATCCTGCTCTCTTCCGGGGCGGGCGAGGGGATCGCGCGGGATTCCGGCGTCATCACGGTCTCACAGACGAGGACTGCGCGGTATTGGTATTGCCAGGCAGCCGGAGGAGTGAAATCGCCCGCGTCGCGCCGGCCTTGATGGATGCGGCAACGCGAATAAAGCGCGCATTGCCCGGCACACGGCTTTTCGTTCAGCCTGCTGATAATGCTGCCGAAATGTTCCGTGAGCAGTTTCCGAATGCGACCGATCAGTTCAAGGTGCTGAGTGATGGAGACCAGAGATTTGATGCCATGGCCGGCGCGGATCTGGTGCTTGCATGCTCTGGAACGGTCACGAGCGAAGTCGCTGTCCAAGGCACGCCCATGATCGTTGCCTATAAGACCGGTTGGGTCACCTGGGCCTTAGCCCGCGGGCTGCTCTACAAGAAAACCCATATCACGCTGCTCAACATTCTGAACGACGATAACGCGATAGTGCCTGAGTTCGTACAGACGAAGCAGGAGCCGGCAGATATTGCAGCGCAGGCTATCCGATGGATCAAGGAGCCAGGTGCTCTTGAGCGTCAGCGAAAAGCACAGGCGCAAGCGCTGACAAGACTTCTGAAAGACGAAACCCCGACAGCGGTTCTCGCTGCCGGGGCTATTCTTGAAGAATTCAGAACCGCTTAGCGGCCGTCCATCGGCTTGTAATCACGCTTGGCGGCGCCAGTATAGATCTGGCGCGGGCGGCCGATTTTCTGGGTCGGATCTTCCAGCATCTCATTCATTTGTGCCACCCAACCAACGGTCCGGGCGACGGCGAAAAGCACCGTGAACATCTTCGTCGGGAAGCCCATCGCTTCGAGGATGATACCCGAATAGAAATCAACGTTCGGATAGAGCTTCTTCGCGACGAAGTATTCGTCCTGCAGGGCAATGCGCTCCAACTCCATCGCCACCTTGAGGAGGGGATGATCCCGCAGATCAAGCGCATCGAGAACTTCGTGAGCGGTCTTCTGCATTACTTTCGCGCGTGGATCGTAATTCTTGTAAACGCGGTGGCCAAAGCCCATCAGGCGCACGCCGCTGGACTTGTCTTTCACCATTTTGACGAAGTCCGGAACATTGCTGATGTCGCCGATTTCGCGAAGCTGGCGCAGGGCAGCCTCATTGGCGCCGCCATGGCTGGGCCCCCAGAGGCTGGCAACCCCTGCGGCGATCGCTGCAAATGGGTGGGCGCCGGAGGAGGCCACAAGACGAACCGTCGACGTCGAGGCGTTTTGTTCATGGTCGGCATGCAGCATGAAGAAGCGATCCATCGCGCGGGCGAGAACCGGGTTCACTTCATAATCCTCGGCGGTAACCGAGAAGCACATGTTGAGGAAGTTTTCCGAATAGGACAGGCGGTTGAGCGGGTCGACGAACTTCTGGCCCAGATTGTATTTCATGCAGCGCGCCGCGATCGTCGGCATCTTTGCAATCAGGCGAATGGAGTCGCGGCGGCGCTCTTCCGGGTCTTCGTTGCCCATTGCCCCCGGGTAGAAGGCGGCCATACCGCCGACGGCGCCCGTAAGCATGGCCATCGGATGGCTGTCACGGCGGAAGCCGTCAAAGAAACGGTCCTGCTGGGTGTGGAGCAGGGTGTGCTGGCGCACGTCCTTGCCGAAAGCTTCATACTCTTCCTTCGTCGGCAGTTCACCATTCAGAAGAAGATAGCAGAGCTCCAGGTAGCTCGACTTTTCGGCCAGCTGTTCGATGGGATAGCCGCGGTGGAGGAGGATGCCCTCATCGCCATCAATAAAGGTAATCTGGCTTTCACAGCTGCCAGTGGATGTAAAACCCGGGTCCAGAGTGAAGTGATCTGCTTCCGCATAGAGTTTGCGGATGTCGATTACGTTCGGACCGTGCGTGCCAGAATACACCGGCAGGATAACTGTCTTTCCGTTGACTTCAAGCTTGGCCGTTCCAGCGTCTTTAACCTTGTTTTCCATCAGCCTTTAACCCTGTTCCATTTCTGTTGGCCGGCGTCGACTTGCGTGTCAGCTGGCAAGTTGGTCGTCAATTCGTGCGAGCGTTTCCTCCCGGCCGAGCCATTCCATCACCGGCGCAAGGTCCGGTGCGGGAAGGCCGCCAGTAAGTGCGGCTCTGAGTGGCGGGCCAATCTGCCCCATAGATAGGCCTGTTGCGGCGCAATATGACTTTATCGTTTCCGAAATACTAGCGCCTGACCACTGCGACATTCGCTGCAGCTCGTCGCCCAGTCCTTTAAGACGAAATTTCCCTTCATCCGACAAGGCTTTACGTGCATTTTTGTTCATCTCCAGAGGGCGATTTACCCTGAGGAAATCAAATGCGGCTGCCAGTTCGATAAGGGTGGATCCTCGGTCTTTCATGTGCGGCAAGGCCGCGCGAATCCGTTGCTCTTCGTTTGCGGTAAGCGGCTTGCCGGCAGACAAAATCGGGCTGATCAGATCAAACAGGCGCTCATCATCTGCCAGGCGAATGAAATGCGCATTGACTGTGGCCAGCTTGTCGAGGTCCAGGCGTGCAGGAGCCTTGTTGATGCCGCTTACATCAAACACCGCAATGGCTTCCTCGTCGGTGAATATCTCCTGATCGCCATGGCTCCAGCCGAGACGAAGCAGGTACGCCTTCATGGCCTCGGGCAGGTATCCCATGTCGCGATAGGCTGTTGTCGAAAGCGCGCCGTGACGCTTTGAAAGCTTTGCGCCGTCATTTCCGTGAATCATCGGAACGTGGGAAAACTTCGGCACATCCCAACCCATTGCTTCGTAGATCGGCACCTGGCGGAACGTGTTGCGCAGATGATCATCGCCGCGAATGACATGGGTCACGCCCATATCGTGATCGTCGACCACTACGGCGAGCATATAGGTGGGAGTTCCGTCCGCACGAAGCATGACGAGATCGTCGATTTCTGACGCATCGATGGTAACACTGCCCTGCACGCCATCGTCAACAGTGCGTGGGCCACTCTCAGGGGCGCGCAGGCGCACAGTGAAGGGCGCATCGGCGGAGGGAGCAGGGGCACCGTCGCGATAAGGCGACCGGAATGGCGCCAGAAGCTGTGACGCTTCCGCCAGGAGGGCTTCCCGCGTCGCCTCGCTTATTCCTTCTTCGCGGGCAGCCAGCCGCTTCTGCTCGCCCAGATCTCTGCGCGCCTGAAGTTCCTCGGTTGTCACATAGCAGCGGAAGGCTGTCCCGCGCGAGACCATCTCATGCGCCACAGCAGCGTGACGCTCAACCTGTACAGACTGCATCACGGGGGGCTCATCCGGCGTCAGCCCGAGCCACTGCATCGCGTCTAGAATTGCGTCCGTTGCCGCCTGTGTTGAGCGCTCCCGGTCGGTGTCCTCAATTCGCAGGAGAAACCGACCACCATTACGGCGCGCAAACAAATAGTTGAAAAGTGCGGTCCGAGCGCCTCCAATATGCAGCATTCCCGTTGGGGATGGGGCAAATCGAGTAACGACGGACATCCTGTGGCACGCTCCGATTGACCGGCGCTCTGGCCGCTGTTGGGGTGGTCAAACACGAGGACGGGGCGAAGTGCAAGAGGGGGACGGCTTCTTCCGGAAGCTCATGCGGGATACGGCCAGCGTTGCCGGGGTGGATTCCCGTCCATTGCTCTTTGCTTTTGCAATGTGCGCAGGCGCTGCGGCCTATCTCTCCCTGCCAATTGAGCCCACGCGTTTTGAAGTGGCGGCATTGTTTTCCGCTGCGATAATTATGCTGGTTGTTGTGCGATGGCTTCACCGTACCGATTTTACTTACGCCCTCACCATTTGCCTGTTCGGTACGATCGTGGGTTACTCATCAGGCGCCGTGCGCACCTGGCTCGTGAATGCCCCGGTCATCACTGCAGAAACCCGTCCGGTCATGCTCGAAGGTTGGGTCGCCAACATTGAAGCCGGGGAGAAGGGCGCGCGCCTCAAGATAAAGGTTCACTCCATCGCTGGGTTTCCGGCGGATCTGCAGCCCGAACTGGTGCGGGTCACGCACCGCGCGCGGCTTGAAGTGTCTTCGGGCCGGTTCGTGCGATGCTGGGTGGTCCTTCGGCCGCCACCATCGCCGGCGCTGCCAGGTGACTATGATTTCCGCAGGCAAGCCTATTATCAAAAACTTGGGGCAGTGGGCTACGTGCAGGGGCGTTGCCGCGGCGGCGTATTAGGTCCGCCAGATGGGATGGGCCAGCAGGCTGCGCTCTGGATCTCGGCTCAGCGCCGCTTGCTGGCTTCATATGTAAACGAAGCTGCTGGTGAACGGGCGGGCGGGCTGGCCGCTGCGCTTGTAGCCGGTGACAGAAGCTTTCTGAAAGCTGAGGACCAGGACGCTCTCCGGGATACCGGCCTTGCGCATCTCTTGGCCATCTCTGGCCTTCACCTGTCCATCGTCGGTGGTCTGACATTTTTTCTGATCCGCAGGACGTTGGTCCTGATCGAGCCGCTCGCCCTGCGAGTGCCCGTGCAGAAAATAGCGGCCATAGTTGCGCTCCTTACGTGCGCCGCTTATTTGATAGTTTCTGGCGCCAGCGTTTCCACACAGCGCGCCTTTATCATGGCGGCGATTGTTTTTCTCGCCGTGGTGTTTGATCGTGCCGCCATCAGCTTGCGGACATTTGCGATTGCACTGGTGATTATCATTCTTCTTCAGCCCGAAAGTGTGGTGACACCGGGCTTTCAGATGTCCTTTGCGGCCACAGGTGGGCTGATCGCCGCGTACGAGGTTTGGCGAAATCACCGATCCAGCCGAGAAAAAGTACTCGGGCCGATTGGGTTTGCCTGGGCATCCATCATTATGACCTCGGTCGTCTCTGATGCTGCCACAGCGCCATTTTCGTTCTTTCACTTTGAAAGGCTTTCCCCCGTCGGTTTGTTTGCAAACTTCGCAATCATGCCAGTGGTGACGTTCGTTACGGCGCCAGCCGCCGCGCTTACCGTAATCCTGGCCATTTTCGGTCATGCGGAACTCGTGCTCCGCATTCTCGGGCAGTCACTCGAGCTGGTTTTGGCCATGACGCACTTTTTCAACGATCTCTCACCCGGCGTCGTCCGTATGTCCGTCCCTATGCCGCCTTTGGCGCTGGTATTCCTGTCGCTGGCGCTTGGCGCGATGATGGCATTCTCTGGGTGGGCGCGCCTGATAGGCGGGGCCATCCTCCTTGCTCCGGCGATCTGGTTGTGGAGCACAGCGCCTAAAATTGTGCTTCACTGGTCTGCATCTGGGGACGTGTTCATTGCAGACACAAAAGCGATGGTTTCGCGCTTGGAATTTGTTGACGGAGACGGGCTTGCGCCGCTTCGCTTCTCTGAAGTTCCCGATCGCGAAGGATGCAATCTGGAAACATGTGACTACCGCTCCTTCTCGGATATCAGCATAAAGACAATCGGAATCGTTGAGAAAAACGAGACGGATCCGGTCTCTGATGCGCTACGCATCGAAATATTGAGAGCTGGTTCGGCAATCGATAATCTGACATTCACCTGGGCCGAGACAAAAGACGCCGGCGGCATCACGGTCTACGCCCACGACGATCACCTTTATGTGGTCCGTTTACAAAATTGCACCGAACGCCCTTGGCGCCGGTGCAATGAGATGGCGACAGCCCAACCCAGGGGAGGCGCAGTTGAGTACTTTGATCGGCTTATTCGTAACGCCGGATAAGCGCGACAAGGCGGCCCTGCACCTCGACCCGATCCGGACCAAAAATCCGCGTTTCGAATGCCGGATTGGCCGCTTCCAATGCCACAGAAGCGCCCTTGCGCCGAAGACGCTTAAGCGTCGCTTCCTCGCCATCAATCAGCGCGACAACAATATCCCCGGTCTGCGCAGTATTTGTACGCTTCAGGATAACCGTATCGCCGTTGAGAATGCCGGCCTGGATCATGGAATCCCCCTGAACTTCCAGGGCAAAGTAGTCATCCCCCTCCGGAAGCCCGCCGGGGCTCGCCACTTGGCCATTATCCTGCTGGATCGCAGAAATGGGGGAGCCGGCAGCAATTCTTCCCACCAGCGGGATCATGCCTGATACGCGGGGCGTCTCTACGCCCTGATTGGTAACCAGAGCCGGCCTGAAGTCCCTTCGCTGGCGCGCATTGGGCGACGGGATGGCAGAGTCTGGCAGTTTCAAAACCTCAAGCGCCCGTGCACGGTTTGCCAGGCGGCGGATGAACCCGCGCTCCTCGAGCGCTGTGATGAGCCGGTGAATGCCGGACTTGGAAGCAAGATCCAGCGCTTCTTTCATTTCATCGAAGGAGGGCGAAACGCCGGTTTCCTTGATGCGGTCATTGATGAAGAGCAACAGCTCTTTCTGCTTTGTTGTGAGCATGGATCGGTTCCCGATACGAATCTCTGTTCGCTTTTGTTCTACAAGCGTTCCCGGTTCGGGTCAATCTCAACAGGCGAGTTTCAGGCGCTTTTCAGCCATTCGCCGATCAGGAAACGCCGTGAACCGACCTTTCGCAGACGGATGATGCTTTCCGGGTCGGCGATGCCGCTTTCGGAAACAAGATGCCTGCCTGCCGGAATCATCGAGGCGAGGCGCTCGGTGGTCGACAGATCGGTGACCATCTTCTTGAGATCGCGATTGTTGACGCCAATCAGAGGGGAGGGGAGGCGCAGGGCTCGGTCCATCTCTTCTTCGTCATGCGTCTCGATCAGCACGTCCATCCCGAGACTAGCGGCACAATCGTGCAGTTCACCGGCAAGCGCGTCACTCACTGCCGACATGATGATGAGGATACAGTCGGCGCCATGGGCCCGCGCCTCGATGATCTGTACAGGATCGATCATGAAGTCTTTGCGGAGCATCGGAATGCTCACAGAATTGCGAATGGCCTCAAAGTCAGCGAGGCTTCCGCCAAAGCTCGGCATATCGGTTAGAACAGACAGACACGCGGCACCGCCGCGCTCATAATCCCGGGCGATTTCTGCCGGGTCAGCTCCAGGCAGAATGTCTCCGGCGGAGGGGCTCTTTCGTTTGATCTCGCAGATCAGGGCGTTTTGGTCTTTGTCCGCAACGGCTGCCAGCGCGGCGCAAAACCCCCGCACGGGCGACGCCGCCTTGGCTGCTGCTTCCAAATCGGACACCGAACGAGCCGCTTTCAGCGCCCGGACTTCGTCATGTTTGTAGTCAATGATGCGGTCGAGCGCTGTTTTCATAGCCTACTCGCTCTCCCTGGATGTGCGGACCAGCTTGTCGAGCGTTTCCCGTGCGACTCCGCTGTCGATCGCTGCAGCGGCCTTGGCAACGCCTGCAGGCAGGTCGGGGGCGAGACCGCTTACAAGAAGGCCCGCCGCAGCATTGATGAGAACAATGTCACGGAAGGGGCCCTCGCGGCCGTCAAGCAGGTCGCGGATAGCTGCCGCGTTTTCTTCCGGCGCGCCGCCCTCAATCGTCGAGATAGGGTGGACCGGCAAGCCTGCGTCTGACGGCGTCATTTGGAAATGCCGAATTGTATCAGGCGTGACTTCGCAAACCTCTGTAGGTCCGGAGATTGAAATCTCGTCGATTCCGGCAAGTCCATGCACAACCCAGGCCCGGCGCGTACCCAGTGTCTTGAGCGCTTCGGCCATGGGAACAACCCATTGCCGGTCATAAACACCGAGAACGGAATATTCCGCGCCCGCAGGATTTGAAAGTGGACCGAGCAGATTGAAAATGGTCCGGATGCCGAGCTTTTGCCGGATTGGCGCCACATGGCGCATAGCCGAGTGATAGCTACGCGCAAACAGGAACCCTACGCCCGCTTGATCGAGACAGGCTTTGAACGCGGTATCGCTCAGCTCGAGCTGAAGACCGAGCGCCTCAAGGACGTCTGCCGAACCGGTTTTTGGCGGCACCGACCGGTTTCCATGCTTGGCGACGCGTCCACCAGCAGCGGCGATTACAATCGCGCTCGCCGTAGAGGTATTGAGGGATTTCCACGGCAATCCGCCTGTGCCGCAGGTGTCAAGCAGCGGCCCATCAACGCTGACGCGGCGGGCATGCCGGCGCATGATCCGAGCGCCAGCGGTCAATTCGTTGGCTGTCTCTCCGCGTACCGTGAGGCCAGCCAGAAAGGCACCGACCTCTTCGGGGGCTGCTTCGCCAGAGAGCAGCGTGTCGAATGCTCCTTCCAGCACGGATTCTTCCAGGGGAAGCCCCCGCGCGATCGCCTTGATAGCGGAGTTCAGCGCGCTCTCGCTCACTGTTTCACCTGCTTGAGAAAGTTTTTGAGCAGCGCGTGGCCATGTTCAGTCAGGATACTCTCTGGATGGAACTGGACACCATAGATGGGACGGGTCTTGTGATGCACAGCCATGATTTCTCCGTCATCGGTATAGGCGTCGGCCGCCAGGCAATCCGGAAGATCGTCCGTGCGAATGGCCAGAGAATGATACCGGACAACGTTATAGCGCTCCGGCAACCCCTCAAAGAGACCGGCCTGGTTTGTGGATATCTCGGATATCTTCCCATGGCGGATTTCACGCGCACGGATCACTGCGCCGCCAAAGGCTTGGCCGATTGCCTGATGACCCAGACATACGCCAAGAATCGGCAATGTCCTCGGCGCAGCTTTAAGAAGGTCAAGGCAAATACCGGCTTCATTCGGCGTACAGGGACCGGGGGACAGGAGAATTGCATCAGGCTTCAACGCCAGCGCCGCCTCAACTGTCAGCTGATCATTCCGAACCACATGTGTCCGCGCACCAAGCTCCTCCAGATAGTGCACGAGGTTCCAGGTGAAGCTGTCATAGTTGTCGATGACGAGGATCATTGATCGTGCTCGTAGGCTGCGGCGAGTTCGGCGGCGCGCTTCAGCGCTCCGGACTTGTGAACAGTCTCATCAAATTCGTACTGAGGGTCGGAATCGAGTACTACGCCACCGCCCGCCTGGATGTGCAGCATGCCGTCCTTCAAAACAGCCGTACGCAGAGCGATGCATGTGTCGAGATCGCCGTTCCAGCCAAAGTATCCAACGGCGCCGCCATAAATGCCACGGCGATGGGTTTCGACCTCGTTGATGATCTGCATGGCGCGGATCTTCGGCGCCCCCGATACCGTGCCCGCAGGGAAGCCCGCAAACAGTGCGTCTACAGCATCAAGACCCGGGCGGAGGTTACCCTCAACATGGCTGACGATGTGCATCACATGGCTGTAGCGCTCAACGATGAATTGCTCCGTCACTTCAACCGATCCGTAGGCGGCCACGCGGCCAACATCATTGCGGCCCAGGTCGAGCAGCATCAGATGTTCTGCCCGTTCTTTCGGATCATTCAACAGATCTTCAGCGCGCAGAGCATCTTCGGCCGGATTGCCGCTGCGTGGGCGCGTGCCGGCAATCGGGCGGATCGCTACGCGTCCTTCACGTAGCCGAACGAGGATCTCCGGGCTTGATCCGACTAACCGAACTTGTCCAAGATTGATGTGGAACATGAAGGCAGACGGGTTCAGCCGCCGCAGGGCGCGATACAGGCTGATCGATTTTTGACCGAATGGCGCGGAAAAGCGCTGGCTCGGCACCACCTGAAAAATGTCGCCAGCTTTGATGTATTCGCGGCAGGTCTCAACGATCTCGAAATATCGCTCCTTAGCAGTGTCGGAAACGAGCGATATTGGCTGCGCAACGCCATCTTTCGGAGGCAGGGAAGGCAAGCTCTCAAGCTTGCTCTCGACCTCGTCGAGAAGAGCGTTGATTGCAGCCTCATTGTTTCCGCTGACACGGCCAATCAGCAGCAGCTCCTGGTAGATGTGATCGAAGACCACCATAACCCGCGGAATCACCAGCAATGCCTCAGGCACATCGAGTTGATCCGGCTTGGTAATCGATACGGGCTCTACATGCTGGATCATGTCGTATCCGACATAGCCGAATGCGCCCGATGCCATCGGCGGCAAAGCCTCGGATGTTTCCGCGCGCGCCATCTCAGCAAATCTACGAAGCGCCTCGACAGGCGTGTCGGAGAGTGTGTGCGCCTGCGCAAAGTCTGCCGTAGAGCTGGTTTCTGCCAAGCCGTTCTTTATGCGGAACCAGACCTCTGGTTTCAGCCCGATGAAAGAGTAACGCCCAAGGCGTTCGCCTCCCGCGATAGACTCGAAGAGGAAACTGCCTGGATCGTCCGATCCAAGCTTCATCATGGCGCCAACCGGCGTTTCAATATCGCCGATCCGCCGCCTTACGATCAACCGCGCGGTCATTGGGCCGCCGTGATCGTTCGCTTGTAGGCTGCCACGGCAGCAGCGTTCTCGCGAACCTTCACCGCACGGCGGATTTCATCATCCACAGCAGCCTCGAGATCACTCACCAAGGAATTGGTGACATCCGCAGAAGAGGCGGTGCCGATGCTTGCCAGCGCCTCTGCAGTCGGCGGCGTAACGCTCAAAACCTTGAGAACAGCAAACACCGATCCGTCACCCGTTGGCAGGCTGATCACGCTTCCAGCCGGGTTATTGAACGTTGCCTGCATCAGCGGGCCGGGAATGCCCATAGATTGAGCGTTAGCGCGAGACACCGGTTCAGGCAGCCGGTCGACTTCTGCGCCTGCCTGCGCCGCTGCCGCTTCCAGGGTCAACGCACCCGATCGGATCTGTCCGGTCAGTGCCTCAACAGCAGCCTGCGCAGCATTGGCGGCCCGCTCGGCCACGATCATCTCACGCACCCTGCCTTTGATAACGTCAAACTCAGGTGTTGCGGCCGGAACGACCCGCCGCGGCGTAACGAGCACTACAGATCCCGATACGTCAAAGCGGCTGCTGATTTCATTCTCCGGTAGGCGAAATGCCTGCGGAAGGGCTTCCGGCGCATCTGCCAGCATCGTGAAACGCTCGCCATTCTCCGTCATCCCGTTCTGATCAATCGGTGCGATGCTGAAGACGGGAATGCCGGTATCTTCGGCAATCTGATTGAGGTCGTGCCCGGCAGACAATGCCTCATCGAGCGTCTCGAGCGCTGTCGAGAAAAGAAGCTGCGCCCGCTCTCTGGCAAGCCCAAGACGGATCTCCTCGGCAACTTCTTCGAGCGGCTTCACTGCGCCAGGCTGAACGGAAATCAGCCGTGCAACCATCCACTGGCCATTGACTTCACGCGGCCCAAACATCGCCCCGCTTTGTTTGCCAGGCCCGAACATGGCCTCCTGCAGCGCGGGATCTGAAATTTCATCCGATCTGGCTGTACGCAACTGGATCGAGTTGGCGCCTGTCACACTGTTTGGGTCCGCCCCGCCTGCAAGCAGACCGAAAGCGGTGCGTGCAGCGTCACGGCTGGGAAACATCAGTTCGGCATACGTCCGCTGGTCGGGCGCCGCAAAGCGTTCGGATTTGGTGGCTTCATATACTGTGGCCACTTCCTGATCCGTAACCTCAACCTTGCCGGTAAAGTCATCGGTCGACATGCGCAGCACGTCCAGCGCGCGCCGCTCGGGCTGCTTCAGTCGCTCAATGTGCTCATCGTAATAGGCCCTCACTTCTGCATCCGTGGGCGCCGCTGGCGCAGGGGCGTTTGAAGTGTCGTAAAAGAACCAGGCCACCTCACGCGTTTCGCCAAGATAGTTGGCTTGGATATTCGAGAGGACATTCGGAGCAGAGACCGCCGAACCAGCTGCACGGCTGAGCGCGCGGATCAGAATATCGTCCTGCAGCTGGCGTTCGAATTGCGCCGGCGTCATCCCAAGCTGGGCGATCCGGTCCCTGAAAATGGCCGCGTCCAACTCGCCGGTAAGCGGGTTCTGGAACGCAGGAATGGTATTCATCTCCTCGACCACGGCTTCCGGTGAGGGTGAAATGCCAATGCTTTCTCCATAGCCGAGACGGGTGATCCGCGCCTTTTCAACTTCAATGATCTGATCGATGAGCCCCTGTTCCAGCGCCTCAGATTTGCTCATGGGGCGCTCGGCTGTGGCATTTACGTTCCGCAGCACTGTCTCAACGCGGAAATCCAGATCCGCGGGGTCAAGCCCGCGCGTGCCGGCGCTCACAATGTTCGCGCCAAGGCCGCTTCTAACCTGATTGAAAATCTGATCGACACCCCAAAGCGCCATACCGACGACGACGATCATGAGAACCAGCTTCCCCAACGGGGAACGGGTCAGCTTCTTCATAAGTGCGAGCATACGGCGCTTCTCTTATTTCTGGGGTTTGCCGGGTGGCTCACAGCTTGCTAGGCGACCGGTTTATGACTTGCAAGAGAGGGAAGGCCGCATGACGCGCACGCTGATCGCCGGAAACTGGAAAATGAACGGTCTGGTGGGTAACATCACCGAGATTGAACGGGTGGCCTCTGCTGTTGCCTCGTCCAATACCGGCCCCGAAGTTCTCCTGTGTCTACCCGCAACGTTGATTCACGCTGCGGCTGCCAAAGCAGCGGGTTCCGGACTGAGAATCGGCGGCGAAACATGCCATCCCAAGGAAAAAGGCGCCCATACGGGAGATATTTCGGCTGAAATGCTCAAGGATGCGGGCGCCGACTATGTTATCGTAGGGCATTCAGAACGACGGGCCGACCATGGCGAAACTGACGACGTTGTAGCCTCTCAAGCGTCCGCAGCGCTTCGTGCGGGCCTTACGCCGATTATCTGCGTGGGTGAGACGCTGGCGCAGCGAGATGCAGGGGAAGTGCTGCAGGTCATTTCAAAACAGATCGCAGGATCAGTTCCCTCTGAGGCCACCGCCTCTGGAATAGTAGTGGCTTATGAGCCTGTTTGGGCCATCGGCACAGGCCGGGTCGCCAATTCGGAGCAGATCGCGGAAGTTCATGGTTTCATTCGCGAGTTGTTGACGAAGCGCTTCGGTGAAGCGGGAAGGGGCACCCGCATCCTTTACGGCGGCAGCATGAATCCGGGAAATGCTGAGGAAATCCTCGGGGTAGCTGAGGTAAATGGAGGGCTGATCGGCGGCGCAAGCTTGAAGGCGGACGATTTCCTCGCCATTTACCGGCTGGCGGCGCAATAGTTGTGTGGAACCGCTGACTTGGCGAACGCCCGGATAGGGGTTATGCGGGCGCCTTAAATTCAGGAAAGCTGGTCGGGCCCATGCAGAACGTCATTCTTGTCATCCACATTCTCGCCTGTTTGGCGATGATTGGTCTTGTTCTGGTCCAGAAGTCCGAAGGCGGTGGCCTGGGGATCGGCGGCGGCGCGGGCAATTCGCTCATGTCGGGCCGCGGGGCAGCGGGCGCCCTTGTGCGCACGACGATGATTTTTGGGGCGATTTTCTTCGCAACGAGCCTGATTCTCACCTCTATCGCCAATCGTCAGGCAGACAACCGGTCGGGTATCGAACGCATTCTTGAAGAGTCGAGCCCGGCACCCGCGCTTGAAGAGGGGCCTGTAGATCTCTTCGACCCCACCGCGCCACTTCTGAACGAAACGGCGCCTGCCGCTCCGGAAGTTGGGATCGCACCCGCCACGCCCACACCTGAGCCAGCGCCGTCAGAACCTGTCGGAGAGGCAGCACCTGCAACGGAACCTGTTCCAGAAACCGCCAATCCCCAGTAATTTTTCGCTACCTGCTGGTGGAGGTCGCGCACAAGGCGCGAATCATTTCATGAGTATAACCCCATGATCCGCTATATCTTCATCACTGGCGGCGTGGTGTCTTCGCTCGGAAAAGGCATTGCCTCCGCCTCCCTCGGCGCGCTGTTGCAGTCACGCGGCTACCGCGTACGCCTGCGCAAACTTGACCCCTATCTCAACGTAGATCCCGGCACGATGAGCCCCCGCCAGCATGGCGAGGTCTACGTCACCGATGATGGCGCGGAGACTGACCTCGATCTCGGCCATTATGAACGCTTCACCGGCGTCTCCGCCCGCCAGTCTGACAACATCACGACTGGGCGGATCTATCAGAGAATCATCGAGAAAGAGCGCCGCGGCGACTACCTCGGCGCCACCATTCAGGTCATTCCGCACGTCACCAACGACATCAAGGAATTTGTCCTCTCTGATCCGGGCGAAGGAGTCGACTTTGTTCTCTGCGAAATCGGAGGCACTGTCGGTGACATCGAAGGCTTGCCGTTTTTCGAGGCCATCCGCCAACTTGGCCAGGAGCTTGGGCCTCAGCGCGCCTGCTTTATCCACCTGACGCTGCTGCCTTACATCCCGGCTGCGGGCGAAATGAAAACCAAGCCGACCCAGCACTCCGTCAAGGAACTTCGCTCAATCGGCATTCAGCCTCAAATTCTGCTTTGCCGCTGTGACCGGCCCATCCCGGTCAACGAGAAGGGCAAGATCGCCAGCTTCTGTAACGTTCGCCCGACCAGTGTGATCGAAGCGCGCGATGTGGGTCACATCTATGATGTGCCTATGGCCTATCACGCCGAGGGGCTCGACTCCGAAGTGCTCTCGCATTTCGGCATTGCTGACGCCCCGTTGCCGGACCTTTCCTCATGGGAAAAGATCGCTGAGACCATCCGCCATCCCGATGGCCGCGTGACCATTGCGCTCGTTGGTAAGTATACGGACGTTCCGGACGCCTATAAATCTGTATCCGAAGCCTTGGGTCACGGCGGTCTCGCCAACAAGGTCAAGGTCGACATTCGCTTTGTCGATTCGGAAAAGTTCGATGATCCGAAAGCGACGCTTGATGATCTTGAGGGCGTCCACGGTATTTTGCTGCCAGGCGGCTTCGGCGAACGGGGCGCTCACGGCAAGATGCGTGTCGCGCGGTATGCCCGCGAACAGAAGCTGCCCTGCTTTGGCATTTGCTATGGGATGCAGCTATCGGTCGTAGAAGCAGCGCGCACTCTGGCAGGCATCAAGGATGCCTCCACCAGCGAGTTTGGTCCAACGAAGGAACCCGTTGTCGGTCTCATGAGCGAATGGACCAAGGGTAACGAAAAAGTTGTCCGTGATGCCAACACCGATCTTGGTGGAACCATGCGTCTCGGCGCCTATCCGGCCCGCCTGAAAGAGGGTAGCCTTGTGGCTCAGGTCTATGGCGGCCTCGACATCTCCGAACGCCACCGGCACCGATATGAAGTCAATGCCGCCTACATTCCGGCGCTCGAAAAATCCGGCATGATCTTCTCGGGCATGTCTCCTGATGGCCGCCTGCCGGAAATCGTGGAGCTGAAAGACCACCCCTGGTTCATCGGCGTGCAGTTTCATCCGGAACTGAAGTCACGGCCGTTTGAGCCACACCCGTTGTTTGCGAGCTTTATCGCCGCTGCGGTGAAACAGTCTCGGCTCGTCTGACAACAAGCCGGGCAGGGGCCGTCATGCCGGTCGGGTCACCTGAAACTGGCCAACATTGATCCGGCCGTCACTAAACCCCGCCTCGCAATAGCTGAGATAAAAGTTCCAGAGGCGGCGGAACGGCTCGTCAAAGCCGAACGTCGAGATGTCGTCCCAATTCTGGTTGAACGCGCGTGACCATTCGCGGCAGGTGCGGGCATAATCCTGACCGAAATATTTCACGCCGTCATGGCGCAGCCCGGCTTTTGCAAACTGTTGCTTCAGCACTTCTTCGCTGATCAGCATGCCGCCCGGGAAGATGTGTTGCTGGATAAAGTCCACACGCTGACGATACCGCTCAAACAGCGCATCATTGATCGTGATGATCTGCAACGCAGCATTGCCACCTGCCTTCAGGGAAGAGAATACCTTGGAGAAATAACTCGGCCAGTAGGCTTCGCCCACAGCCTCGAACATTTCGATCGATGCAACGCCGTCATAGGTGCCCTTGTGATCGCGATAGTCTTCCAGCCGAATCTCTACCCGGTCGCTCAACCCTTCGCGCTGCATGCGCGCGGCCGCATAGTCTCTCTGCGATGGCGAAATCGTAAGGCAGGTGACCTTCGACCCCCGATGCTTGGCCGCATACTCGGCAAAGCCGCCCCAGCCACAGCCGATTTCAAGGATCTCGCTGCTCGGCCCGGCATGAATTCTGTCGCAGATCTCGCGATACTTGTTCATCTGGCCTTGTTGAAGGGACTGGTTGGGGCTCTCAAACAGCGCCGACGAATAGGTCATGCTCGGGTCGAGCCAACGCTGATAGAAGTCATTACCCAGATCATAATGGGCTATAATATTCTTGCGCGCGCCCTGGCGGGAATTCCGGCGCGTGAAGATATGTCGGATCATGTTCATTGAACGAACAATCCAGCCCCCCCGAGCCAGCTGCCCAGCCGCCTCGAAGTTTGCTGAAAAGAACCGCAGCACGGCTGTCAGGTCAGGCGTTGACCAAAGCCCATCAATATATGCGTCTGCAAAACCGACATCCCCCCCGGCCATCGCCTGCTTGATGAAGCCATAGTCATGCACCTGTATAACGGCCGTTGGGCCATCTTCCGCATTCTGGAAAAGCAAAGTCCTCCCGTCAGGTAGATCAAAACGAATCTCTCCACGCTCCGTGCGCAGCAGAAGCAAAGCGCCGATGCGGAAAGAAGCGGGAACACCGTTCAGTGATCGGATGGTGCTGGGTGAAGCGATGATAATCTGGGTCATACTGGTTCTTCGCTGCGGAGGGGTGTCTTTGCTGGGATGCTGGTTGCAATCGTCGCCGCCCTTGAGGGGGCTTCAGGTTTCCGGCGATAGCCAGCGCCCTTGATCCAGATTTTTAATGCCTGCCAATGAATTCCGGCAGTGACGCCGAAAGAAGAAAAGGGCTGTTGCAGAGCCAGCCGCGCTAGGTTGCCCGTGGTCGCCGGCAGTTCAACGGCATTGATATTCGCCATATGGCTGCGCGCCCCGTTGATCCAGTTTTCCACGGTCACCCGCAAATGTCCGCCCGGCACCCGGAGCGTGAAACGATACTGGCCGGAAACATCCATGAAGGGAGAGACGTGAAACGTCTTTTCTGCCTCGTGTTCAGATCGCTCAGGGCCCGTCGCCGCCACATAGCAATGGCGTTCGCCGAAAGTGTTGTTCACTTCGTAGATGATACCGCGCAAAGCACCATCAACCCCATATCCATACCAGAGCGACAATGGCGCAAACTTGTAAAAGAGATGCCGTGGAAACGTCACGAGCCGGATGACACCTCCAGCGAGCTCCACGCCAGCCTTTCGAAACATTTCCTCGGCCCACGGCCGCAGCGGGGCGCCTTTTCTCTTTTCCCCGTGGTCTTCCGGCAGGAAAGAGAAAACGCCGGGCCGTTCAATGGAAAAAAGCCAGGATTGCCGGCCAGCCTCGGTCAGACGATCAATATCCAAGTCTATAAGCGCAATGTCATAGGCGAAACGCCGCTCGAAAGGGGCGTACCGGTGATGGACCGTTTTGCCGGTCCAGAGCCTGAGGGCAGGCGCGGTCAAGCAGATACCTCCGCCGATACATGTACCACAGACGCGCCGCGCGCAGGAGTCCAGGTTTCCACGCCCTCTGGTTTCCATGAAACGCTGCCGCCGAGAGACAGTGCCGCCGACAGGCCCGCCTTCAGCCCGTCCTCATGAAAACCCCGCCCCATCCAGGCTCCGGCGAACCAGATATTGTCTTTGCCCTGAATACGCTTCAGGCTACGAACAGCTGCTTCAGCGGCAGCGTCAAATTGGGGATGATCAAACGTATAGTGATGGAAAGCCAGTTCCTCTCTGGGCGGCGCGGCAGGATTCAGGGTGATGAACAAGGGACGCGACGGCTCCAGCCCCTGCAGCCGGTTCATCCAATAGGTCAGGCATATGTCATCGCCCTCCTGTTTAAGCACGTTCCAGCTTGCCCAGGCATTCTTCTTCTTTGGCATCAATGATGGATCACGGTGCAGCCAGATACTGTTGGGCCGGTAGCGGATGGACCGCAGCAAAAACGCCTGATCTTCGTAATGGTCCATGATCATGCGAAGAGACTGATCCGAGTGCGCCGCAAGGATCACTTCGTCAAAGACTTCCGTATGCCCATCTTCCAGGACCACCGCTACGCGGTTTCCGAATGGCTGAATTCGGCCAACTCCGGCGCCCGTTCGAATGCGATTGCCCAGGGCTTCAGCAGCTTTGCGAACGTAGCTCTGGCTGCCACCGGTCACTGTCCGCCATTTTGGGCGCTCCTTGTGCATCAGCCGGTGATTGTCGAAAAATTGGAAAAAGCTCTGCGCTGGGTAACTCAGTATCTCACGTTCCGGTGTAGACCAGATCGCCGCGCCCATTGGCAGAATATAGTTGCGGCGGAAGGACTCGTCATACTTGTGCCGGTCAAGCCAGGCGCCGAGCGTGGTTTCCTGAACCTTTCCCGCCGCCAATTCTGCTCGTGCCGTGTCGTTGAATTTCAGAATTGTCTGCCAGAAACGGTGGAACTCGGGATTGAAGAAATTCCGCTTCTGCGCAAACAGGCCAGGCAGGGTAGAGGCCCATTCCCAACCATCAGGGTCAGACACGGCAAAGCTCATGTCGGATGCCTGGGTCTCAACGCCAAGTTCATCAAAGAAAGCTATGAGGTTGGGGTAGTTCAGCCCGTTGTAGACAATGAACCCAAGATCGACAGCAGTCTGATGACCATCATAGTCGAACACATGGGAGCAGGCATGGCCGCCCGCGCGCGCGTCCTGTTCGAACACGGTCACATCGGCCACATCTTTCAACGCCCACGCCGCGCCCAGGCCGGAAATGCCAGCGCCAATGATCGCAATTTTTTTCATTCTGCAGTCTGATCCTCTTTGAGGGCCTTGTAGGCATCAAGCGCCCGCTGGCGGCCCGCAGCATGTTCTACAATGGGTTTCGGGTAATTCGTGCCTAATTTCACGCCGGCTTTCCCCAGCGTCTGGGCATCTGCGTCGAACGGCGCGTGGATGTATTTGTCGGGCAGGCGGGAAAGTTCGGGGCACCAGCGCCGCACATAGTCTCCGGCCGCATCAAACTTCTGCCCCTGGCTGATGGGGTTGAACACCCTGAAATAGGGCGCCGCATCGGCGCCGCTTCCAGAAGTCCACTGCCAGCTGGCTGGGTTCGAAGCAGGGTCTGCATCGACAAGCGTATCCCAGAACCAGTCTTCACCCTTTTGCCAGGGAATCAGGAGATGCTTGGTCAACAATGAAGCAACGATCATCCGCACACGGTTATGCATCCATCCAGTGTGCCACAATTCCCGCATGCCCGCGTCAACGATCGGGTAGCCGGTCTGGCCATGGCACCACGCGGTGTAGTCGGCTTTGTTCTGCCTCCAGCCCATGCGATTGAAATTGGCATTGTAGTTGGCGGTCGCGAGATCAGGGTTGAAATAGAGAAGTGTGTAGGAAAACTCTCGCCAGGCAATCTCCGACAGGAACACGCGCGCAGAATTTTCATCCGCTGTGTGCGCCTCAAGGCGCGCCTGAACTGCCCGCCAAATTTGAGCCGGCCCAATCTCGCCAAACCTCAAATGCGGGGAAAGCCGGGAAGTGCCTTCCGGATCACCCGGCAGATTGCGGGTCTCGGCATACCGGCTGACGGGCCCGTCCAAAAAAGCGTTGAGGCGGGTATGGGCACCGCGTTCCCCTGGTTCCCAGGTTTCGGCAAGGCCGCCAGACCAATCAGGCTTCTCCGGATGGAGCTTCCAGGCAGCAAGCTCGTCGCCATCAGCCGGAGCGGTATTTATACGCTTGGGTGCGGGCAGGGGAGGAGGCGCCTTGTAATGGGCTTGCAACGCGCGCCAGAAGGGCGTGAACACCTTGTACCAGCCGCCCGCGCCGGTTTTCAGTTCCCAAGGCTCAACAAGAAGACGGCCATTGAAACTCTGGCAGTCTATCCCTTTGTCCTTCAGCGCCTGTTTGATCGCGGCATCTGTCTCCCGTTCCGGAAGGCCATACCGCCGGTTCCAGAACACCGCTTCGGCGCCCGTTTCCCTGACCAAATCCAGAAGGGTCTCTTCTGCCGGCCCGCTCCGCAACACAAGCGTGCCGCCTATTGCTTCCAGCGACGCGCTCAATTCGGCAAGGCTTCGGTTGAGCCACCAACGGCTGGCGCCCCCCAACGGGCGGGGCGCGCTCTCCCCAGTCTCAAGGATGTAAAGGCAGATAAGGGGCCGGCCGCTCCGTACCGCCATGTCCAGAGCTGGGTTATCCGCCAATCTCAGGTCTTCCCTGAACCATAAAACTGCGGGCGCGGGAGAGGGCATGAACTGACCAGCTTGAAGAAACACTTGGTAATGGTGATCTTACGCCTTGAATCGCCTATTGGATCACCAGCCTAAGGGCAGTGCTTTCGCGCACATAGACCCGCGAGTATAGCCTCATCGGGTCGCTAAAATTTTACCGGAGGCCCGCCCCAAATGTCATCCCGACTTTCAGGAATTCTCGACCAGGCGGCGGGCAAACGCGTCCTCTGCATTGGCGACATTATGCTCGACCGGTTCATCTATGGTGCCGTTGAACGCATTTCTCCTGAAGCGCCCGTGCCCGTTCTGCGCTACAGTCGCGATGCCGCCATGCCGGGTGGGGCGGCCAATGTTGCCCGAAACCTCAGCTCTCTTGGCCTCCTGCCGGTCCTCATCGGCGCGCGCGGTGATGACGAGGCGGGCAGGGAGCTCCTGTCGACATTTGCACAGGATGCGCGCATTTCAGATCGCCTGGTGACCCTTGAAGGCCGCCCTACGACCCTGAAAAGCCGCTTTGTTGCCGGTGGTCACCAGCTGTTGCGCGTGGATACGGAAAACACAGCCCCTATCAGCGAGGCGACAGAAAACGAGCTGATCAAGATCATTGCTGAAGAGGCCGCAGGCGTCGCCGTCATCGTCATATCCGACTATGCCAAGGGTCTCCTCACAAACCGCCTCCTGGAAGCGATCCTCAATTTAGCCGGGGACCACACCATACCGGTCATTGCCGACCCCAAGGGCAGGGACTTCGCCCGCTATGGCAAGGTCGACATTCTCAAGCCTAACGCATCTGAACTCGCCGCCGCCACTGGTGCCAGCGTATCCACGGATGAAGAGGCGGCATGGGCTCTTCACCGCGCTTTGGATGTTCTCCCGGCCAAGGCGGTCGTCGTAACGCGTGCAGCAAGGGGCATTTCCTTCATGGGGCAGGATCGCAAGGTTCACCATGAAGCCGGGCGGGCACGGGAAGTGTTTGACGTGTCTGGCGCCGGCGATACCAGCCTCGCTGCGCTGGCGGCAGCAATCGCAGGCGGCGGCACACTGGCAGAAGCCGTAAGTCTGGCCATCGCGGCGTCTGGCATCGCAGTCGGAAAGGCTGGCACTGCAACAGTCACAACAGAAGAAGTGAAAGCCGCATTGACGGAATGTGGTCCTGTGGGCCGCGCGGGAGTTCTGCCGATTGACGCCATGATCGGTCAGGCCGAGCGGTGGCGCGCCGCGGGTTTGCGAATCGGGTTCACCAATGGCTGCTTCGATATCCTGCATCCGGGGCATATCCGCGGGATCGAGCAGGCCCGGTTACATTGCGACCGCCTGATCGTCGGCTTGAACTCCGATGCGTCGGTCAAGCGTCTGAAAGGGCCTCAACGCCCGATAAATTCAGAGCAGGCCCGCGCCGAAGTTCTCGCCGCGCTCGGTGCCGTGGATGGCGTCACGATTTTCGACACGGATACGCCCCTGGAAGTTATCGCGGCGCTGAAGCCCGACGTCCTGGTGAAAGGTGGCGACTACACGAAGGAGACGGTTGTCGGCGCTGACATCGTTGAGGCCCGGGGGGGTGAAGTGGTCATCGTGCCCCTGGTTCCCGGGCATTCCACGACAGCCACCATCGCGCGGAGCAATAGCGGCGCCTGACTGGGATCGGAACCCCTCAATTGGTCGCGTGTTTCTTGAGCTCGTAGGTGCCTTTACCGGTCATCGTGAACCATTCCGGGATGTCGGGATGGCTCAGCGGCACATCGGAATCATCAGGGATGAGGTTCTGCTCGGACACATAGGCAATGTAGTGGGTTCGGTCATTCTCAGCGAAGAGATGATAGAAGGGCTGATCCTTGCGGGGCCGCACCTCCTCAGGGATCGATTCATACCATTCTTCGGTGTTCGCAAACTGCGGATCGACGTCGAAGATCACACCCCGGAACGGGAACAGCTTGTGGCGCACAACCTGCCCGATCTGGAACCGGGCCTCGTGCCGGGAAATGGCATTGTAAAAGTAGTTCGTATCGACGGGATCGGTCAGCAAAAGCGGCTCTGCTTCCGCCGGGCGCCCCCGCTTACGGAAGATTTTCTTCAACCATGCGGTTTGGCCGCGTCTACTGGTCATTTTTATCTCCTGTGATAGACATTGCCTCAAGTTTTCCATTCGGGCCACACCATGGCTGACAAAAAAGACAGGGGAGGGCCGCCCAGACGCGCGCAGGCCCGCCCCACCACCAGCCGTCCGCTCTATGCAGCGGTCGACCTGGGCACCAACAATTGCCGCCTGCTGGTGGCAGAGCCGCGGGGGCAGACCTTTCGGGTTGTGGACTCGCATTCTCAAATTGCACGATTAGGGGAGGGGCTGCACGATACCGGCCGCCTCTCCGAAGCGGCGATCGAGCGGGCGCTCGACGCGCTGCACGTTATCCGCCGGAAGCTGCGCCACCATGGCGTCGGCCGCGTGAGATGCATCGCGACCGAGGCATGCCGAAAAGCCGAAAACGGCGCTGAGTTCATCCAGAGGGTGCATTCCGAAACGGGCCTCACCTTCAAAGTCATCGGCGCCAAGGAAGAAGCGAGGCTGGCCACTATCGGCTGTCACGATCTGCTCGTTGCCCCGGCGAAGTCCGTGCTCGTGGTGGATATCGGCGGCGGCTCAACTGAGCTGTCCCTCCTCGATGCGGAAATGACGCGCGGGCATGGCCTAAAAGGGATGCTGAACCGCGCGCCAATCATTGACTGGACCAGCCTCAAGATGGGCGTCGTCACCATGAGCGACGCCTTCCGCGAGCATGACGAAACAGAGGGATGGCCGCTCATGCTGGCACGCGCGCGGGAAATCGTCGCCGCCTGGCCGGGCCTTGCAGCGGTGCAGGAACGCCTTGCCGCAGATGAAGGCTATCTCATCGGCACATCCGGTACGGTGACCTGTCTCGCCGGCGTTCACCTGAAGTTGGACCGGTATCGCCGCGATAAGGTCGACGGGGCCTGGATGAGCCGCGATGAGGGCAGCGCAACGATAGAGCTCTTGCGGGAACTTGGCGTCGCGGGCCGGGCCAAGCTACCGACCATCGGTGAAGAGCGCGCCCCCCTTATGCTTGCCGGCTGTTCGATCATGCAGGCTGTTTGGGAAGCCTTTGAAGGCACTCGTCTGCGCGTGGCGGACCGGGGTCTGCGTGAGGGACTTTTGCTGTCGATGATGTATGGTCAACCCAGAAATCGCAACCGCCGCCGCAAAGGGCGCGGTGGCCGCGCCAGCCCCCAGGAGGCTCCAAATGAGTGACGACGACAGGCGGCGGTGGAAAGGTCCGGGTCCGGATAAACAGGATTCCGGCCGCCGCGCCACCGAGCGCAAGGTCATTGCGCGAAACGCCCGCACGGAAAGCTCCAAACGCTGGATCGAGCGCCAGCTTCAGGATCCTTATGTCCGGAAGGCAAAGGAGGAGGGCTATCGCTCGCGCGCCTCTTACAAGCTTCTGGAAATCGACGAGACCGCCAAAATACTCCGCAAGGGTCAGCGCGTTGTCGACCTGGGCTGCGCGCCGGGGGGGTGGATCCAGGTCGCTCTGCAGAAAGGTGCCGCAGAAGTTGTCGGGATCGACCTTTTGCCGCTGGTGCCGATAGAGGGTGCTCTGATCATTGAGGGCGATGTCAACAATCCGGACGATGTCGAGAAAATGCTGGCCGGCCTTTCAGGGCCGCCAGACCTCGTCCTTTCCGACATGGCTGCGAACACTACCGGCCACAAGCAGACGGATCACCTGCGCACCGTTGCGCTCGTGGAAATGGCTGTGGCCTTTGCAATCGAGCATTTGGCCGAAGGCGGATCATTTTGTGCAAAGGTGTTTCAAGGCGGTGCCACCAAGGATGTGCTCGACCAGCTCAAACAGCACTTCCGCGCAGTGAAGCACATCAAGCCCGCCGCCAGTCGCGCCGGCAGCCCTGAAATCTACGTCGTCGCCAAAGGCTTCCGTAAATAGCGGCGCCGGTCATACCCAGCTGAAGTACACCATAAGATAGAAGAGGGGAAAGAAATGCATCTGTTAGGCGGCTGCTATTGCGGAAATGTCCGTTACGAGGTTGAGGGGGAGCCACTTATGCGGGCCCGGTGCCACTGCCGTGAGTGTCAATATTTTACCGGCGGGGAAGGGAACGACTTCATTGCCATGCCGAAAGCGGGGTTCCGGTTCACAAAAGGCGCGCCCAAAGGGTACACGCGGCCCGATTTTCCTGGCGCTGCTACCCGCGAGTTTTGCCCCGACTGCGGAACACCCTTGCTTACAAGGTCACCGGCCCTTCCGGGCGCCTTGATCCTCAAGGTCGGCAGCCTGGATGACCCCGCTGCATTCGAAGGCCCGCAAATTATCCTTCAGACGGCCGATGCTCAGCCCTATCACCACATTCCGGAAGGCGTACGGGCTTTTCCGCGCTTTCCAGGAATGTGATCGCAAAGTCAGCATGAGGGGACTTCACAATCCTTCGCGACTCCCTTAGGAGGCCAAAAAGGGAGCTCCCCACATGAAAATCCGACAAGCGATCACCTTCGACGACGTGCTTCTCCAGCCCGGCGCAAGCGAGGTGTTACCAGCAGATGTCGACGTTTCGACGCTGCTCACGAAAACCATCCCCCTGAATATCCCGCTGCTTTCGGCCGCCATGGACACGGTTACCGAGGCCCGCCTGGCCATCGCGATGGCCCAGGCTGGCGGCATTGGGGTGATCCACCGCAACCTGTCAATCGAGCAACAGGCTGGCGAAGTGGCGATGGTGAAGAAGTATGAAAGCGGGGTCGTGATGAACCCCGTCACCATCAGCCCGGACGCGACCCTCGGCGATCTGCGCGAACTGAAGAAACGCACCGGCTTCTCAGGCATCCCCGTCGTTGAGAAAAACGGCAAAGTCGTCGGCATCGTCACCAATCGTGACACCCGCTTTGCAGACGATCTGAACGAGAAAATCGCCAATCTGATGACCCGCAACGTGGTCACTGCCCAGATGGAAATGGACCCCGGCGAAGCCCGCCGCCTGCTGCACAAACACCGGATCGAGCGCCTGGTAATCGTCGATCATGATGGTCGTTGCCTCGGCCTGCTCACCGTGAAAGACATGGACAAGGCCGCCGTTCACCCCAACGCCGCCAAGGATGGGGCAGGGCGCCTGCGCGTCGCCGCCGCCTCTACCGTGGGCGACGCTGGCTTTGAGCGGACGCTTGCGCTGATCGAAGCCGGCGCGGATGCGGTTGTCATCGATACGGCCCACGGCCACTCGATTTCCGTCGCTGAAGCGGTCACCCGCGCCAAGAAAATTTCCAATTCCGTGCAAATCATCGCCGGCAACGTTGCCACGGCAGAGGCGACGAAAGCCCTGATCGATGCTGGCGCAGACGCAGTAAAGGTCGGTATCGGCCCCGGTTCGATCTGCACCACCCGCATTGTCGCCGGTGTCGGCGTACCCCAGCTCACGGCGATCGAGCAGTGCGCGACCGCCGCGCATTCGTCCGGCGTGCCGGTCATTGCCGATGGCGGCATCAAATTCTCTGGCGATTTCGCCAAGGCGCTCGCCGCTGGCGCGTCCACCGCCATGATGGGCTCCATGTTCGCCGGTACCGAAGAGGCGCCCGGTGAAGTGTTCCTCTATCAGGGCCGCAGCTACAAAGCCTATCGTGGCATGGGCAGCCTCGGCGCCATGGCGCGGGGCTCGGCCGACCGCTATTTCCAGAAAGACGCTGCCGCCGAGAAACTCGTGCCGGAAGGCATCGAAGGGCAAGTGCCGTTCAAAGGCCCTGTCGGCGCCATCATCCACCAGATGGTCGGCGGCCTGCGCGCCGCCATGGGCTATGTCGGCGCAAAGGACATTGCAGAGCTCCACCAGAAGGCTGAGTTCGTCCAGATCACAGGCGCCGGCCTCAACGAGAGCCATGTCCACGACGTGATGATGACACGCGAAGCACCGAACTATTCGCTGTCGCGCGGCTGATCTTCAAATCGCTTCCTGCGCCTTCGGCTCCCGCCACATTGCTTCCAGCGGCGGGGCGCCGGGGCCGGGCTCGAACAGCTTCATCCGTTCAAAGCCGTGGCTCATATAGAAGCCCGTGTTCGCCGGATTGGAGTTCTCCAGATAACAGGGCATGCCTGCCTTGTCGGCGGCGGCAAGGGCAGGGGCGATCAGCAGCTTGCCCAGGCCTTTGCCGCGCTCTGCCTTTCGCGTGCCTATGGTGAAGAGGTAAAGGTGACGCTCCTTGGGATGTTCCCGCGCCATGGTCTCGCCCGCCGTCAGTGCGCGCTTGGCGGCGCCCTTCGAACCCTTTTGCATCAGCGTCCAGACCAGCCCAAGCGTGGCCAAAGTACCAAGCTCCCTCCGCCGGTCAGACAGGCACCACATCGTCGCGCCGCGGTCGCCCGCCAGATGGCAAATACCGTTCGGAAGATAGAGATGCTTCGCCAGCTGCGAGAAGACCGGCGTCAGAGCCCCGGTATTGCCAAATATCCAGAGGTTCACCGGATCCTCGGCGAAAGCCTCCCCGGTAATATCGCCAAGGCGCCGCCAGTCTGAAGCGGTTGCGTCGCGCACACCCTCCGGCAAGCGAATCTCCAGCATGTTCAGCCCTTTGCTGTTCCCTATGGCGTCATAGGACGCTAACACCCACGCTTTCGCAACCGGAGAGCCGACACATGCGCAATGGCGGACGCATCAGCGCAGCGATTTCAGTCCTGACGGACGTGCTGCAACGGCATCAACCGGTGAAGATTGCCGTGCGCGACTGGGGCAAGCGGGCCCGTTACGCCGGCTCCAAGGATCGCGCCTGGGTGTCCGGCCTCGTGCTGGACGCGCTCCGCCGCCGCAACTCCACCGCTCACCATATGGGCAATGATGATCCCCGGTCCCTGGTATTCGGCACGCTCCGATTTGCCTGGGACTGGCCCGCCCGCGACATTGAGCAGGCCTGTTATGACGATCATGGTCCGACGCCGCTGACGAATGCGGAGCGCGACGCGCTCATCATGGCGCCCGATCCTGCCGCGCCGATCCATGTTCAGGGCGATTTCCCCGAATGGCTAACACCCCATATGGAGCGTGTGTTCGGGCCAGACACGGTGGTTGAAGCTCAGGCCATGGCGGTCCGGGCCGATGTAGACCTGCGGGTAAACACGCTGAAATCAGACGCCGAGAAGGCCGCCCTGCCTTTGAAATCCGTCCGCGCGGTGCCGTCAAAGCTGCTGGCGAACGCCTACAACATTCCCGCCCGCGACCCCACCGAGCGGGAAGACTCCATCGAAGGAATCCCCGCTTTCTCCAAAGGCTGGGTCGAGGTGCAGGACGCCGGCAGTCAGATTGCCGCCGCTGCCGCAAATGCCAAACCGGGCGAGCAGGTGCTGGACTATTGCGCCGGGGGCGGGGGCAAAACCCTGGCGCTCGCCGCCCAGATGCAGGGCACGGGTCAAATTTACGCCTATGACATTGACGGCAAACGTCTCTCCGCGCTCGTGCCGCGCCTCAAACGCTCCGGCGCCCACAATGTTCAACTCGTCCACCCCAGCGAAGGCACCAGCCTCGATCCGCTCGTCGGTCAGATGGACCTCGTCTTTGTCGATGCGCCTTGCACAGGAACCGGAACCTGGCGCCGCAAGCCCGATTCCAAATGGCGCGTGAAACCTGCTCAGCTGGCCAAGCGCATCGATGACCAGCGCCAGATTCTCGCCGAAGCGGCCAATTACGTAAAGCCTGGCGGACGCCTGCTTTACGCAACCTGCTCATTCCTGATTGAGGAAGATGAGGATCGCGTTGCTGAGTTTCTGTCGGCAGACAAACGCTTCCGTGAAGAGGATGCCGCAGAAGCCGCAATCGCTTCCGGCCTGCTGACCGATCACGGCGCCACAATCGTCCGCAAATTCCGCGGCCCCACCGGCAGCGTGCGTCTCACGCCGCGCCGCGCCGGCACGGATGGCTTCTTCTTCGCCTTGCTCCGCCGCGAGACTTGAACCTTTCAGCTCTCCCGCATCGCGGCATCGCCTGAATATTCGACGATGGCGCCGATGAGCGCCGCAATCTGCTCCTGCTCCTGTACGGTAATCTCTGGCCGCCAGAAATCGAACAGAAGCACCACACGCTCCTCTGAGGCTTCATTCTTGGCCTCATGTTCGATCGTGTCATCAAACACGACGAGCTTGCCCTCCTGCCAGTGATGCACCTCATTGCCGACACGAAGCCAGGCAGGGCCCGGCACCAGGAGCGGCAGATGACCAATCAGCCGTGTGTTCACAAGACCGGTATGAGCCGGGATGTGCGCCCCGGGCTTCAGCCTCGAAAACAAGACGGAGGGCGCCCGGCCGGGAAGGAAATCCAAAGGTACATTCTCAAAGGCAGCCGCCGTCACCGGGCATCGGCGCGCGTTTTCCTCCACCAACGCGCCATCTTTCCAGATGTAGAAGGCCGACCAGTCGAGGCTCCCTTGCAAGGCGACAGATTGGACGTGCGGCCGCGAATTGTCTTCCTCCGGCAGGTAGGGCTCGAACGACCCGCTGTCCGACATCACGGCCAGCAGCTCGTTCCGGATCAGATCCGTTTTGGCTTCAAGGTCGCGCGCCCAGTCAAACAGGGCCGTATCGTAGAACTGAATCTGGGGCAGGCCGGGAAAATAGAACTTCGTGGGCTGCTGCACATAGATCTGCTTTCGGCCCAGCAGGATCTCCATCGCCTGCCCAAACCGGCCGTCACTGGCCACCCGCGGTACACGGCCCCGCAGAAACGCTTCATAGTCCGCTGCGTACTCCGCCCGTCGTGCGGTCGCGCGCTGCAGCGCCTGTTTGATCCCTTCGGGGATGGAGGCCGGGTTGATCTGTCCGGCGAGCCGGAGCGCAATGCCATAGGCATGCCCCGCCTCGCCTTTTTGGCCGGCTGCATGCTGCGCGTCGGCCAGGAAAAGGATCAACCCAATATCCCTGGGCGCCTGCTGGAGCGCCAGACTGAGCGCAGCAACGGCGTCTTTGGGGTTTCCGCCAGGCTGCAAGGCGCGGCGTGCGGTGTCGATCAGTTGCGGAACGGTCTGGAACGGTGTGGTCATGCTACCTAGCTAATGCGTTCCTGCCCAAATAGGCAAATGCTGCCTCTCTCAGCCTTTCGCAGCGGCGAAAGCCCCGCTAATAGGGGCCATGACACAGCAAGCCGATTCCGCCTCAACCTCCCACGAACGCGTCCTGATCGTCGATTTCGGCAGTCAGGTGACCCAGCTGATCGCCCGTCGCCTGCGCGAAAGCGGCGTCTATTGCGAGATCCACCCCTTCAACAAGGTCGATGGCGCCTTCCTGAAGGCGTATCACCCTCAGGCGATCATCCTCTCGGGCGGGCCGGCCAGCGTCACCTGGAAAGACGCGCCGCTCGCCGATCAGGCGATTTTCGACAGCGGCCTTCCCATCCTCGGCATTTGCTACGGCCAGCAAGTCATGATGCACCAGCTCGGCGGCCGTGTGGAAAGCGGCACCAGCCGCGAGTTTGGCCGCGCCTTTATCGAGCCTGTCCAGGATGATCCGATCCTCGAGGGCCTGTTCGAGGGCGGCAATTCCGAACAGGTCTGGATGAGCCATGGTGACCATGTGGCAGACATGGCCCCAGGTTTCGGCGTCATCGCCCGGTCACCCGGCGCGCCCTTTGCGGTTATCGCGGATCCGGAGCGGAAATTCTACGGCACACAATTCCATCCGGAAGTCGTGCACACCACCCACGGCGCCCGCCTTCTGCGCAACTTCACGCACGGGGTCGCAGGCCTCAAGGGTGATTGGACCATGGCCGCCTACCGCGCCGAAGCCATTGAAAAGATCCGTGCGCAAGTGGGCAAGGGCAGGGTGATCTGCGGCCTTTCCGGCGGCGTGGATTCTTCAGTGGCCGCCGTTCTTATCCATGAGGCCATCGGCGACCAACTCACCTGCGTTTACGTCGACCACGGACTGATGCGCGCCGGCGAAAGCGAGCAGGTCGTCAGCCTCTTCCGCGAACACTACAACATCCCGCTGGTCCACGTGGATGCGTCAGAGCTGTTCCTAAGCCAGCTGGATGGCGTGACGGACCCGGAGAAAAAGCGCAAGATCATCGGCGCCCTGTTCATTGACGTATTCGATGCCGAAGCCAGCAAGATTGGCGGGGCGGACTTCCTCGCCCAAGGCACTCTCTATCCGGACGTTATTGAAAGCGTCTCCGCCATCGGCGGCCCTTCGGTCACGATCAAGAGCCATCACAATGTCGGCGGCCTCCCAGCACGGATGAAAATGAAACTGGTTGAGCCGCTGCGCGAGCTCTTCAAGGACGAGGTACGCGCCCTCGGCCGCGAACTTGGCTTGCCCGAAGCGTTTGTCGGCCGTCATCCATTCCCTGGTCCCGGCCTCGCCATTCGCATTCCCGGCGCCATCACTCGCGAAAAAGCAGACACGCTGCGCAAGGCCGACGCGATCTATATTGAGGAGATCCGCAAGGCGGGTCTCTATGATGAAATCTGGCAGGCATTCAGCGTCCTGCTGCCCGTCAACACTGTCGGCGTCATGGGGGACGAGCGCACCTATGAGGCCGTGCTGGCCCTTCGCGCCGTGACGTCTACAGATGGTATGACGGCGGATTATTATCCGTTCGAACATGCCTTCCTCGGTCGGGTGGCCACACGGATCATCAATGAGGTGAAGGGTGTCAACCGCGTCGTCTATGACGTGACATCCAAACCCCCCGGCACCATCGAGTGGGAATGATTCCGCGTCACTCTCAGACTATCGCGATCGATCAATAAATTCAACAAATTCAATAGCTTGATACCGATTTTCGTTCGGTATCTATCGCCCTCTATCGCGGGCCAACGGGACATTCTGACGGTATCGCCTGACGGTATACAAATTGTCTCATCCTGCCTAAGGTCAAAATACCGTCAGCCCATTTTGGCGGCCTGACGGTATTTTTTCGGCGTAACACGTTGAAAAACAAGCGTTTCATTGTCGAAAATAGGCCATTTTGGCCTGACGGTAAAATTGGTGGGTAGGAGGCGCAGCATGCTGACCGATATTGCAATCAAGTCGTTGAAATCAAAGGATAAACCCTACAAGGTCGCAGACAGGGACGGTCTCTATGTGTCCGTCGCGCCGACGGGCACCAAGACTTTCCGCTACGATTACCGTGTGAACGGGCGCCGGGAGACGCTGACCATCGGGCGTTATGGCAAGTACGGGATCACGCTGGCGGCTGCGCGCGAGAAGCTGATCGATGCGAAGAAGCTCGTGGATGCGGGTGTCTCACCCGCTAAGGAAAAGAAGCGTGCCAAGGCCAAAGCGAAATCCGACGGGACGTTCGGGGAGCTTGCTCAGCGCTGGCTCGCTGAGAGCGAGATGTCGGACTCGACCCGCGACATGCGTCGTCACATTGTCGATCGTGACCTGATCCCGGCGCTGGGCAATTACACCTTGCGCGAAGTGACGAGCGAGGATGTCCGTCAGCTCTGCGACAAGATCAAGAAGCGGGGCGCGCCTTCAACGGCTCTCCACGCCCGCGAGTTCATCAAGCTCATCTACGCCTTCGCCACCCTGCACGGCATCCGCGTCGAGAATCCCGCCGATGAGGTCGATCCCCGTTCGATCGCGCGTGTCCGGCCCCGCGACCGCTCCCTGACGCCACTGGAGATCCGGATCCTCTATCGTGTCCTTGAAGAGATCACTGCCAATCCGACGCTGAAGCTTGGCGTGAAATTCATCCTGCTGACGATGAAGCGCAAGACCGAGGTCGCCCATGCGACCTGGGATGAGGTCAGCTTCCAGGACGCGGTCTGGACCATCCCGAAGAAGCGGATGAAGACGGGCCTCGATCACAATGTCTATCTGTCGAACCAGGCGCTCGATATTCTGGTGGCGCTGAAAACCTGCGCAGGCGGATCGAAATACGTCTTCCCGTCGCGCTACGACACATTCCGCCCGATTTCGAACGCGACCTTCAACCGGATCACCGACAGCGCCCACAAGCTGGCGAGCGAGATGGAACTGCCGCTTGAGCCCTTCACGGTTCACGACCTTCGGCGCACGGGCTCGACGCTCCTCAATGAGCTTGGCTTCAATCGCGACTGGATCGAAAAGAGTCTCGCCCATGAGGACCGGCGCTCATCGCGCGGGGTCTACAACAAGGCGGAATATGCCGACCAGCGCCGCCACATGATGCAGGAATGGGCCAACATGATCGACGCCTGGGCCGCTGGCGAAAGCCGCAAGCCGAACATCATCCCGGAGAGCATGGCGGTGTACGCTGCTGATCCGAGGGTGGGTTGAAGGTTGCTAGAGTTCAGAAAGCTCTTCTTCGATTTGCATCCAACTCTATCTCCATTCGAAAATAGTACAAACGCTATGAGTATTGCGAGTTAACTTGTGCCGTCTCAGCGATCTTGCAGCATTCTGAATAGATCATATCAAGAACCGCCGCGACGCCCGACATGTCGTAACCCTTAATCGAGGCGGCGTGCTTCAAAAACGTCTTGGTGTACGCTCCCTTGTTCAAAAGCTCGCCCTGATAAACATCCAGTTCCTTGTTATAGGAGGTCCACGCCACCTCCGCCGGCGCCGTCGCCTCCGCCGTCAGGTCGAGATAACATTCAATCGCGACCGCCCTACCGTTTATGTCTGCTGCGCCGACGCCCTCGGGACCGCGCGTCCGGAATTTGCGAAAGCGTTCCATTTCCGGAAGCGTCGCAGTCCGCATGTTCTCCGGCAAGCTCAGCGCGGAAATTCGTTTATGGGCGCTTACCCCTTCCGCGTCATTGTCGAGCAGAAACAGGGTCTGATTGTGAACGTCGATTTTGGCGAGCCCTTGGGCAAACCGCACGAGATTGCCGGCGCCGGAAAATGGATGTCCCTCGCTCACATCGATAAAGCGGAAGAAATCGGCGATCTCCGGACGTAACAAGTCGATCGCATGCCGTATAATATGAATATCCGAGCTGCCTTCGGTCGAAATCAAGAATGTCTGGGTGCGCCGTGCTTCGGGCACGAATTCCGATACGTTCGCCCATCCATTAGAAACGAGCGGTCCGTAACGCCATTCAAGATTACAGTCGAGATTGCGCTCATTCTCAGCAAGCAGCCTGAGAATGTTGTAGGGATTCAAAAACCCGATCAGCGATCCGAAATAGCTTCGTTCGGAATATCCATCGACGTCGTACGACGAAACGCTCGGCACGCGCCCGACGGCCGAGTCATCCGCATGTCGGTCATTCAACCGTTTCTCCCAATCTGCATGGAGATCGTCATCATATGAATCGCTGAGATCGCGGACTGAGAATTTCGTCGCAAATGCCAGAAACTCCTCGAATGCCATCAATTCCAGCGGCAAGTCTATCTCAATCCCGTCCCCCTGAAAAATCCGACGCTCCTCGATGCTTTCCCTTGCGACCCGTTCATAATCCGCCTTTACGACTGCAAGCGTATGGCCCAACAATTCCAGGCGCGGCAAGGCAGACCGCAGGGTGCGGATGAAAGTCATATCCATCAGCACTTGATCTGGGTCATCGTCCTCAGATGGATCGTCATCTTCATCGTCCGGGACGCACCGCTGGTCTGCGCTCTGAAAGAGAAAGCCATGATCCATGCCACGATGGTTCTTGCTCCAGGCGACGCTCATCCCGCCAATGTCTAGGCTGATTTCAGTACCCACCGCTGCTTCCCGTCATTATCGTCATGTCTTCTTATTGTGCCGCAGTTTGTCGAGAAGGCGCGCGATCGACGTCATCCAGGAGACGTCGCTTCCCGCCGCAGCCGCGAACAGGAGCAGAAGCGGCGCATTCGCCGTCAGGAAGGAGACAAGCCCGTTTATCGCTCCCGCGCCAGCCGCTATCGCCACCACGCCGGGCGCACTCGCCGCTATTGCGCCGCCGATGATCGCGCCGACGGCGATGCCGCCGACCGAGCCGATCTGTTTCAAAAGGCCCGAAATCAGATTTCCGAACGTAGAAACCCCGATCTGGTTGGATCGCTCCGGGTGGGGACCTGCGCCGATGTCATGGGCGGTGTCCGTCAGATATGCGCCGACTTCGGGCGAGAAGACGTCCGGCCGCAGCGTGACCGCAGCCGCGATCTGCTCGGCCGCCGCCTTCAGCGCTTTCGTTTCTTCAGGAGTGCGCTGATAGGCTGCCGCATTCTCGACGAGCTGACGACCCTCTTCCTGCGACATGATGAATGTCGCGTGCAGATCGAGGACGGTATTGAGCGTCAGGTCTGTCTCGGCCGTAAAGGACGGCAACTCATCCGCTTCGATCCGGACACGAACCGTCGTCGCCGCATTTTCGAGCCGGACGCCACGACCATAAAGCTGTGAGAGCGAGACTGGATCGTCGGCAAGAGCGGCTGCATATCTTTCAGCCGATGCTAGCAGCTCGGTATGAGCGTTGGTTCCCGCCAGAGAGTGAACCAGGTCAGCGGCGGCTGTACGCAGCTCGTCCACAACGCCATCGTCTTTCGCCAGCTTGTGACGATCCGGCGGCGGCGCCATGTGGATGAGACCGTCCTCGCCCATCCTGAAGACCGGATCGGCGTCCGGTTCCGGCAATTGCACGATAAGCCCGTTCAGATCTGCGAGGATCGCGCTCAGTTCCTCCTCGCCAGGCGGTTCGTCCGCATCATCGGGCCGTTCCAGATCGTCATAATCCTCCCGCCCCGGAACAGGCGACCAGTCCGTCCCGTCCGTTTCGATTTGATCGATTGCGGCTTCAAGAATGTCTTCCGGTTCATCTGAGAAATTATCAGAGAGAACGTCCCGCGCATCATAGGGTCCGCCATGAATCCACTGATAACCTCCCTCAGCGGATATATGGGGAAGCCGGTGCGCTGGATCTTCATAGTGCTCGAAGAACCATTCAACGAGTGCGTCGATCCGCGACTGACGATCATCGTCATCGTCTGGAGGTCCGGTGCCCAGCCCATAGTCGATATTCTCAAGCAGCTCATGGGCGCCGACATCCGTCTCCCGGTCATTTTCGGCGCCCACAGGGTATTCCCACAAATACCAGACAAGCTGGCCAAGCTGAGGATGGTGCACGACAGCCGAATAGGTCGTCTCCGGTCCCATGCTGCGCTCTTCGCCTTCGCTGGCGTCAAAAACGAGCTCGTCGGCGTCGATCTCATGAACCTCGCCGGTTTCCGCGTGTCGGATGCGCGCCTTTCCTCTTACAAAGACCATTCGCTCCCCCGTCAGATGTAGAATTTAAACGGTTGCTTCCCGCCGCCCTTGGCGCTGCCCATGACGAGAACGTCGCCCACCTTGTTTGCGAACCGGATGGTGACGGGCAACCCATCGGAATAATTGCAGGCGTTATAGTTGATCTTAGTGAGCGCCAGGATGTCGGACAGCACTGTTTCGAGGTCCGGCCGTTCGCCGGACGATCTCAGCACCGTGACGTTCAGGGGGTTCGGCGTCTCCGGACCGATATAGGTGTCGAGCCGCGGCGCATAGCCCGACGTCCAGAGAAAGGCGTTGTTGCCGTCGAGGATCATCGCCGTCCCGCGCAAGGTCGGATATTTGCCGTCCCGGAAAAGCTTCACCTGGCCGGTTGTCGTCTTAATCCGCACGCCAACAATATTGGTTCCGGCCGGCGCCGCTTCTTCGAACGCTTCCCATTCCTCCCTTGAGAAGCCGGCGCGGCCGTGGATGAACAGTTCCTTCGGCGGTCCACCGAACTTCTCCTCATATGTCTCCAGCACTTTCCCGATGAGGTCGTTGGCGGCGGCCTTCTTCAGGTGAAACTCGCCGTCTTCGGTCTGCCAGGGACCGTTCGCCCCGCGAAACACGATCCCGTCGCCTTCCGACAGGAACATCTGCGCGGCGCAGCAGGCATGGTCGTTCTTGTCATTGGGAAGATTCTTGAAAACAAGACCGACATAACAGACCCCATCGCGCATTCCCGCGATCTTCCAGGGCGGCTCGGCCTGCGTTTTGTAATAGAGCCCCGTCGCGAGATTCCAGGCGATGGTCGCGGCGTCCTGAATGCCCCGTATCGGATAGCCGTGCTTGTTGGTGAAAGCATCCGGCGCCAGCGTCGTTTCCCGAACGAGCTGAGACGTATAGCCGAGCTTCAAGAGCTTCGCTTTTGCCTGCCGATGAAAATCCGGTACATCGTCGAAAATGTCCTCTTGCGTAAGATCGAGGACGTCCTCCAGCAACGGCAGGCTGCTCCGCTGCTTTTGCCGCTTCACGTATTCGCCGGGGGATAAAGTCACGCCGCTGCGGCGCGCCTGACGTGTGCAGCGCGCATAGATGATCTCCGGCAGGACAAACATCCAGACATCTGGCCGGCGCTCTTCATTGTCATCATGATGGCGGACGCGGTCGAGGAAGATCTCGACGGTTTGCGCAACCGCCTCATGGTGATTTTCCAAAGCGGTCGTCGTTTCGATCCTGTCGGCGCTGACCTCATATTCGATGAAATCGTCCGCATCAAAACTCACCCCGAAGGCCGCGGGCATTCCTGGAAAGTTGCTGAGATGGAGACGATGCTCCTTGTCCGTCTTTTTCGGCGGCGGCACGAGCACATCGCCGAGCGCAGCGCGCGCCCAGTTCCGGAAATAGCCCAGTCCCTCTTTTGTACCGATGACGCCAATCGTGATGACCTTGTTGCGGTCATCCGCCTTGTGCGGGCCGTAGAGGAAAAGACCGTCCTTCGGGTGATCCGTCGACTGGCCGAGCCCGAAGGCAAGTCCGGGTTCGGGCAGATGAATGAGTTTCGGAGTGGCGATGTTGAATTTCATTCCGGCGCCCCCCCATCTTCCGACGGCTCGCCGTCTTCAGGGTCGAAGTCGCCGGCGAGCGTCGAGGGATCGGCCTCCTCCGCGTCCTCATCATCATCGACGATCGGCGTCGTCACGGGCGAGATCATCTGGATAGGCATAACATCGAGCACGAGATCACCACCTGCCCCGACAGGGAGCGAGATGTAAGGATCGTCTCCCGCCATCAGCTCCAGAAACGCCATCATGCGGCCGTGCCAGGCTTTGTTCCGCCAGCCCTTGCAGTCGCTCCGCCGATGGCGGTGCTGCTTCTCCTTGTCGTCGATGACATCGCCCTGTCGGTCTTCTTCGCCTTCGGCATTCTCCTTGAGATCCGAAAACAGAACCCGCGCTTTAAGCCTGAAATGAGGAAACGGATAAAAATTGGGAACCGCGCTGACCCCGTAGGACCAGACCCGCCCCCTCGCGACATTGCGCAAAACAGACCGGCGCTTGCCCTCCTTGGGTCCCCACGGGATACGCTCATTGATCCGCACCTGTTCGGCTGCAGCGTGATGCCCGAGCCCGCTCGCCCATTCATACTCCTGAAACCCCATCGCCGAGAGACGCCGCTCCCATGCCTGACGGAAGAGCGCGACGAGAACGTTGCTCGCTTCACGGCGCTTGATGTCGAGTTCGGACCAGCCCTTTTCCATGAAGGCCGAAAGGCGGATCGTCGAAATCGTCTTGATCGGTCCAAACCCGTCGAAATGCTCGGCCATTTCCAGCGAGGAGGCGAAGGTGATGAAACCGGAAAGATGGGGATAGGTCGGAAAGGCAAAGCTCTTCGCCCGCTTTTTCAGCTTATCGCGATCGCATGGTCCAGTCGGGGCTACATAGGCGATCTCGTCCGGCGCGCTTTCAATTGCGACCCAGTTGGTGGTAAGTGTCTCGTCGCAGCGTTCCAGCTTGATTTCGTTGCGCCGACGGTGTTGCTCCCATTGCGGCTGAACAACAGGCTCTTTCAGCTTTGGGACATTCTGCTTTTCAAGTGTCTCCAACAATTCTGCGAGACCATTTGCATAGTTCGTTTCGAAATTGAGATATTGCAGCTCCCCCATGCCGAAGACTTTTTTGAAGCG
>NZ_NCJT01000267.1 GCF_002282565.1 Hyphomonas sp. 34-62-18
GAACCAATGATCCGGACCGGCAGTTCTTCTGTCCCCTCAAGGATCGACCCGGCGCGGATGCCCTCAAGCTCCGTGTTCAGATTGGTCGCCAGGTCCGCCAGCCTTGAACCCGCCATCGCCGCGGCCGCCTCATCCGCCTTCAACCTCAGCGTCGGCGCGCCCAGTTGCAGAGACCCGACAGTATATGTCACGCCCGGGGTCTCGCTCAATATCGTGCGCAGTTCGTCGCCAAGACGGTTCAGCGTTTCGATGTCGGGCCCGCGCAGGATAAGCTCGATCGGCGCGTCTGCCGGCGGCCCCTGCTCGAACGGCAGTGTCAGAAAGCGCGCGGACGGAAACTCCTGCCGCACCTGCTGCTGAATATCATTGATGATCTCATGCGTGCGCGCCGCGCTGTCCAGCTGCACCCAGCCGGAGGCAAACCCTTCAACGCCCTGGGTATTATTGATCGCGTTGTAATAAACCCGCGGGGATGGCTCTCCCAATACCCAAGTGACTGATTTCACACCTTCCCGTGCCAGGATGAACTCAGTCGCCCGGCGGGTGATTGCCTCGGTATCGGCTAAATCCGCCTCATACGGAAGGTTGAGCACAACCTGGAACTGATCCCGCTCCGTGGGCGGAAAGAATTGCTGCGGCAAGGTGCTGGTCAACACGAGCCCAAGCATCGCAGGCGCGACCCCGATGAATATGCCAAGTGGCGGAAAGCGCAGCGCCGCCTCGATCGTGGCGCGGTACCCGTCGGACAGAAAATCAAATGTCACGCCATCACGCCACCAGCGCCTTGGCCGGCGTGCCTCTCCCCGCTCCCAGCCACGCTCCCGGTCAAACCAGCCTGCCAGCGCCGGAACAATCGTTACCGAAACAAAGAAGGAAGCCGTGATCGCATAAACGACCGACAGCCCGACCATGCCGATAAACTCGCCCGCAGCCCCCGGCAACATGGCAATCGGCGCGAACGCCAGAACCGTCGTGAGGGTTGAGGCAGCCAACGGCGCAGCAAGCTGTTTTAGGCTCCGCTCAATGGACTCCCGCCGCCCAAAGCCCTTGGCCCGCCATTGGTCGACGTCATCGGCCACGACAATGGCATTATCAATCAGCAGGCCGAGGGAAATGACGAGCCCGGTCACCGACATCTGGTGAAGCGGATGACCGAACACATTGAACAGGATCAGCACCAGGCCAACCGTCAGTGGCATGGCAAGGCCAACCACAATCGCAGACCGCCAGCCCATCAGGAAGAACAGCACAGCAAATACAATGAGCGCCGACATCAACAGGTTCTGTGCCAACCCGCTCAGCCGGTCATGCGTATAGACGCTCTGATCAAATACGATTTCTGCTGTCAGCCCCGGCGGCATGTTGACGGAGAAATCCGAAACAATCTTGCGCACCCCTTCTGACCATATGTCGACGCGCTGCTCCGGCGAGATAAAGGCTGCCACCAAAACCGAGCGGCGCCCGTTTTCATAAGCGGCGCGTGTGGCAGGCTGCTGTAGCCCCTTCTCTATGCGGGCAACATCGCCAAGCCGGAGAGAGGTGCCATCTTCACGCTGCAGCACCGGCACCTCGCCGATCCGCGAGATGTTGGTAAACTCCCCCTGGACCTCAACGCCGATCGTGCCCCCTTCGGTGCGCAGCCGCCCGGCAGGATTTTTGGAGTCCGCCGCCAATACAGCGCCGGCGGCCTGGCTGAAGGAAAGCCCCGCCGCCGAAAGCGCCTGCGCGTCCATCACGACACGCACTTCTTCAACCGGCATGCCGTATGTCTGGGTTAGTTCTGTAGCGTTCAATCGCTGGAACCGGTCCTGCAGATCCAGCGCAAGACGCCGCATGATCGGCAGGGGCGCCTCGCCTTCCCCTTTCCATGTAAGTGACACGATCATTGTCGCCGCGCCCACATATTGCCGGGTCACTTCCGGCGCAGATGCTCCGGGCGGAAACGATCTACGCGCCTGTTCCGCCTTCTGACGGATCAGCGACCAGGCATTGTCGACCTCTGTTTCGGTCAGGTCTTCCTGAACATCGAGAACCAGCTGAACCACGCCGTTGCGCGAAATGGTGTCTACCTGCTTGACTTCAGGCAGCTCCATCAGCGCCGCCTCCAAAGGCTGAGCCACAAGCGCTTCCATGCGCTCTGCATCGGCGCCCGGCAGGAACACGACAATCGTTCCGAAGCGTTCTACAAGTGTCGGGTCTTCCTGCCGCGCCAGCGAAAACAGCGCAGCGATGCCTCCCAGCAGAATGACCAGGATGGTCAGGATCGTCAGCCGCGCATTACGGAAGAAAAGCGTACTCACCCCAGCCCCTCCCCGCGATCAGCCGCCATTTGCCGTTTCGGCGCGTTGCACCTCTCGCGGCAACACTTTGGCGCCCGGCGTCACCCGCTGCAGCCCATCGACAATTATCCTGTCTCCAGCCTCAACCGGGCCACGCACAAAGGCGCGCTCCCCGGCGGGATAAACCATCTCCACCAGCCTTGGCTGGGCGCGCCACTCATCGCCCTCCGCCACCACGGCATAGACCGTCCACATCCCGCGATTGGCGCTCGATAGCGCCTTCAACGGCACCCAGAATCCCTTCTCCTCCAGTTTGCGCTGCATTTTCAGGCGAACCAGAGACCCTGCTGGCACCCCGCTGCCGGCAGGCACATCAAACACAGCCGCCACGGTCCGCTGTGAAGCATCCACCACGCCAGTCACGCTTCTCAGGGGCGCTTCAACAGGGCCCGTTTCAGCCTCCAGCGTGTAGATCTCACCAGGCACCAGTTCCGGAACGATCCGAGCCGAGACGCCGATCTGCGCCTCAAGGTCGCCCGCCTCCACAAGTTCCAGAATGGCTTGTCCCGGCCCCGCGATTGCGCCTTCGTCTGCAAAGCGGGACACGATCACGCCATCATAGGGGGCTGTAATGCTCGCGAGGTCTATCTGTACCCGGAGTGTATCTGCCTGCGCGCTGGCGGCTTCCACGCGGGCCATCGCCGTGGTGGCTTGTGCAACAAACTCCTCCACGCGCTGTGCCGATACATGGCCCTGGGCCTGAAGCTGGCGCTGCCGGTCTGCAGTATCGAGAGCAAGCTGGTGGGCGGCGCGGGCCTCCTCCACCACGGCCTTGGCCGAGGCCAGCTGCGCGACCAGGCTGCGCGTGTCGAGCCGGGCAATTGTCTGGCCGGCCTTCACAGTGTCGCCAACGCGCACATCAATCCGTTCTATGCGCCCGCCGGTCTGGAAGCCCAGCCGGCTGGTCCGGCGCGCCTCGGC
>NZ_NCJT01000268.1 GCF_002282565.1 Hyphomonas sp. 34-62-18
ATGGCCGAGCAGGATTGCCCGTATGATGAAGAGTATGATGGCAATGATTTCACCGCCACGCATATGGTGGTCTATGCCGGGGCGCGCCCCATAGGGACCATCCGTGTGCGGTGGTTTGCGGGCTTTGCGAAGGTGGAGCGGACATCGATCCTCCCTGCTTTCCGGGGGACCCCGGCGCTGAAGGTGCTGCTGGCGGAAACGTTCGAGATCATTGCGCGCAAAGGATACAGGCTGGCGCTGGCGCAGATACAGGCGCGGCTGTGGCCGACCTGGAGCCGGGTGTTCCGCTGCCGCCTGGTGAACGGGCGGGAGGGCTTTGCCTTTTCGGGCTATGAGTATGCCGAGATGGAAATCCCCGTGCCGCGCCATCCGGAAGTGTTGAGTGTGCGGGCCGATCCGCTGCAGGTGATCCGGCCGGAAGGGGCGTGGGACGCGCCTGGCGTGCTGGACCGTTCCGCAAGCCGTCCGACCGATGGGGCGCAGGCGGCGTAGGGTGGCGGCTGAGCGCGCCGCGCGGGTGATCCGGGAAAGGCTGAGCCCATGATGACACCGGGGGCATTTTGCGGCGTGGGTGCTTGTCTTCCCGAGCAACACGGGCCACAACAACGTTGACAAGCGGGCGTGCCGCCGGACGGCGCAGCTCGACCATCGACGCACTGCCGGGGCCAAACGCATGACAAACATTATTCAAAGGCTGGACGAAGCGGCCAAGGCGGCGCCGGTGGTGCCGGTGCTGGTGGTGGATGCGGCCGCGTCGGCGCCGCCGCTGGCGCAGGCGCTGGAAGCGGCTGGGGTGACGATTGCCGAAGTCACGCTGCGCACGGCGGACGGGCTGAAAGTGATTACCGAAATGCGCAAAGCGGCGCCGGGGCTGATCGTCGGGGCGGGCACGGTGCTCAGCGGGCGGGATGTGGACGCGGCGCTGGACGCGGGGGCGGAGTTTCTCGTGTCGCCGGGCATGTCGCCCGGTTTGCGGGCGGCGCTGGGCGGGCGGGAACATCTGATGATCCCCGGCGTGGCGTCGGCAAGCGAAGCGATGGCCCGTTCCGAAGAGGGCTTTCAGCGGCTGAAACTGTTTCCGGCGGCGATTGCCGGCGGGGTGCCGGCGCTGAAGGCGCTGGCCGGGCCGTTGCCGCATCTGAAGTTCATGCCAACCGGCGGCATCACAGAAGGCGAGGTGGCGTCTTATCTGGCACAGCCAAACGTGTTTGCAGTGGGCGGCTCCTGGATTGCCGGGCAGGCGGATATTGCCGCGGGCAATTGGGCAAAGATCACGGACACCGCGAAGCGTCTGCTGGCGCTGCGCTGAGAGTCGTCATGTTTTGCCCTGCGCAGGCTTGTCTGCTTGAGTTATGAGCGCGCGTTGAACTTCAGTATTGTTTAAGGTCTTCTCTTCGCGTTTAAAGCGAAGGTTTGGAAACGCCCGCTCACTCCAAACGACCCCCGGCTGTCCAATCTGAAGGATCACACGGCGGGCAGACTTTTCAAAAATTTTGTGCAACAGCATGGCGACCGTCACCGCCAGTGCCAGCATTAAGGGCAGGATCAGCGACACTGGCACCCCTGCATCTGCCAAGAGGTTCATCACGACGACGCCGGAAGCTTCATGAAATATATAGAGCGGGTATGAGGCCATACCGATCACGACGGCGATCGGATGGGTGAAAATCGACATGATACCAGGAGTGTTCATCACAATGAGCAGGAATGGCATGAGCACCAGAATATACAGTACAAGGATATCAAACCAATCTTTGTCCGGAATAAAAGTAGAACTCGCTAAGGCGGCAAATAGCATGGATCCCGCAGCGGAGAGCGCCAGCCAACGTCCTTCGCTTGAATCAGGATCATCTACAAGATAAGCGGCGGCAATTCCAACCGTAAACCAGGCGAGGTATTGGGGTTGAAGTATTAACTCCAGCAACTTGGGCAGTTGTAACGGCGTGAATAACGCTATCATCAGTAGACCGAGCGAAGCAAGTTGTACGCAAACCCAAGCTCGTGCAAATTGACGCGGTCCGCTCCAAATCCAGTAGACGGCTGCCACCAATACATAAAAGCGCACGTCGATCCAAAGGGTCCAATAGACGCCATCTACCCACGACGCCCAAGGCCGCCCAAAAAATGGTCCCAGAAAGGCAGGATCGATAAAGAAGATGGAACTTAGATACTCAAAAGGGGTCACCTCCCAATAGTGCGTCGTCTCGAAACGGAGCGGGAAGCCCGATAAATTAATAATTAGCGTCGTTGCTGTCGCGCAGAGGAAAAGCATCGGCCAAAGTCGCGCGATCCGCCTGAGCATAAAGTCGCAAAGCCCTGTCGAGCGAGCGAGCATTTTGACCATCACAAAGCCGGACACTACAAAAAACAGATTTACCCCGAACAGCAGGAGGTCAGCGATCGGTAACCAGAAGCCGACAAAACGGTCGCCGTACGGATAAAGTGATTCTCCGTTCATCTCGCTGCTCCAGCGCAGCGTAAAGTGGGCAAGCACGACCGTTAGGGCGGCAAGTCCACGCAGTCCGTCAAGTGCGATGAGACGATCAAACTCCGGCGCCCTTGGTGGCGCTGCGCGTCGGCTTCTGATCATGATAGGTTCCTGTGATGACTGGGCCCATTTGCGAAGTGCGTTAAAGGTCCACGGTTCAATCTAAGCAGGATTGATGCCAGTCGATGACAGAAAATGCTCAACAGTCATCGCAGACAGTGCTGAGCGCGCGGCGCGTTTGTCCTGACCGTTTCAGGCACGGCTGAAAAAAAGAAGCAGGTTTGCCTTAATGCATCGCCGCGCGTGTTGGAGCAGGGTTGTTCCTGAACCCTGGTTAATTTCCTGCCAGTAGGGTGTGCGACGCAGATAGCGGAAATAAAGCCACGTATAGGGATGATAGGCGTCTTTGTGCCAGGGCTTCTTTGCTGTCGTATAGTGAATGAGCTTTGGGCGACGCCCCCAGTTCATTTCTTCTCGTGTGGCAAACACCGGCTCCCAGGGTTCATCGATCAGCATGCGGCGCTGCATGTTCCAGACAGGATCTAGGCGCGCCCACTGGTTCCAGAGCACGAGATTGAGGGCGCACTGGTCTGCATAGCGGAGCTGAATACGGCCCTCGGAAATCACTTCAAAGGCGTGTTCAAAAGCGTGACTGGCGCGGACCTTTTCAAGGTCGATCACCATCATGCCGGCGTTGAAATATGCATGCGGTACCGGTTTGAGGCCATGTTCATTTGCGAAGACAGTTGCATCAATGCCTGGATC
>NZ_NCJT01000269.1 GCF_002282565.1 Hyphomonas sp. 34-62-18
CCGTTCGCTTCGTCGCCATGATCGTCATGATCGTCATGACCTTCTTCTTCGCCGTCGGCATGGCCTTCCTCTTCAGAATGCCCGTCTTCTTCTTCGGCGTGATCGTCATGATCCGCGTGCTCGTCGGTTGTCGCTCCGGCGACCGCTGCAGCATCTGCGCGGGCCGTGTCACCGGAACCGCCGCAGCCGGCGAGCGTCATGGCCAGCACCAGTGCCAGCCCAGTCAGTTTGGGGTCGATCATTGTGTGTCTCCGTCAAAGGGGGCCGCGCCGATCAGGCTGCGGAGCAAAAGGTCTGCCGCGCGCGCATCCCGGCGGGCGGCAATGGTGGCCTGGCGCACGTCGATCAGGGCCGCGCGCGCCTGGAGGGTGGTGGTGAGGTCGAAACGGCCGATCGCGTAACCCTGGTCAGCGGCTTCGAATGCGGCTTCTGCCTCTGGCAGCGCCTCTTTGGTGAGAATTGATAGCCTCGTGTTCGCCGCGCGGGCGGTAGCGGTGGCTGCCGCCTGTTCGGCCCTGAGCCGCGCCTCGACCGCTTCGGCAGAAACCTTTGCGGCGTCGCCGCGAAGACGGGTCGCCCGAACGGTATCGCTGCCGCGGTCAAACAGCGGCAGAGGCAAGCTCAGTCCGGAATAGCTTCAGCCCGGGCGCGCTTGAGTTCGGCCTCTCTGGCGTCCACCGCAGCCTTGGCGGCAGCCAGGTTCGGATGAGGCGCCGTACCCGATTGGGCGGCGGCAATGATCTGGAACTCTGAGGGAACGGCAAAACGCAGATCGGCTTCGCCCCAGAGACTTGCGAGCGCATACGCCCTCGCCTCGACTTCGCCCCGGGCCAACGCCGCTTCGGCACGTAGGCTCGCGGCGTCTGCGCGGGCGCGGGCAAGCTCAGGAGGCGCCGCAGCGCCCGCCTCCACCCTTTTGCTGACGGTTTCTGCCAGGGTTGAGCTGAGGTTTGATGCCTCATCGGCGAGCCTTGCCGCTTCGGACGCGGCGACCAGGTCGGCATACGCAAGCGCTGCCTCGCGTTCGGATTCGCGAAGGATGACAGCGCATTCAGCAGTCCCCAGCGCCGCCCGGGCGCGGGCTGCGCGTTCTTCCAGGCCCCGCTTATTGCCCAGCCGGAAGGTCTGTTCGACCCCGAATGTTGTCTCGGACTGGTCGAAGCCGGACAGGGCGCCGCCGCCGGAGAAGTTCTCGAAATCTGCGGTGAGCGTTGGATTGAGCCACCTGCCGGCCTGGTCCGCATCTGCATTGAGCGCGCGGGCTTCAAGTCCGGCGGCCCGTATATCCGGAGATGTTCGGCGGATTTCATTGAGCGCCGCCTCAAGCGTCAGGGGCACATCTGGAGAGAGCGCGCTCGGCGCGGCAACATGGTCTGGCATGCAAGGGCTTGCAGAGGCGCTGCCTGCCGCGACGAATGCGGCGAGGGCGAACGCCGGGGCGGCAAGCGCGCCCCGATAAAGGAATGTCATGGAAAGATTTGATCCTCAGGCTGATGTCTCGGCAGGCACCGGACGCGAAGGACGCATCCGGAAACGGTTGCAGAGGATCAGGCCCGAGGCGGACGCAGCAGTTCGTAGGGCGGGGCTTTCAACACAGCAGTGTCGGGCTTCAACGAAAAACGTGGGCTCGTTGTAATCAGGTCAAAGGTGACGCCTTTGTTGGCACGCCAGATGGGATGATGGCAGGCGCCGCAGGTGTGCACAGCGTGCTCGTGCCCGCCGGATGGGTCGGAATCTTCCGGCGCCGCCGTATCAGCCGTGTGATCGACATAGCAGATCGTTGACCGCTCGGCGGCGTGCGCATCTTCCGCCAAAGGTCCGGCAACGAAGGCCAGCGCAACAAGCGCGGCCATTAAAAACCGGAACCAGGAAGACGCGACTGTCAGCACCATAATGCCCAGATAGCATCGAATAGTTGTGTTTGCATGAAAAATTTGCGGCAAGCCGTTTTGCCGCACGCGCTGGGTCAGCTTGCGAGATGTAGGCCGCACGGGCGCATTTCTGCGGCTTGCAACACTATTACACACCGACAGCTGTAATAAAGTATCGTAGCGTTGGCTTGGTTGGCGCATGTTTGCCTATCTTCGACATCACTGCAGTGCAGCGCCTCGCGCAATTGTTATGGCTGGCTTCGACCCGGACGCTTCCGGAATGAACCCGGCAACATTTTTTGCAATAGCGGCGGTCTAGCGAAATAACGAAACGGCCTTCAGTTAACCATGTCGCAAGGGATAGACCGTTGTGAAAGACCCTCGGCCGCGCGGTCCATCGCGGGTAGCCTTCCCCCGGTCAAATAGGGCCCAGATTTGATCTGGCTACGGCCCATATCGGCGCGACGTTAAACGGGACCAAAGCGGGTGGATCCTGGCCATTGCGCCCAATCCTTTGTCGCTTTGACCAAGGCGTTTGCCTCAGTCGCAACTGAGCATGCTACGGGCGATTCAGCCCGCGCTGCAAGGCAAACAAGTGCGGACCGCCCGCGCATTACCTTCGCGCTGTGCTCAGAACGGCTCGCATATAGCTCTCGACTTCGTTCTCAACCCAAACGCTCCGACGGCCAATGTGAATGGGCGCCGGGAAGGGCTGGACCGGATCCTTGATCAGTTCGTAGAGAAGCGACCGGCTGATTGTCAGCCTGTCAAGAACATCGCGAAGTGACAGAAAGCGCAAACCCATCTCACTTTCCCGCTCATTCGAGTGGGTCAGTGTCGGCGGTCGTTCTGACGCTTCGCGTTCAGCTGCCATGCGAATAAACGCGCGTGGGGGGAACTGGCTCATTTGGGACGGTTCCAGACAAGGACGCCGGTGCCTTCTTTTTCGTTTTCGAAGAAGGCGGCGCGCATCGGCTGGGCGAAGCTCGGATCATCGAGTTTCACAGCGAGATAAGGCGTTTCGCCATCCTTGGATTCCTCGCGCCAGGCGGCGCCAAGTTCTGCGCCGCCGGCATAGAGCCGGAAATCCGGCGCGCCTTGTGTCTTGTCCTTGTTGGGAACAAGCTGGGCTTTGACATTTATGGTCATTGTACGGATTGTTCCGGTCCAGGTTCCGTCCTTCAGGGTGAATGCGCCGATCTGTGCCATGGGTCAGTCTCCTTTGTTGGCAGGTTTGGGCAGGGCTTTGCGGGCCCGTCTGAACCCGGCGTCTGAGGCCAGGAACATCTCGATCATGGCGGCGGCGAGCGTTTCTACGCGCTCGGCTTCGCCATAAGTCTCCTGATAGAGCGCCGCATAATCCTGCAGCGCGGCCGCGGTATCCGGATCAAGCGCGAGCGTGAGCCGGGCCGGGGTGCGGTCAGGGAGTTTTGCGAGGCGCAGGTTCACGGGGCTGTCTCCGGATAGGGCCGCAGGACGAGGTCCTTTGTCACGAGGACGCGGACGGGCCAGCCCGGACGAATGGTGATGGAGGGCTGGACGCCCAGGCTGCGATCGACCGCGCGCTGGCCGGCTTCGTTGATGGTATCGGTGGTGCCCCGGCGGATCGCGCGCTCGATATCTCCGTCTTCGCCGGGGCCGAGCTCGGCGCCGATGCCGAGCAGGGTCGCGAGACCGGCAGCGGCTAAGACCCTGTCCCAGTGATGATCGGTCCTGTCTTTGAAGCCCGCATAGCCAGATACGTCGCTGCCCGGCTCGGAGATCGTGATCGAGCTGCCATCGGGCATCAGGATCCGGTCCCAGACGACGAGCGCCCGGTCCTGCCCGAACGAGACTTCCG
>NZ_NCJT01000270.1 GCF_002282565.1 Hyphomonas sp. 34-62-18
TTCCAGATACGGAGGCTTTTCAGGCGTCAGTTGAGTCTTGTGTTTCGCGCGCTCAGGCGGGCGATCTGGTAACCTTTGGAATTTTTCCGACCCATCCGGAGACCGGCTACGGATACCTCGAGCTTGCCCCTGGCGCAGAAAGGGATGCCCCCACGCCCCAGGTATTGCGGCGCTTTGTCGAGAAGCCCGACCGGGCCCGCGCAATGGATATGCTCGCAGCGAAAAACTACCTCTGGAATTCCGGCATTTTTCTCTTCTCGGTCAACGCCATCCTGGCGGCTTATGAGAAGTTCGCTCCAGCAATGCTATCGGCCGTCACGGCCTCAGTGGCCGGGGCGAGGCCTGATCTTTCCTTCCTGAGGCTGGAGCCAGAGGCCTGGGGCGGCGCCGAAAGCATCTCTATCGATTACGCCATCATGGAGAAGGCAGACAAGCTTGCCGTGATGCCTTTCTCCGGCGGTTGGTCCGATCTCGGCGGCTGGGCCAGCGTCTGGCAGGAAGGGGGGGCAGGTCCAGACGGCAACGTGTGCTCGGACAATGTCACGATGATCGATTGTTCTGACACTCTGCTCAAAGCCGAAGGCGAGGGCCCTCACCTGGTTGGAATTGGGCTGCAGGGCATGATTGCCGTGGCCACGCCCGATGCCGTCCTGGTGGCGCCGATGTCGGAAAGTCATCGGGTGGGCGAAGTCGTTGGCGCGTTGCGCGCGAAAGGCGTCCGGCAAGCAGACAGCTCTCTCAGGGAACAGCGGCCTTGGGGCTGGTTTGAGAGTATTGCAACAGGTGACAGGTTTCAGGTCAAACGTATCCTGGTTAAGCCAGGCGCATCCCTGTCATTGCAGAGCCACAATCATCGGGCTGAACACTGGATCGTCGTGGCCGGTACGGCGCGCGTCACGATTGAGGACCAAGTAACGCTGGTGACCGAAAACCAATCAATCTTCGTACCGTTGGGCGCCAGGCATCGCCTGGAGAACCCAGGTAAACTGCCGGTCATTGTGATCGAGGTGCAAACGGGCGCATATCTTGGAGAAGATGATATCATGCGTTATTCGGATTTGTACGCACGCAGCTAAGAGCCAGGATGCTCACAGTGAATTGATTGACGCTTTTGATCGCCAAAATCGCAAACCGGGACTGCCAGAAGTCCTTTGGGTCATGGTCTGATCGGGAGCGTGGCTGCTTCCGTGCCCGACGCATGCTGGCAGCGCGTCATCACACCTTTTTTATCGAAATCTTTTCAGCCATTTGCTGGTAAGCTGAGCGCAGCGCGGGCCCCTTCACTTTGAGCAGTCGGCCAGGGGCTGAGCCGCCGAAGGCGGCCGACGGGCCTCCTTCTGACCGGCTTCGCCGCCCGGGAAGGGCTCTCTTTCTGCCGTAGCCGGTTGACTATTCGCCATAGTCCAGAAAATTCAGTCCCCAGTGAGCCTTTCGGTTGAATTTCATCGCATTGTCGCATTGGATTGTCATAAGGTGGTGAGTGAAATGATAACGCGTATCCAGGGATTGATTTTACTGCTGCTGCTCGCTGCCCTGGCGGCGTGCGAGAGCCGCGGCGAGGGCGGCTCGGCCGTCCAGATGACCCAGCAGCTTTCGGCGCCTGATTCCACCCTTCCTATCCAGAGCCGGGACGCGCGGATCGGCCCGATGGACCTGATCGAGATTTCCGTCTTCGGGGCGCCAGACCTTGATGACACTTATCAGATCGATTTCGAGGGAAATCTCAAAATGCCGCTGATTGGCTCGGTCCAGGCTGCCGGCTATACGGCCGCGGCACTTGCCGAAACCCTCGAAGCCCGGCTGCAGGAGAAATACCTCCAGAATGCCGATGTGACCGTCCGGATTACCGAAGCCCGCAAGCGCTTCGTGACCGTCGAAGGATCGGTCAAGAACCCCGGCATGTACCCGGTCGACGGGCAGCTCTCCTTGCTGCAAGCAGTTGCCCTGTCGGGCGGGGCAACCGACTCGGCCAACCCAAATCGGGTCGTCGTCTTCCGCCAGATCGAGGGCAAGCGCCATGCGGCCGCCTTCAGCCTCGTCGACATCCGCAGGGGGGATGCCGAGGACCCGCTGATCTACGCCAATGATATCGTCGTGATGGATGGCTCTGAGGCAAGGCGGAGGTATGGCGATTTCCTGAGATCTGTCCCACTTCTGACCCTTTTCGTCCTGTATTAGATTGAAACCCCGGGCAGGAGAGGCAGGAGCCGCAGATGCCAGATGATCGCAGCATGTCTCCGGACAGCCCGCTGAGCCTGGGGCCGCGGGCTGGCCGGCGCTTGCCGGAAAGCTACCGCGAAGAGGCGCTCAGCCCTTATCCTGTTGCCGATCCCCGCTACTCCCGCGACCCTTATGAGGAAGAGGGCGGCGGATTTGATTTCTGGGGCGCGGTACGCACGCTGCTTCGTCGCAAGTTCATGATCATGGCGATCATGATCCTTGGCACCTCCGCTGGCCTGCTGCTTACTCTGCGCGAAGTGCCGCTTTACCGCGCCACCGCCACGATTGAAGTGCAACGCGAGGAAACCCGTATCTTCGAAGCGGCCAATGTCGACCCCGTGACTGTTGCCGACTCCGAATACATGGCAACCCAGTACGCGCTCCTCAAAAGCCGGGCACTTGCCGAGCGTGTGGTCGAGCTGCTCGATCTCTCCGGCAATCCGCTTTACGCCGATCCCGAACTCGGCCGTGAGGAGCGCGTCCGTCAGGCGGCTGACAACCTCATTGAAAACCTCCAAGTGGCTCCGGAGGGGCGCAGCCGGGTGGTCAAGGTCAGTTTTGTCGGCGCCGATCCGGGCGACGCGGCACGTATCGCAAACACGGTCGTGGAAAGTTTCATCGAGAGCAGTCTTGAGCGGAAATACAATACCACCGCCTACGCCCGGAAGTTCCTCGAAGAACGCTTGGTTACCGCCAAGACTGCCCTTGAAGAGGCGGAACGCCGGCTGGTCGATTATGCCCGCCAGCAGGACATCCTGGAGATCGGCGCGAGCCAGGGATCAAGCTCTCTGGACGGGGACGCGCTGTTTGCGCTCAACGCCGAACTCGCCAAGGCACAGAGCGAGCGGATTTCCGCCGAGCAGACCTACCGCGAGATGCTCTCCAATACGGCGACTGCTGAGTTCCTCGACAGCGAGGATCTCAAACGCCTGCGGGCCATGCGGTCAGACCTCTCCGCTGAGTACCAGGAGATGCTCGGGACCTTCAAACCCGAATACCCCGACATGGTCAAACTGCAGGCCCGGATCG
>NZ_NCJT01000524.1 GCF_002282565.1 Hyphomonas sp. 34-62-18
GGTACTGGGCAATCATCGGCCTGATGATGATAGGGCTCTATATCGCCTTCTCTGCCGAAAACCTGATCAAACGCCTTGTGGGTCTGTCGATCTTCCAGACCACGATCTGTCTGTTCTACGTGTCTCTCGGCAAAGTCAGCGGCGGCACCGCGCCGATCCTGCTGCCGGAAGACACCCCTTATCATTATGATCCCGTCCATGAAGGGGCGCCGGCACCGGACTCCCTCGTCGCGGCGGCTGGCGATCGGTTCGCAGACCTGCACCATGTTTACTCAAATCCGCTGCCACACGTCCTTATGCTGACGGCGATCGTCGTGGGTGTTGCCACGCTGTCGCTCGGTCTCGCACTGATTGTCCGCATCCGTGAAGCCTATGGCACCATCGAAGCCGACGAAGTGCGCGAGATCGACATGCAGACCGCGCTCGCCCAGGAACTCGAGGCAGACAAAGATATCAAAGAGGCTTCGGCATGACGCTGGAATCCGTGCTGACCTCCGCGCCAGGCTGGGCGCTTGCGCATGCGCCGGTATTGATCGTGGCAATCTGATCTCCGTGCTGACGGCAGCGGTGTCCTTCTATCTCGCCATCGTCACGCTTGGCCTCGTCCAGTCGTCGCCGACGGGTATCCTCTCTTACGAAATCGGCCGCTGGCCGCCGCCGATCGGGATCGAGTTCCGCACCGACGCCCTGAACGCGATGATCCTGCTGCTGGTCACCGGCATCGGCTTCCTCGCTTCGGTGTTTTCCTGGCCGACGATCACGTCCGAACTTGGCAATCGCAACAAGCTGGGGATGTTCTACGCAGCCTTCCTGCTCTGCATGGCCGGCCTGCTTGGCGTGGCCTCCACGGGTGACGCGTTCAACCTCTTCGTCTTCCTCGAGATCAGTTCGCTAGCCACCTATGTGCTCGTCGCGATGGGCGCGCGGCGCGACCGGCGCGCGCTGCCGGCGGCCTTCAACTATCTGATCATGGGGACGCTGGGCGCCAGCTTCTACATTATCGGGATCGGCTTCCTCTATGCCGCCACCGGCACA
>NZ_NCJT01000271.1 GCF_002282565.1 Hyphomonas sp. 34-62-18
GAGATTGTCGATGCCAAGGCCGGCGATGGCCGCGAGCAGGTGTTCGACGACGGCGACGGAAACGCCGTGTTCATTGCTGATCGTGGTGCCAAGCTGGGTATCGGTGACGGTTTCGGCATGGGCGCGAACGGTGCCGGTGCCCTTCTCGACATCGGTGCGGAGGAAGACGATTCCGGTGCCGGTGGGGGCAGGTTTCAAGGTGAGGCGGGCCCGCACGCCGCTGTGCACGCCGACACCGGCGCAGCTGACAGACTTGGCGAGGGTGTGTTGCATATCAACCATTGAACCAACGACCTGAACTGCGGCTGCACCTGTCGCAGCCTTCAAAACCCATTTGGCAAGGGAGGGGGGAAGCATCAAAACACGGGATGTTGCGTGTTGTTACAAAATGGGGCGGCGGCGGCGCCTAATGTGCTGAAATTATTGGATCATTTCTGCAACAAAACGTGTCACCAAAGGGCCACACCGGCCTAGTTTCGTACCAGTTCGTTGCATTTCGTTGCAAATACGAACGCGCCCGGATGAGGATCCGGGCGCGGTGTGGCCAAAGTCAGGTGGAGATCAGTTGTTGGCCGACCGGCGCAGGAAGGCCGGGATTTCGAGATCGGCATCGTCGAACGGTGCCGGTTTGGGGTGGTCGTCCGGCGAGGTGACGATCTGGCTGGGCACAGCCGGAACGTCGCTGGTGTCGTTCTGGCCCTGGGGCGTCGGGCGGCGCCAGCCGAAGAGATTGGCAAAGCCGGCTGAAGGTGCCTCGCGCGAGGGCTTGTCAGCCGCCGGGGCGTTCTTGCGGCTGGAGAAGACCGACGGCATCGGCGTGACAGCGTCTTCCTCGTCCGCGTCTGCTGCGGCCTCGGCCTCAGCTTCCGCTTCGGCGGCAGTGTCATCGATAATGACGGCGCGAGCCGCGGGCTGGGGACGGGTGATGACGACCGGGCGGTCCTCGTCTTCGATTGCCGGGGCGGTGGCGGCGGCTTCTTCGGCAGCGGCGTCTTCGTTGACCGTATCCAGCATGTCTTCGATCTGAAGCTCGGCCATCGGAGCGGCAGGCCCTTCCTCGACGGGGGCGGCAATGGGCTGGCGCACGCTGGTGGCCGCCGGCTGCGCCGCGGGCAGGCGTTTGGCGGCTTCATCGAGGCCGGCAGCGACGACGGAGACGCGGATGGTGCCTTCAAGCTCGGTATCGAAGGCCGAGCCGATGATGATGTTGGCTTCAGGATCTGCCTCGCGGCGGATCTCGTTGGCGGCCTCGTCCAGTTCGAACAGGGTCATGTCATAGCCGCCGGTGATGTTGATCAGCACGCCCTTGGCGCCGCGGATCGTGACATCGTCGAGCAGGGGATTGTCGATGGCGCGGCGGGCCGCTTCCAGCGCGCGGCCTTCGCCGCTGGCTTCGCCCATGCCCATGAGCGCGGTGCCCATGCCGGTCATGATGGCGCCGACGTCTGCAAAGTCGAGGTTGATGAGGCCGGGCATGACGATGAGATCGGTGATGCCGCGCACGCCATTATAGAGCACGTCATCGGCCATGCGGAAGGCGTCAGCGAAGGTGGTGCGGTCGTTGGCGACGCGGAAGAGGTTCTGGTTGGGCACCACGATCATCGTATCGACATGCGCGCGGATGCGGGCGAGGCCCTCTTCGGCGAGCTTCATCCGGTGGCTGCCTTCGAAGCCGAAGGGCTTGGTGACCACGGCGATGGTGAGGATGCCGAGTTCCTGAGCGGCGCGCGCGATGACGGGGGCCGCGCCGGTGCCGGTGCCGCCGCCCATGCCAGCGGCGATGAACACCATATGGGCGCCTTCCAGATGGAGGCGGATTTCATCGAGCGATTCTTCAGCGGCGCGGGCACCGATTTCCGGGCGCGCGCCAGCGCCGAGACCGCCGGTGGTCTCAAGGCCCAGTTGCAGCTTCATCTCGGCGCGCGAGCGGGCGAGGGCCTGCGCGTCGGTATTGGCGACGACGAACTCCACGCCCTGAAGGTTGGCTTCGATCATGTTGTTGACGGCGTTGCCGCCGGCACCGCCCACGCCAAAGACAACGATTTTGGGTCTGAGTTCCTGGGTCATCGCGTACCTACTCTCAACATTCCGCGTCCTGCCGGGCCATACTTAACCACCACCATCCTGTGGCGGGGCTAAAAAACGCTTAAGTGAGTGTGGATGGCGGCAGAAAAATTCCGGGAAAGTTCCTCAGAAGTTTTCCTTCAGCCAGCGCAGCGCTGTATTCACCCAAGTGCCCGATCCGGCAGCATCCTCTGTTGATGCCACGCCAGCCCGCGCAGCATCGGCATACCCCAACTCCGGATAGAGTATCAGGCCGGATGCGGTGGAGAAAGCCGGTGTTGCCAGTGTTTCGCCCAGAAACTCGGAAATCACCGGTTTGCCGAGACGGACGGGGGCACGCAGATAGCGGCTGGCCACTTCGCGGATGCCCGGAAGCTGGCTGGCCCCGCCGGTCAGCACGACGCGGTGGGGGAGCACCTTGCGGACATCGCTGGTCTCCAGGATCTGGGCGACGAGCTCGAAGGTTTCCTCGATTCGCGGGGCGATGATGCGGGCGATCTCGCCGCGCTCGGTGCGGGTGGCGTGCAGGCGGCCATCATCGCCGAGGCGGGCGGCTTCCACGCGCTCCGCCAGACCGGGGCCTTCAAGGTCTGCCGTGCCAAAGACGGTCTTGATGCGCTCGGCAGCGGCAAAGGTGGTGCCGAGGCCCTGGGCAAGGTCTGCGGTGACATGCTGGCCGCCGACGGGCACGAGGCCGAGCCAGGCCGGCGCGCCGTTCAGGAAGACCGAAACGGCGGTGACGCCCGCGCCCATGTCGATACAGATCGTGCCGTTTTCCAGCTCGTCCTCGATCAGCGTGCCGAGGCCGGACGCAATGGAGGAGGGGACGAGCTTGGTGACGCCGAGATGGGCGCGGCCGACACATTCGACGAGATTGCGCACCATGGATTTAGGCGCGGTGATGACGGCCATGCGGACATGCAGCGTGCCGGCGATCATGCCGACCGGCTGGCGCACGCGGCCGGCGGCGCGGTCAATCGTGTAGACCACCGGCCAGGCGGCAAGGATGTCAGATGTTTTTTGCGGCACGCGGGCCATGGCCTGAGCATGCAGGCGGCGCACATCGCGCGCGGTGACGGCGCGCCCGCCCGGCTCGATCTGGGCTTCGACGAGGCAGGAGGTGACCTGCGGGCCGCTGACGCCGAG
>NZ_NCJT01000272.1:0-1397 GCF_002282565.1 Hyphomonas sp. 34-62-18
ATCGCGCCCATCGCCAGGAAATGCCCGCCGATCACATCCCCGGCCAGCGCCAGATACTCGGTTGCGCCGGCAAGGCCCTTCTCAGGCTCGTCGGCCAGCGTCTTCACCATCCAGTCGCTCGCTTCAGACAGCGCCGCCGACGCCGCCTTCAGCCGGTCTGCAATCTGCACCAGTTGCGGATCATTCGTCGCCCGCGCCTGGCGTACGGTTTCTTCGATCTCAGCAATCATCGCCTGCATCGAGGCGCCCTTGGTGCCGGAAAGTTTCCGGCCCACTAGATCAATCGCCTGGATGCCGTTGGTCCCTTCATAGATGGGCGCAATCCGCGCATCCCGATAAAGCTGCGCTGCCAGCGTCTCGTTCATGAAGCCCATGCCGCCATGCACCTGCACGCCAAGGCTCGCCACTTCCACGCCCACATCCGTACTCCAGGCCTTGGCAATGGGCGTCAGCAGGTCTTCGCGCATCTTCGCTGCCGCGCGCTGTTCAGGATCTTCAGCACTATGGGCAAGGTCAGCCGCCACGCCGCAGGCATAACAGATCGCCCGCGCGGCGGCGACTTTCGCCCGCATCGTCGTCAGTGTACGGCGCACATCGGCATGGTGCAGAATCGGCGCCGGACCGGTGACGCCCGCCGCCGTGCCCTGCTTGCGTTCCTGGGCATAGGCAAAGGCCGTCTGGAACGCCGCCTCGCCCACCGCCACACCCTCAAGCCCAACATTGAGCCGCGCTGAATTCATCATCGTGAACATGCAGGCGAGCCCGCGATTGGCTTCCCCGATCAGCCAACCCTTTGCAGCCTCATACTCCATCACGCAGGTCGGGCTGCCATGGATGCCCATTTTCTTTTCCAGGCCGATGCAGCGCACGGCGTTACGCTCACCCGGATTTCCCTCCGCATCAAGAAGGAATTTCGGCACCAGAAACAGCGAGATGCCCTTGGAACCTGCCGGGGCGTCCGGCAGGCGCGCCAGGACGAGATGGATGATGTTCTCAGCCATATCGTGGTCGCCCCAGGTGATGTAGATCTTCTGGCCCGTAATCGAGAAGCTGCCATCCTCATTCGGCAGAGCTTTGGTTTTGAGCGCGCCCACATCGCTGCCCGCCTGCGGCTCAGTCAGGTTCATCGTGCCGGTCCATTCGCCCGCGACAAGCTTGGGAAGATAAGCCGCGCGCTGCGCATCCGTGCCGTGCGCCAGCAGGGCTTCGATAGCCCCGAAGCTCAGCATCGGGCAGAGGCCGAACGCCATGTTCGCCCCATGGAACATTTCGATCACAGCAAGGGCGAGCGCCTTGGGCAAGCCTTGCCCGCCCCACTCTTCCGGCGCCGCCAGGCCCATCCAGCCGCCTTCCACGAACGCCTTGTAAGCGTCGCCAAATCCCGGCGGCGCGACCAC
>NZ_NCJT01000272.1:1402-4595 GCF_002282565.1 Hyphomonas sp. 34-62-18
CTTGGCGGCTTCTTCAAGGATCGGTCGCACCAGATCGGGATCATACGCCTCATGACCGGGCAGTCCCTGCAGCCGCTCAATCCGCGCAAAAGCGGTCAAGGCAAACTCGATATCACCGACAGGCGCGTCGTAGGCCATGTCCATCCCTTCTTGTTTCTGAATAAATGATATGTCGCGCGGATGTTAAAGTAGAGGTTCACACTGTAGGAGTGTGCATTAGTTAGTGTGTTCCCATACGGCAATTGGAGGGACTGATTCCATGCGACTTCTACTCATCTCCGCAAGCGCGCTCATGCTGGCGGCTTGCTCTGAATCCACTCCGGCGGCTCCTGCAGCTCCCGAAACCGAAGCCCCCGCGGCTGACGCGGCCGCCCCCGCACCCGAGACTGAAGAGGCTGTGGAATACGGCGCAGCCGGTACCTACGCCATCGATCCGACCCATACGTCGGTTACCTGGCGGGTGGACCATTTCGGCCTCTCCCAATACACCGGCCGCTTCAAAACTGTTGACGCCACGCTGCAGTTCAACCCGGAAGATCCTTCCGCCAACAGCATCACCGTCACGATCGACCCACTGTCGGTCGAGACCGACTACCCGGCTGACTACAAAGCCAGCCACGCTGACAGCGCCTACGAGACCTGGAACGAAGATCTCGGCCGTAACCCGAACTGGCTGAATGGCGACGCGTTCCCGCAAATCACCTTCACCAGCACCGCAATCACACAGGAAACCGCGAGCACCGGCAAAGTGACGGGCGATCTGACCTTCCTGGGTGTCACCAAGCCAGTCACCCTCGACGTGACCTACAATGGCAAGGCAAACTTCCCCTGGGCGCCAGACGCCGACAAGATCGGTTTCTCGGCCAAAACCGTGCTGAAGCGGTCGGATTTCGGGAATGCTACGTATGCCCCGAACATCGGTGATGAAGTTGAAGTGATCATCGAAACCGAGTTCCAGCAGGTCGTGGCGCCCGCTGAACCAGCACCCGCAGAGTAAGTCTAGATGACGTCATCCTCACCGGCCGCGCGCTATACGTCGGTTGCCATCGCCCTTCACTGGGCCATGGCGCTCCTCATCCTCTTCATGATCTGGCTCGGCTGGAACATGGATGACAATGAGGTCCGCTATCAGCTGCACAAGTCGGTGGGGATTACGCTTCTCTTTCTGACCGTCGTCAGGATCGCCTGGCGGCTGCTCAACCCGCCGCCACCAGAGCCGGCAACTCTCAAATCATGGGAACAGAAGCTGTCGCACGCCGTGCACATTGCTTTCTATGCCTTGATGGTCATCATTCCGCTGGCAGGTTGGCTGCTTGTCTCCATTTCTCCTTTCCAGATCTCCACTGTTCTCTTTGGTGCGGTAGACTGGCCGCACTTACCCTTCACATCGGGCCTGCGTCAGGGCAATGAGCTGCTGCATGGCATCGTGGAGAACGTTCACTCGAAAGGCGCCTGGGTCATTATCGTGCTGCTGGGTCTGCATGTGGCCGGCGCGGTGAAACATGAGTTTGGCGGCGAAGAAGGCGTCATCAAGCGGATGATTCCCGGCCTGTTCGGCAAAACATCGCCGCCCTCGCCGCCCGCGCGCGGTGCCGTAATCGCCTTTGGCAGCAGCCTTGTTCTCTTCGCGCTGATCGCCGCTGTTCCGCTGATCGGTTCAGCCGGTGCTGGCCCCGGCCCCATGCAATCCAGTGTCGCTGCTGGGCCCGCAGGCAACTGGTCGGTTGACTATGCAGCCTCCGACATCAGCTTCTCCGGCGTCTATGATGGAAAGCCCTTTGGCGGAAAATTCGAGAATTGGTCGGCTGAAGTCAGCTTCTTTCCCGAGGATCTTGCTGCCTCATCCGTCAGTGTCTCGGTCGAGACCGGAAGCGTAACGACCGGCACAAAACTCTACGATTCCACATTGCGCGAAGCCGAATGGTTCAACACCGGCGCGTTTCCTGAAGCGCAGGTGGAGCTCTCGAACTTTGAACAAACCGGCGAAGACACCTACACGGCCACCGCCACCATGACGCTGAAAGGTAAGGAAACCAGCGTCCCGCTGGATTTCCAGCTCACAATCAATGGTGACCAGGCAATGCTGAACGGCAAAGCGGTGTTTTCACGCAAGGCGCTCGACCTTGGTCAAGTATCGGACGCCAGCGGCAGCTGGGTGTCAGATGAAATCACGGTCACCGTCAGCGGCGCCGCAACCCGCACCGGCTGACCGCTCCCCACTCATTGACCCCGCCCGGCGCAGTGCTAAGCGAGACGGCATGTCCGCGCCCATCGTTCCCGTCCTGCCCGATACCCTCGCCTTGGCGGTGGAAATCCTCAATGAGGGCGGGCTCGTCGCCATGCCGACTGAAACCGTTTACGGGCTGGCGGCAGACGCCTCCAATCCGGAAGCGGTCGTGCGGCTGTACGAGGCAAAGGGGCGCCCGCGCTTCAACCCGTTGATTGCGCATGTCTCGGGGCTGCCAATGGCCATGCGGGAAGCAGTCTTCTCGCCCCTTGCTACAAGCCTCGCCCAGAATTTCTGGCCCGGCCCGCTGACGCTCGTCCTGCCCGTCATTCCCGGCGGCACCGTTTGTGATCTGGCGCGTTCGGGCCTGCAAACGGTCGGCCTGCGCTGCCCGTCGCATATGGCGGCCAATGCCCTGATCAGGGAATTTGACCGGCCGGTGGTTGCGCCGTCGGCAAACCGGTCAGGTCATGTAAGCCCCACACGCGCCGATCACGTCGCCGCTGATCTTGCAGACCGTATTGATCTGATCCTTGATGGAGGCCCGTGCGAGGTCGGCATCGAGTCCACCATCGTCGCTGTGGAGGGGGATAGCGTCACCCTCCTGCGGTCCGGCGCCGTCCCCGCAGAAACGCTGGAAACCTTCATCGGAAAGCCTCTGCTGCGCGCCAGCGGCGGCGGCATCTCTGCGCCCGGCATGCTCAAATCTCACTACGCCCCAAACGCGCGTTTGCGCCTCAACGCCGAGGCGCCGGAACCGGGTGAAGGGTATCTGGGATTTGGGCCAGGCCCGCGCGAGGGCCTGAACCTCTCACCAGAGGGCGACCTTGCCGAAGCGGCGACGAAGCTCTTTGCGATGCTTCGCGCCCTTGATGCCCGGTTTGACCGCATCGCCGTGGCGCCCATTCCGCAGGAAGGGCTCGGCGAAGCGATCAATGACAGGCTGGCGCGCGCCGCGCACCGGGA
>NZ_NCJT01000272.1:4618-6257 GCF_002282565.1 Hyphomonas sp. 34-62-18
TCGCCCTCATCTTCATCCTTGTAGACGACGGCGATGAACTCAGCGCCGAGGTAAACTTCCATTGAGTCAGCTGCCTTGTCACGGGCCACGAGGCGCAGGCCGGGATGAAGCTTTTCCTTGAGATATGCCTCAAGACGCAATGATTCTTCGCGCTCCATGGCGGCACTCCTTGTTTTGTTTGAACTTGCTGGCGCGGAAACTAGCCAGTTTCCCTTCCAGTGCAATGGACGGGCTGCAACGCCCTGTGAAGCCTAGTCTGCCGAAGTCTCGGGAATCGCCTGATCCATGCTCTGCGCCGGCTGGCAGCAGGTAGGCCCGGAAACGATCTTCGCCGGAACGCCCGCCACGGTGCAGCGCGCCGGTACATCCTTCAGCACCACACTACCCGCAGCGACCTTTGCTTCATCGCCAATAGTGATATTGCCGAGGATCTTTGCGCCGACTGACAGGAGAACCCCGCGCCCGATCTTCGGATGCCGGTCGCCCACTTCCTTGCCCGTGCCGCCAAGGGTGACCCCATGCAGCAACGAGCACCCCTCGCCCACAATCGCCGTCTCGCCGATGGTAATGCCTGACGCATGGTCGAGCATCACAGCGCGGCCAATGCGGGCTGCCGGGTGAATATCCACGTCAAAGAGTTCCGACGCGCGGCTCTGGAAATGAAACGCCAGCGTTTCCCGCCCCTGCCGCCACAACTCATGCGCAATCCGGTGGGTCTGCAGCGCCAGAAAGCCTTTGAAGAACAGGAAAGGCTGCAGCATTCCCCGCGCCGCCGGGTCGCGCTCGATCACGGCCTGCATGTCTGCTTCGGCATAGCCGATCAAAGATGGCGCGCTGTTATAAACCGCCGCCAGAATATGCCGAACCTGCTGCGGCCCCATGCCAGGGCCGGAGAGCTTTTCAGCCAGGTGAAAGGAAAGCGCCTGCCCCAGCGTATCATGCGAGAGGATGGCGGCATTCAGGTAACTCGCCAGCGTCGGCTCCTCGGCCGCTGCAGCCTGGGCTTCAAATCTCAGCCTTTTCCAGGCCGGGGGCGGCGCGCCGATATCCGGATTTTCCATTTTGGCTGCCTCTCTTTGAGCGTGTTGGGAGTGAGATGGCATCGCAAAAGCGATGTTTCAATTCCTTTTGCCTATTCGGCCGGGTGTTGACGCGGCGGCGGGCGATAGCCAAACAGCCGCCGGATTGGCTTCATGGTCATGATGCGGAACACCGCCGGCGTGAAGTAGAGCCCGATCAGCGCAGACCCGCCAACCCCGCCCGCAATCCCCGCCGCCAGCGGCAGCCAGAAAGTATCCCCCGTCAGCAGGATGGGTACAAAACCCGCCATCGTCGTCAGCGTCGTGGCAATGATATGCCGCGTCGCGTCCACCACCACTTCCCGCTGCGCAATCACATCATCTGCCAGCGCGTCTTCATTTGCCTGCAACAATGAGAGCACAACGATTGAGCTGTTGATGGCTATGCCGAACAGTCCAAGGCTCCCGACGATGGCGTTGAACCCGAACGGCAGATTGAACAGCCACACCCCGAAGAAGGCATAGAAAACCGAGAGTATGCCGGTGGTCACGATCAGCAGCATCATCCGGAACGAGTTGAACACCAGCGTGATCGCGCCCGCCATCACCAGCATCAGCGG
>NZ_NCJT01000273.1 GCF_002282565.1 Hyphomonas sp. 34-62-18
GGCCTGCGCGGTCCGGGGCCTATCTCCGCTTTCTATTTCGCCCGCATGGCGCTGCCCTTTGCCGGGGCAGGGCTGATGTTCTTCTACATCTTCTTCGTCAACGATCACGGCCTCAGCCAGTTCATGAAATACGGCTCGGTGATCTTCGGTGCCGCGGCCGGTTTCTACGCGCCCAACCTTTATGTCTCAAACCTCGCCCAGAAGCGTCAGAAATCCATCATGCGCGCCTTTCCGGACGCGCTGGATATGCTGCTCATCTGCGTTGAGGCCGGCATGTCGATCGAGATGGGCTTCAACAAGGTCAGCCAGGAAATCGGCTCTGCCTCGCCGGAGCTTGCCGAGGAATTCGGCATCACGGTGGCCGAACTTTCCTATCTGCCAGACCGCCGCCAGGCTTATGAAAACCTTGCCCTGCGCACGGGCCATGAAGGCGTCAAGGCCGTCTGTATGGCGCTGGGCCAGGCAGAGCGCTACGGCACGCCGCTCGGCGACGCGCTGCGCCTGATGGCCAAGGAAAACCGCGAAATGCGGATGTCGGAGGCCGAGAAGAAAGCCGCTGCCCTGCCGGCCAAGCTCACCGTGCCGATGATCCTCTTCTTCCTGCCTGTGCTGTTCCTGGTCGTGCTCGGCCCGGCCTACATCAAGTACAACGCCATGCAGGACAAGAACGAGGCCGCCCCGCAGGTGACGCAAGTGGCTCCGCAAGGTGATCTCGCCTGAGGGCTTCCCCCCGCCGCGCCGGGCGGCTAGACCGCTGGCATGACCCCGCTTGATCTTGCCTCCGCCAGCCTCGCCCGTCTCGGTGTCGCTCTGCCTGCCGCCAGCGGCGCACTTGCCTGCCGCTCGCCTCTTGATGGCTCCGTAGTCGGATATCTTCCCGCTGCCACCGCAGCAGACCATGAAGCCGCCGTCAGCGCGGCAGCCGAAGCCTTCCTCGCCTGGCGCGACGTGCCAGCCCCCCGGCGCGGAGAATTCGTCCGCCTGCTGGGCGAGGAGCTCCGCGCGTTCAAGGAAGATCTTGCAGCCCTCGTCACGCTGGAGGCAGGCAAGACGCCTGCTGAAGCCGCCGGCGAAGTGCAGGAGATGATTGACATCTGCGACTTTGCCACCGGCCTCTCCCGCCAGTTGCATGGCCTCACCATCGCGTCCGAACGCCCCGGCCACCGGATGATGGAAACCTGGCATCCGGCCGGCATTACCGGCGTCATCACCGCCTTCAACTTCCCTGTCGCCGTCTGGGCCTGGAATGCGGCGCTCGCCCTCGTCTGCGGCAATCCGGTGATCTGGAAGCCGTCGGAGAAAACTCCGCTCACCGCGCTGGGCGTCAGCGCCGTGGCCGCCCGCGCCGGGCAGGCATTCGGCGGCGTGCCCGATGGCCTGCTCAGCTGCCTAATCGGCGGCGCAGACGCAGGCGCGCGCCTCGCGGCGGACGCGCGTGTCGCGGTCCTTTCCGCTACCGGCTCCACCCGCATGGGCCGGGCCGTTGCGCCCGTGGTCGCCGCCCGCTTCGGCAAGATGATCCTCGAACTCGGTGGCAACAATGCCGGTATCGTCTGTCCGTCTGCGGACCTTGATCTCGCCGTGCGCGCCATCGCCTTCTCCGCCCTCGGCACCGCGGGCCAGCGCTGCACCACAATGCGCCGCCTCTTCGTGCACCAGAGCGTGATGGACACGCTGCTGCCGCGTCTCAAAGCCGCCTTCGCGTCGGCAAAGGTGGGTGACCCGCGCGGGGAAGGGGTCCTGCTCGGCCCGTTGATTGATGAGGCCGCTGCCGATGCCATGCAGGCCGCGCTGGAGGAAGCCGGCGCGCTTGGCGCAGCCGTCACCGGCGGCGAGCGGCTGCCCGGCCCCGGCGTCTATGTCCGCCCGGCGATCGTGGAAATGCCAGCGCAGACCGGCCCGATGTTGCGCGAAACCTTTGCGCCCATTCTCTATGTTCTGCCCTATGCGGATCTTTCCGAAGCAATTGCCCTCAATAATGCTGCCAGCGCGGGCCTTTCTTCCTCGATCTTCACCACAGACCTGCGCGAGGCAGAAACCTTCCTCTCGGCGGCGGGCTCCGATTGCGGCATCGCCAACGTCAATATCGGCACCTCCGGCGCAGAGATCGGCGGGGCGTTTGGCGGTGAGAAGGAAACCGGCGGCGGGCGCGAATCCGGGTCAGACGCCTGGAAAGCCTATATGCGGCGGGCCACCAACACGATCAATTATTCCCGCGCGCTGCCGCTGGCCCAGGGCATCCGCTTCGATCTGCCGGATTGATATCCGTAAACGGATTACTGGTTGAGGGAGCCGCGCAGCTGGCGTTTCCTGCCTGGCGCCGCAGAGGTGGACGTGTCGCCCCCGCCGATCAGCGCGTCATAGGTGCGCGCCGGCTGCAGCAGGCCGCGCAGCAGGGCGGCGTTCTGCTCGGCCACCTTGTCCGGGGCATTCTGGGCGCTGACTTCCTTCATCTCGTCAAACCGGCCCTGCAGGCCGATCACGAGGGCAAGGTTCTCCGTTACACGGGCGCTCGCGCCCGGCTGGGCGGCGGCCGCACGCAGCTGCGCTTCGGCGCCGGCAAGGTCGCCCGAGAGAAGCAGCGAAAGCCCGTAATTGGTCAGCGTGGTCACCCGGCCCGGCTCGATGGCGAGGGCCCGCTGATAGGTCATCTGTGCCTGGCGGTGCATCTCCAACTGATCGAGCGCCGTGCCAAGCGCGGCCCAGCCATCGGCCCGCTCCGGCGCGGTTTGGGTCACCTGCTCAAAGCTCGCCCGCGCGGCGTCATACATCCCATCCGCCATCAGGATGCGCCCGGTCATCATCAAGAGGTCAGCATTCCCCGGATGCACGATCAGTGTCTTGCTCACCACATCCAGCGCCCGTTCCTGGCTGCCAATGGCGCGCAGGGCGCCGGCAAACTCCAGCGCGTTTTCCACGCTCTGCGGGTCTTTCTGGTATTCCTTGCCCCAGAAATTGGCGCGGGTGAGGGGATCAGCCCGATTGGCCGCTTCCCGCTCCTCGGCTGAGGCAGGCGCCAGCGCCGCTTCCATCGCTTCGGCGAGGGCCTTCTCTTCCTTGGTCATCCCGGTGGACGCACAGGCACTGCTCAGCGCCGTCAGCGCGAGGGCAAGGCCAAGAAGGGGCGTTTTGGCACTGGACATCAGCAGGCTCCGTGTATGTATCCCTGAAGGTCAGGCAGAC
>NZ_NCJT01000274.1 GCF_002282565.1 Hyphomonas sp. 34-62-18
GGCAGAGCCTCAGCGCCGTCTTCGCGGCGGCAGACATACATCACGGCGAGGCCGGAGCTGACGGCGAAGATTTCGGTCGGGCTGCCGACATCTGCGGCGAGCACGAGGCTGCGGCCTTCGGGGCCGAGTTCTTCGACGTTGATGTCGTTGACGTCCTGGGCGCGGAGGGTGGAGCGCGAGTTGGCGACCGACTGAACATCGTCGCAGCTGGTGATGCGGCCGATGGCTTCGGTGAGCGTGGCTTCGTTGCCATCGGTGGCCACGAGGCGTTTCAGGTCAACCCGGGTGACGGGGGCTGCCGGTTCGCGCTTGCCGCCGACGAGGATGATATAGATGCCGTTGTCGGTCTGGATGGGCTCAAGGATGCCGTTTCCGGTGGACGCCTTTACGGCTTCGGCGATGGCGGGATCGATATCGTCGGTGGTGACCCAGCCCATGTCGCCGCCGGCGGCAGAGGTGGGGGCCGAGGAAATACGCTGAGCCGCGACGCGGAAGTCTGCGCCCTGATTGAGCTGGGCGATGATGGACTGCGCGGCCTGGAGGGCTTCGGCCTTGGTGGCTTCATCCGGGGCGTAGAGGAAAATCTCGCCGAGACGATACTGCGTCTTTTGAGAGGCGGTGCGCAGGCGGGAGAGCTGGTCGTCCACCTGATTCTCCGAGATGCGGATCCGGTTGCCATAGAGACCGCTCATCAGGCGGTTCCAAGCAATCTCTGCCCGCATCTGTTCTTCAAGGCTCGCCGGGTTTACGCCGGAGGCTGTCAGCTGTTGGCGCAGGGCCTCGCCGGTGAGGCCGGCATCGCCGGCCATGTCGTTCACTGCCGCTTCGATTTCGCGGGGATCTACCTCGACGCTGAATTCGGCCACACGGTCCAGCTGCAGCTTTTCATCGACCAGCTGTTCCAGCGCCTGGCTGGTGATCTGCTGAACCTGTTCCTGGGTGGGGTTGGCCGCGCCGATCGTCAGCAGCAGCAGGCGCGCGCGCTGGCGCACGTCAGAATAGGAAATCGGCTTGTCGTTAACGATGGCGGCGATGCCTTCGAGGGTCTGACGGTCCGATTCCTGCGCGCTGGCGGGCGATACCGGGGCGCTGAACGCACTGATCGCCGCAAAAGCTGCTGCCAAGAACACCACACGTACCATACGACGTCTCCATGGCCCCCCGAACATTCGGGAAATTAAGCCTGTTTTTCGCTTGCCGACCTTACAAGTCTCGTCTCATCGCGCAACGCGCCGCTACAGTCATCACCGAAGTTTGCTGCAGTTCGCTAATTCCAAGGATTTCAGATCAATTGAAGCCGTCAGAGCCAAACTCGCCCAGCGACAGCAGCGAGAACCGGATCTGGAAACTCTCGGACGGGCCAAGTGTCCGGTCCCGCAGTTCGGAACGTTCATAGATGATTTCGAATCTGGCGCAGTCATCGGTGTAGGCGAGGCCGATTTCCTGCTTGGTGTTGACGTTCTGGCTGATGTCCCGCAGCTGGCTGAAAATCACCGAATACCGGTCCGTCATCTGGACTTCGCCGCGCAGATAGATGCCCTCATCAGAGGTTCCTGCCGGGCTGATGCGTTCGTCGATCTTGTAATACTGGCCAACGGCGCGGAACCGGTCGAACGAGGTGGAAGCGCGCATGTCCAGGCGGCTGAGCGAGAGATCGTCCTCGTTCAGGCGCACGCGGGAGCTTACCTTCAGGGCGCGGCCCATCTGAAGGCTGGCGGAGGCGAGCCAGTCGGAGGATTTGCCGTCGAGGTTGCTGGCGACATCAAAGCTTGAATCCGCGCGGGAGCGCCAGCGGCGGCCGACCGTGGTGGAGAGTTCAGTGCCGTTCTTCCAGATGGCGCGCGCGGTGATCCCGGCGCTGAGCTTTCCGTCACCTTCATAGAGGTCGTAATTGCTGGCACCATTGGGATCAAACAGGCTGGTTTCGTCGAATTCGTAGAGCAGGCTGTCTTCCACCGGGATGGCCGGATCGTTCACATTCGACAGACCCCAGGCCGCCATGACAGTCGGCTCAAGCATCAGGTCGACCGTCTTGCCACGGCGGATCAGCGGATAGGCCAGCGTGGCGCCGGCATTGCCCACGGCGCGCGACACGGAGTCTTCCCCGCTGACGGTGTCGTTCAGCAGGTAATAGTCGCCGCGCACCTCTGCGAAGGGGTTGAAGGTGAAACCGCCGGGCAGGATTTTCGTCGTGCCCCAGTCGCCGCCGAGGCTGACGCGGTGGCTGTCGGCGCCCACATCGCGCGTGAGGATCGCCGAGGAGGCATTCACCGAGGCAAAGCCGAGATCGCCCATGTCCCAGTATTTTTCGGCATAGGCGAGGGGCGACACATTCGGCAGCTGGGCGGCTTCGTCCTCTCCGCGCAGGCCCTGGAAATTCAGCAAGGCAGCGTCGGTATAGTAGCTGTCGCCCTGGCCGGTGACGAACAGCTGGGACAGGAGGCGGCGCGGCTGGCTGGAATAGAGGCCGCGCTTGGCGTTCTGGCCGCTGATGCTGTAGCGCCGGTCGTAAAGGTCGTCGGTCTGGGTTTCGACGCCGAAGCCCCATTTCCATTCCGGGCTGATGGCGAACAGGCCGTTGCCGTAGAGATGGCCGCGGAACCGCTCTTCCCCGAAAGTTTCGCCATTGCTGTCAAAGTCGGCTTCGTGGGTGAAGCTGCTCTGGAAGTTGACCTCGCCGGAATAGAATCGCTTGCGCAGGTCTACCCCGATCAGCGGGTTCACATTCTGCGAAACCATCGGCGAGATGGTGATGTCGGAATAATCCGATACGGCCCAGTAATAGGGCTGTTTGTAGAAGGCGCCGAGCGTCGAGGAGAGGCCGGCATTGGGCATCAGAAGGCCCGAGCGGCGATCTGAATTCGGATCGGGATGCGACAGGTAAGGCAGGTAGAAGACCGGGACGCCGGCAATTTCCAGAACCGCGTCGCGGTAGGAAATCATCTGCGATTCTTCGTCCAGCACAGCCCGGCGGGCGCGGATCTGCCAGGTTGGGTTCTTGTCTTCGCAGACAGGGCAGGCCGTGTAGACGATATGCTCCATGGCGTTGATGCCATCAGAGCGGCGGATGGCGGATTTGGCCGCGACGGTGGCATTGCCTTCGAGCCGGGCCGAATAGCCGATGGCATAGCCATCCGAGAGGTTGGGGCCGACATCGACCTCATCGGCAAACTGCTGGCTGCGATGATGACGACATTGCCGGAGGCGCGGGCGCGCTCTGTGGTGCGGTCATAGATCAGCCGGTCAGCGCGCAGGGTGCGGCCCTGATAGAGGGCTTCGACATTACCTTCGGCGACGATCGTGTTGTCGGCAGAGCTCTCGTAGACGGTGTCGGCTTCCAGAACTACGCGTTCGTCGGTGGTGGGGGCCGCAGCGGCTGTGGCTTCCTCCGTGCCCTGGGCCTGGGCGGCGACGGGCAGGACCGCCGAGAAGCCGGCGAGCAGCGCATAGTGAGACCATTTCACCACAGACGGCATCCTGAACAACCCGTACACTACGCCCCAGCCGGCATATTGCGCCGCGCTTTTCCCGAAACTGAGGCTTAGAGAGGAACACCCGGGGCGTCCAGCCATCCAATCGCCGGGATGTGCATTCGGGCCATTACAGTGCAGTCAGGCCACAGCCAGACGGGGCATTCCCTTTCGATTCAGGGTGTCAGCGCGCCTTGGCGGGGGGGCGGATGGATTTGGGGGCGGGTTCGGGCCGTTCCAGCTGGAATCACACAGCCCGCGCCGCCAGGCCGCCCGGATAGGTGATCGCTTCACCGGCCAGTTCCAGCTCCATCAGGATGGCGCCGACGCGGGCGGCGTGGATGCCTGTGGCGCGGGCAATCTCGTCGAGCGGCATGGCATGGGGGCTGAGCGCTTCGCGGACGCGGGCGGCTTCCGAGGGCGGGATCGGGTCGCCGCCGCCATGGATGGGATCGTAGACATCGGCCGGGGGCGCGGAGACCTGCAGCAGGGAAAGGCTGCTCAGCACTTCCAGCACATCGCCGGCATGGCGCACGAGGGCGGCGCCATTGCGGATGAGGTTGTTGGTGCCTGCCGCGCGCGGATCGAGCGGGGAGCCGGGCACGGCCATCACTTCCCGGCCCTGTTCATTCGCCACCCGGGCGGAGATGAGCGAGCCGGAGCGTTCGGCGGCCTCGACGACGACTGTGCCGCGCGCGAGGCCCGTGATGATGCGGTTGCGGCGGGGAAAGTCCTGCGCCTTGGCGCGGTGGCCGAAGGGCATTTCGGAGAGGATCAGGCCGCTGGCGGCGATTTCGGCATAGAGCCGGTCGTGCTGGGGCGGGTAGACGTGATCGATGCCGCCGCCGAGCACGGCGATGGTGCCGGTGGAGAGGCTGGCGGCGTGGGCCTCGCCATCAATCCCGAGGGCAAGGCCGGAGACGATGGTGTAGCCCGCCTTGCCGAGGGCGGCGGCCATATCGCGCGCGATCTTGCGGCCGGCGGCAGACGCATTGCGGGCGCCGACGACGGCGCAGGTGGGCGCGGACGCGAGGGCGGCATTGCCGAGCAGGGTGAGCGTCGGGGGCGGGGGATCGAGCGCGCGCAGGAGGGCGGGAAAGTCCGGCTCGCAGCTTGCCACGATGCGGGCGCCATACTTGGCGGCGGCGTCGATTTCGCGGCGGATACCATCCGCAGGCGGAATGGCGACGGATTTGCCCCGGACGGCGCGGGCGGCGATTTCCGGCAGGGCGGCGAGGGCGCGGCCCGCATCGCCATAGCGCGCGATCAACTGGGCAAAGGTGACCGGGCCGACATTTTGGGTGCGCGCCAGGCGCAGCCAGTCAAGGCGTTCCCCATCGGTGAGGGGACGCGCCAGCGTCATCCTTCGGCAGCGTCTTTCTTCTTGCTGCCGAAGCGGGGCTCTGTGCCATTCAGCAGGCGCGCGATGTTGGCGCGGTGCGTCCAGAAGACGAGGACCGACAGGGCGGCGAGGCCGCCGAGGATGATCGGGCTGCGCTCGCCCAGAAGATACGCCCCCGGAGGAACGGCGACGGCAGCAGTGAGCGCGGAAAGGGACGAAATGCGCGTGAGGGCGAACATGCCAAGCCAGACGGGCGCGCCCACAACGAGCCCGTGCAGCGGCGTGATGAAAAGGAGGAGGCCGGCATAGGTTGCCACGCCCTTGCCGCCCTTGAAGCCGAGCCACAGGGGATAGCAATGGCCGAGGAAGGCGGCGGCGCCTGCGACCATGCCCGCCTCCCGGCCGGCAACCAGTGTGAAGGCGAGGGCGACGAGGCCGGCCTTCAG
>NZ_NCJT01000054.1 GCF_002282565.1 Hyphomonas sp. 34-62-18
ACGATCACGTCATGAGACATGGGTTATCCCTTTCGGAGTTTGATTTCCTTGAACCGCTGCGTGAACTCCGCCGACAGATCAGCGAGCGTTACAGACGCAAACCGGTCCAGAAGCAGCGCCTCGGCCTCAGCAAAGGCCTCGTCCAGCACCGCGTTGACCGACTGTTCGACCAGGCAGTCTGGCGTCTCATGCCGGTTTCCGATGGCGAAAACGGTGGGCTCGCCCAAAGCTTCGTGAAGCTGGCGAAGCGTGACGCTGGCAAGGTCTGCCTCGATCCGCCAGCCGCCGGAATGTCCGCGCTCGGAGCTGACAAGACCAGCCTCGCGTAGAAGGCCCATCGTGCGGCGCACGACGACGGGATTGGTTTTCATACAGGCGGCGAGCTCGTCCGACGTCATCGGACGATCCTGCTCCGCCATATGCAGCAGGGCATGGAGCACGGAGGAAAGGCGGCTGTCTCTTTTCATGTAACTTTATTTATTACGTTATTGGCGTCATTCAAGAGATAGCACATAAAAAAGAGCGGCAGGGACATTGCCCCTGCCGCTCCTGATTAGGGATCTGCCTCTTGGCGTGACGGATCAGCCCTTCAGCGCAGCGCGAACCGCTTCGAGGGCGTCATTGGCCTTGTCGGCATCCGGGCCGCCCGCCTGGGCCATATCGGGACGCCCGCCGCCACCTTGTCCGCCAATGGCGGCGGCGGCAACTTTCACCAGTTCAACAGCGGAGAACTTCTCCGTCAAATCCTTGGTGACGCCCACGGCAACGCCGGCCTTGCCGCCGTCGGTGCCGACAAAAATCACGACGCCGGAGCCGATTTTCGACTTGGCCTCATCGACGAGCGCGCGCAGCTCCTTGCCGCCAACGCCTTCGGCGACGCGGGCAATAAGGTTTACGCCATTGATCACTTCGGGGCCTGCCGGCGCGCCGCCGCCGCCACCCATGGCGAGCTTGCGCTTGGCCTCGCTGAGCTCGCGCTCGAGATTGCGGCGCTCCTCGGTGAGCGAAGCGACGCGGCGCGGAAGATCCTTGAGCGGAACTTTCAGGCTTTCGGCAACATCGGCGGCAATCTGCGCGCGGCCTTTGAGATAGGCGAGCGCTTCAGCGCCGGTGGCTGCCTCGATCCGGCGGATACCGGCAGAGACACCACTTTCCGACAGGATCGTGAAGACGGCAATATCGCCCGAGCGGGAGACATGCGTGCCGCCGCAGAGCTCCACCGAGTAAGGACGCTCGCCATCGCCCGGCTCGCCCATCGACAGCACACGGACTTCATCGCCATATTTCTCACCAAAGAGGGCCAGCGCGCCCGCCTCAATCGCCTTTTCGGGCGTTGTCACCTTGATGCCGGTTTCAATATTGGCGCGGATCTGAGCGTTGACCTCGTCTTCGATGGCCTCAAGCTGCGCGGCAGAAACCGGCGCGCCATGCGAGAAGTCAAAGCGCAGGCGGTCTGCCTCCACAAGGGAGCCCTTCTGCGTCACATGCTGGCCCAGCACCTTGCGAAGCGCGGCATGCATCAGATGGGTCGCCGAGTGGTTGGCCATGATCGCCTTGCGGCGGGCCGCATTGACCGTCATCTGGGCCTTGGCGCCGGTCTTGACCGAGCCTGAGACCAGCTCTCCGATATGCACATGCAGGTCGCCGGCGCGTTTTTGAACATCGCGCACGACAAAGCGCGCGCCGCCTTCGAAGACGATCTCGCCATGGTCACCCGCCTGACCGCCGGATTCGGCGTAGAAGGGCGTCGTGTCGAACACGAGTTCGGCAGGGCCAGCCGCCAGTGTCTCGGTCAGCGCGCCGCCCGTGGCGATCGCCACGAGTTTGCCCTCGTCGGCCGTTCCCGAATAGCCCGTGAACTTCGTGGCGCCCTTGCCGTCGCGTACGGAGAACCAGATGTCATCCGTTGCCTGATCACCGGAAGAGAAACCGCCCGCGCGGCTTGTCTCGCGCTGGGCGTCCAGCGCAGTTTCAAAGCCGGCCACATCCACCTCAAGGCCGCGACCGCGCAGGATGTCCTGCGTCAGATCCAGCGGGAAACCATAGGTATCCGAAAGGCGGAACGCCACCTCGCCGGGGAGCGCCGCCCCAGGGGCGAGTTCGGAAACAGCCTTGTCCAACAGGCTGAGGCCATTGCCCAGCGTGCGCTGGAACCGGGCTTCTTCCTGCTCGATGGCCGCTTCAATGGCGACCTTGGCGCGGCCAAGCTCTGGATAGGCCTTGCCCATTTGCGCGATCAGCGCGGGCACAAGCTTATGCATCAGCGGCTCGCGCGCGCCGAGCATGTGGCCATGGCGCATGGCGCGGCGCATGATCCGGCGCAGCACATAGCCCCGGCCCTCATTCGACGGCAGCACGCCATCGGCCACAAGGAAAGCGGACGTGCGCAGATGGTCGGCGATGACGCGGAAGGACGCGGTCTTGTCGCCGGCAGCGGCCTGACCATAAACCTCTTCCTCGGCCGCGATCAACGCCCTGAAGAGATCGATGTCATAATTGTTGTGAACGCCCTGCAGGACGGCCGCGACCCGCTCGAGCCCCATACCGGTATCGATGGAAGGCTTGGGCAGATTGGTGCGCGCGCCGCCTTCATGCTGTTCGAACTGCATGAAGACGAGGTTCCAGATCTCGATGAACCGGTCACCATCCTGCTCGGCGCTGCCGGGCGGGCCACCCCAGACCTTGTCGCCATGATCGAAGAAGATTTCCGAACAGGGACCGCAGGGGCCGGTATCGCCCATCGACCAGAAATTATCGCTGGTGGCGATGCGGATGATCTTGGAATCATCAAATCCCGCCACTTTCTTCCAGATGGAAGCGGCCTCCTCGTCCTCGGCATAGACGGTGACGAGCAAGCGCTTGGGATCAAGACCATACTCCTTGGTCACCAGCTGCCAGGCGAGCGCGATGGCGTCATCCTTGAAATAATCGCCGAAGGAAAAGTTCCCCAGCATCTCGAAGAAGGTGTGGTGGCGGGCGGTGTAACCGACATTGTCGAGGTCGTTATGCTTGCCGCCGGCGCGGACGCATTTCTGCGAGGTGGTCGCGCGGGGCGCGAACGGCTTCTCGGCGCCGGTGAAGATATTCTTGAAGGGCACCATGCCCGCATTGACGAACAGGAGCGTGGGATCGTTCTGCGGCACCAGCGGCGCAGAGGGGCGCCGGGCATGCCCGTTTTTCTCGAAAAAGCCGAGGAAAGTTTCCCGGATATCATTGACGCCGTTCATGTGTCGTTTCTGGCCCTTACCGGTTCAACAAGAGGATATGCCGGAATCAGACAGGAAACCGGCACATGATTACACCGGCGATATAAAGGCCCCTTTGCGGCCCGCCAAGCTCAGGCGTACCGCAAAGGGGGGAATCTTCCGGTCAGGAGATCAGATAGACGACCGGAAGCCTTGTCATGTCAGCCTTCGGCGGCTTCGTCTTCGTCGCCATCCTCGGCTGCCATGCCGGCCGAGAGAAGTTCCTCGGCCAGAAGCCCTGCATTGCGGCGGACGGCATCTTCGATCTCGTTGGCCATCGCCGGATTATCCTTGAGGAATTGCCGCGCCTTTTCCCGGCCCTGGCCAATACGCTCCCCATTATAGGAGAACCAGGAGCCTGATTTTTCCACGACATTCGCCTTGACGCCGAGATCGATCAGCTCGCCCGTCTTGGAGATACCTTCCCCGTAAATGATATCAAACTCGACCTGCCGGAAGGGCGGCGCCACCTTGTTCTTGACCACTTTGACGCGGGTCTGGTTGCCGACGATTTCCTCGCGGTCCTTGATCTGGCCGATACGGCGGATGTCGAGACGAACAGATGCGTAGAATTTCAAGGCGTTACCGCCCGTCGTCGTCTCCGGGTTACCGAACATGACGCCGATCTTCATCCGGATCTGGTTGATGAAAATGACCATGCATTTCGACTTGGAGATCGAGCCGGTCAGCTTGCGCAGCGCCTGGCTCATCAGACGGGCCTGCAGGCCCGGCAGCTGGTCGCCCATCTCACCTTCAATCTCGGCGCGCGGGGTGAGCGCCGCCACGGAGTCGATGACCAGAAGGTCTACCGCACCCGAGCGCACCAGCGTATCGGCAATCTCGAGCGCCTGCTCGCCCGTATCGGGCTGCGACACCAGGAGATCATCCAGATCCACGCCAAGCTTGGCCGCATAGACCGGATCGAGGGCATGTTCGGCATCGATGAAGGCGCAAACGCCGCCATTCTTCTGGGCTTCGGCCACACAGTGCAGCGACAGCGTCGTTTTGCCCGAGCTTTCCGGCCCGAAAATCTCAATGATGCGGCCTTTCGGCAGGCCGCCGATGCCGAGCGCAATGTCGAGCCCGAGCGAGCCGGTCGACACCGCCTCGATATCCAGGGCTTTCTTGTCGCCCAGGCGCATGACCGAGCCTTTGCCAAAGGACCGCTCAATATTGCTGAGCGCAGTTTCAAGGGCCTTCTGCTTATCCACGCCGGATTCCTTGTCCACGAGAGTGAGAGCGGGTTTGGTCACGAGTCGTCTCCTTTGGTCTACCATGAGGGCCCGTTTGGCAAGGCCCCCGATTGCCATCTCAATCGCGGATGTACCATGTTTGTTCTCTAGAACAAAGCAGAAACTTGTGAACAGGCTGACTTTCCTTGCCCCCCTTTTTCAGGCAAGGTGCCGCCATGCTTACACGACCCGGTTCCGATGGCGGCGAAGCTCGCCTGATCTATGGTGACAATGACTTCGAGCAGGTCTCTGCCGGAAGTTACGTCACCTGCGCCGTCACTGGCCGCAAAATTCCACTGGGCGCCCTGCGCTATTGGAGTGTTGATCTGCAGGAAGCCTACTGGGATGCGGAGGCTGCCTCCCAGAGGCTGGCGCCCAAGCGCTGATGCACGCGGCGGCACGCTGCTTTTCCACACCGGAAATCACCGCGCGCCGGCTCAAGCTGCCAGCCCGAGCCTAATTGAATGTCTGACGCTGCCTTTCAGGACACGCCGCCAACAAGCGAGGCTGCGCCGCTCGTCGCAGCCTGGATCCGCCGGGCGATTGCAGCCGCTGCGCCGGGGCATGTTCCGCTGCTTCTCCTCTCTGGCGCACAAGGCTCCGGCAAATCCACCGCGCTGTGGCAGGCCCTCGGAATACTCGACGTGCCGGTCGCTGGGGCGAGCATTGATGACTTTTACCTGACACAGGGCGAGCGCAAGACACTTGCCCGCCGCGTCAGCCCGCTGCTGCTGACGCGGGGCCCGCCGGGTACACATGATCTGGCGCTGTTGCGTGACACCGTTGACCGGCTGCGGACAGCCGCAAGCGGGTCTGACATTAATATCCCGGTCTTCGACAAGCTCTCTGATGACCGCGCGCCGAAGGAGAGCTGGCGACGCTTCTCAGGGCGCCCGGCGGCCATCGTGATCGAAGGCTGGCTGATGGGCGCCCTGCCGGATGCCGGCGCGCCGGATGCCCCGCCCTTGAACGCCGTGGAGGCGGAGGACACTTCCGGCGCTTGGCGGAGGTATCAGGAGGAAGCCCTTGCGGAGCCCTATGCCGCGCTGTGGGACCAGGCCGACAGCTTTTGCCATATCCTGGCGCCCGGCTTTGAGACGGTGCTTGACTGGCGCCTGGAGCAAGAGGCCGCCCTCTGGCGCGCACGGGGAGAAGCCATGCCGGAGAGCCGCCCGGCCTGGATTGCACGCTTCATTCAACATTACGAACGCATTACCCGGCGAATGCTGTCAGGCTACCGCCGTCCGGGAAAGGACATTTTCATTGATACGGAGCGGCGCGTAAAGCTAGCTCACTCTTCATAGAGTTCGCGCGCGGCAAGATCCGCCTCGGTCTCATAACGGCTGAGCAGCTTCTCGCCTGCTTCCACCTGGCGCAACCAGTTGCGGTTGGCCTTGGGAGAAACGAAATAGAGACCGGTATACTCACCTGACAACACGCCCTGCACCACGCTGAGAAACGAGGTGGGCACAATTGAAATCTCTTCGCTGTCACCGGCTTGCTGCAAGCTGGCCTTTGCCCGCTGGGCAAGCGCCTCAGCATCTTCATGGCGGACGAAAAGCGGTGTGCGGAAGACCCCGCCTGCATCAATGTTCACGCTCTCTCCAGATGCAAACTGCACAAGGAATACTGGCGGCGCGTCTTGCGGTGTGCCTGCCTGCTCTGCCTGGCGTTCCGATGTCAGCCAGACATGATCCTCGCCGGAGAGGATCAGATCCACCGCGCTGACGATCCTGGCCTCGGTTGTTTCGGTAACCCCGGCGCGCAGCGCATCGATATAGGCGGCGTCGATGTCCAGATAGGCAAAGGGCCGAGTGACCGTCACGCCGCCGCCTTCCGTCTGGGCGAGGCGCGGCTCGCCCGTGGCCGTGTCCACTGGCACGATGACCGAGAAAGACGCCATCGCGGCCTGTAATTCGGCGATGATGGCATTCGCATCCGGCGCGGTTTCTTCAGCCCATGCGTGCGCTGCGTTGAAGAAAAATGCAAAGGTGAGGATCACACCCGACAGGAAGTTGCGCCCGACGCCGCGGGAGACGCGGACGCCCTGGCGCAGGAGGTTCGTATACGTCATTATTGTGCTCCTTGTACCGCTGGCCGGGTGAGTGCCGTGGCCTGCACGCTATTGAAACAGAGCATCGGCCAGCGCCTCGATTGCTTCCTGGGATTCGTCCTTGTAGTCGGAGATCAGGCGGGCGCCGGCGTCCCACTGCTCAAGCCAGCGATCGGTTGATCTTGCGGAAACGAATACCAGATCGTTCCGGGCGCCGGTGCGAACCTGCTCGATAAGGTCCAGCGCGTCGGCAGGTGAGACGATCAGCTTCACCGGATTGCCGGCAGCCGCCAGTTTCGCTTCGAAAGCCTCTTGTGCTTTCAGCGCCGTTTCCTTGTCCATGTAGACAAGCGTTTTCGCCTTGCCGTCGACGTTTTGGGTCAGAGACTGGTCCAGCTCGTTGTGAATGTGATAGCCAATGACAGTCACCTCGCCGGATGCGGTAAGCTCGGTATTCGCCGAAGTCCCCCGCCAGATAACATCGCCGCCGGTATTGGTGATCAGCTCTGCGGCGTTGACAGGGCGGCCTTCCAGGGCGGCTGGCGCTCCGCTGGCGGCCAGTTGGTTGCGGGCGTCTTCAGCGTCGATATAGGCGACGATCACTTCGCGCTGGTTCGTGCCATCCGCATCCCGGCGGACTTCAACTGACAGGCGGCCCGACTCAGGATCGGCCAGCAGAACCACATTGAAATACTTCATCGCTTCGGCGAGCGCAGGTGGTACCGGAGGCGGCGTCTCCCGCGCATGGGCGGGAAGCAGCAAAGGGCCGAGACAGAACAATGCTATTGTAACCAACCCGTGACGCATCGCGCTTCTCCCTTCCAATTGTCTTGAACCGGTCATTGCGGCCGCGCCCCGGTGATTTCGGCCTGTGTCTGGCTCATCGTCCGTATACCGGTATAGTTGCCGGTTGCATCATATGTGCGCACTCCCACCATGTTCAGCGACGACTGCACCCCTGCCCGGCGCGCCGCGTCCACGCCGGCATTGTAGGCGGCGAAGATCAGCAGCAGCAGAAATGCTCGAAACAGCGGCATTCGGGAATTTCCTTGATGGACCGGCGGGGCGCCCAGCCTGCCATGAGTGATGAGCGCGGCAGGGTTCGTCAACACCCCGGAGTTGGGGGGACTAGGACGCGTCCGGCGGAGCGGCTGGGGCACGCTGGCTGTCGATTTCGGATGTTATCGGCTCCGGCCAGTCATCCGCCGTTCCCACACAGTCGCGCCGGAAGGCAGTGTCTGTCCAGTCAACACTGTCTGGCTGGGCGGGGTCGCTGGTGAGGCTTACCTCCCAGTCCATCTGGCAGGCACGCCTCGCGAAGCTGCGGGTGCAGACAGCGGCAGGCTCAGGATAATCCTCATGGCCCTCCCCATAGCTGCACGCATATCCCGCCGCCTGCAGCTCTGCCAGAGTTGCGGCCCGTCCCTGTTGGCGGGCACGGCGGGCGAAATCCCGCTCCAGCGCCGCGGCGAGATCATCGCCCATGCCATACTGCCAGTCATGGGTCTGATGAATTTCGGTCATGGTCTGTGGCCCATGGCCACCCTGCGCGCACGCCGCGAGGGCCAGCCATGCCAGCCCGGCAATTCGCACCTTCATTGACCGAGTCCTCCTCCGTTCACGCCGCAATCTGTGCGTGCTGATTGCGGCGGAATGGAGGACGGGATCAGGCTGGACGGACTTTGCCCGGGTTCATGCGCAGCACGGTGAAGTTCAGCGCTGTCGCGATGGTTACCCAGAGGAGATAGGGCAGCTGAAGTACCGCCGCGACCGGGCTGTCGGGCCAGAACAGGACGGCGACCGCCACAATCGAAAGCCAGAGAAGCGCCACATTGACAAGGCCCAGATCCATCCGGCCCGCAGCCATGCCAGCCGCCTGCCAGACGAGCCAACCGGCAACCGCATTCATTAGAAACAGCGCCGACCACACCACGGGAAACGCCCAGTTGGGCGGCGTCCAGCCCGGCTTGGCGAGCTGCTCATACCATTCACCGGGCCGGAAGACGGCGCCGCTGGAAGCCGCGAGCACGTTCAAAACAATGAAAACGCCGAGGGCGATAAGGGCTGAAAGGTCCATAACTGGCCAGGCTCCGTGACTGCTTGACCTTATATGGGCATGTTGCGGGGAGGATGCGAGGAAATGTGCCTCAAGGCTGGAGGATCGTCGCGCCGGTCGTCTTGCCGCTTTCAAGCGCCTTGTGGGCCTCGGCAGGCCGATATCCGCCTTGAACACGCCGGCTTTCAGCGCATCGAACACCAAGCCTGCCCCGCGTGCCAGCGCACCGGGCGCCTGGATGAAATTGAACACGCCGGGGCGCGTCATCACGAGGCTGCCCCCTTGCGCGAGGCGCGAGGGCGGGATCGGATCAACCGGGCCGGAGGCGTTGCCATAGGTGATGAACCAACCGCGGGGTTTCAGACTGCCGAGCGAGGCTTCGGCCGAAATCCGGCCTACGCTGTCGAACGCAATATCGACGCCCTTGCCACCATTCAGTTCACGCACTTTTGCGGCCACGCCGTCATATCCCACAACGACTTCCGCCGCCCCGAGCGCCTTGGCCTTGGCGGCCTTTTCCTCGCTGGAGGTTACACCAATCACCCGGGCGCCGAGATGCGCGGCCCAGGGCGTGAGGATCGAGCCGACCCCGCCGACCGGCGCCCAGATCAACACCGTGTCTCCCGGCTTCACTGGACGGATTTCGAACAGCAACATCCAGGCCGTCAGGCCCTTCAGCATGATGGCCGCGCCCTCTTCATCGCTGACGAAATCGGGGAGTTTGACGAGGCCCGCCGCCGGGCCGGTATAGTGCGTCGCATAAGTGCCGCCAGCCAGGTAGGCCACCCGGTCACCCGGTTTCACATCGCTCACCCCCTCACCTACCGCCTCGATTACACCGGCGGCTTCCGAACCAAGCGTCACCGGCAGCTTCAGCGGATAGAGACCCGAGCGGTGATAGGTGTCGATGAAGTTGAGGCCGACGGCCGTCTGGTGCACAAGCGCTTCACCCGCGCCTGGCGCGCGCGGCTCCATTGCCTGAACCTCAAGCACCTCCGGCCCACCAGTTTTCTGTATACGGATGGCATAGGGGGCGGTCTGCGTCATGGGGTGTCTCCTCTTGTGCCCGCTATGAAGCGCATATGCCCCTTCGCGTCAATTTTCGAAGCCTGCGCTCGACAGGCGATTTTGTTCATGTTATGTTCGAATCCTGATCGAAGGAGGACAAGATGATCGGCTATGTAACCCTCGGCGTCACCGACTTGAACCGGGCAGCGAAATTCTATGACGCCATTGCGGATGAACTCGGCACGCCCCGCATGTTCTCCACCGACACCTTCATTGCCTGGGGCACGCCCGATGGGCCTGCCGACATTGGTATCTGCTATCCTCATGATGGTAACAAGATGAGTGTTGGCAACGGCGTGATGGTTGCTCTCCAGGCGAAGGACAAGGCGCAGGTGGACCGGCTGCACGCCATCGCGCTCAGCCAGGGCGGCACCTGCGAAGGCCCGCCCGGCCCGCGCGGCGACACCTTCTATGCCGGCTATTTCCGCGATCTCGACGGCAACAAGCTCAATGCCTTCGTGATGGGGTAAGACTGCCCTTGCGCGCGGCATCCTAATTGTGGGACGCGGGCGGTGGTGGCAGGATCATGCCTTCATAGAGGTATAGGTCTGGCCGCTCTGCATTGCCGGGACGGATTCGCGCAAGCCCGTATCGCGACAGCGCTATACGGCGAGGGGGCGAGAAAACCGTTCCGGGTATCGGATAAATCGCTTCAGCATACGGCTCTCCGTCGAGGGAGATGAGACGGGCAACAGCAAAGGTCACACCGCCCGTCTCGATTGGCAACGGGATCACCACCATATCGTCCGTCATCACTTCCCCGTAAATTTTGCCGGCCGTTTCTCGAGGAAGGAAGCAACGCCTTCCTTGTGGTCGGCAGATTTGAAGCAGGCTGAGAGCGCCGTGACATGCGCCTGCATGTGATCGGCCACGTCGCGCTCAAGGCCCTTCCAGACCAGCTCCTTCATCCGGCGGATGGAGAAGGGTGAAGAGGCCAGATAGCGCCGGGCCTCCGCGCGGGCGGCGTCCAGCAAGGCATCCGGCTCGGCAATCGCATTGGCATAGCCGATGGCGAGGGCTTCCTCGGCTTCGAGGAAGGCGCCAGAGTAAAGCAGCCGCAATGCGCGGCTCGGCCCGATGATCCGGGGCAGCAGCCAGCTGCCGGCGCCGGTATCGGGCACAAGGCCGCGATGCGCGAAGTTCCAGGCAAAGCGTGTGCGCGGCGTGATGATGCGCACATCGCACTGGCTGGAAAATTCCGCGCCCATGCCGACGGCATTGCCGTCAATCGCCCCAATCACCGGCTTTGGGCAGGAGACGAGCGGCCACCACACATCCCCCTCATGCGCCTCGCCGCGCACGCCGCGCGTTTCGCCGGGCTTGGTCGAGAGATCGGCAAGGTCGGTCCCGGCGCAGAAGCTGCCGCCCGATCCGGTGACGATCAGGACACGGACATCATCATCGGCAGACACCTCCCTCACCTTTTCGATAAAGGCATAGAGCATCGCGAAGGTCATCGCGCCGCGCTTCTCGGGCCGGTCGATGGTCAGGACGGCGATGCCGTCATCTTCTTTCGTCAGCTTGATGTGATGTTCTGTCATTCAGTGTCCTCCCGGTTTTGCGGCGTTCCGGCTGGCCCGGATATTGAGCAGCTCTACCCCCAGAGAGAAGGCAATGGCGAAGTAGAGATAGCCGCGTGGAATATGGAAGCCGAGCCCGTCGGCGACGAGCGCCACACCGACCAGCAGGATGAAGGCGAGGGCCAGCATCTTGGTGGTGGGATGGCGCGCAATGAAGTTTGACAGCGGTGTGGCCGCCACAGCCATGACCAGCGTCGACAGCACAACAGCCACGATCATGATAGCGAGCACATCGGTCATGCCGATGGCGGTGATGACCGAGTCCAGCGAGAAGACGATGTTGATGACAAACAGCTGAACAATGACGGCATTGAAGGTGGATTTGGCGGCGGCCTCTTCATGCCCCTTGCCTTCCACTGCGCCATGGATTTCCTGCGTCCCTTTCCACAGAAGGAAGAGGCCACCCGCGAGGAGGATCACATCCTTCATCGTCACCTCGCCGATATGTTCGGCCACCAGCTTGTCTCCGCCCGCGAGGATCAGGGCGAGATCGGGCGACACATGGAACAGGGCGTGGCTTTCAAGCTGGATGATCCAGAAGATCAGCCCCAGCATCAGGATGCGGAGCAGCATGGCGCCCCAGATGCCGATCCGCTGGGCCCGCGCCTTCTGCTCGCCCTCGAGCTTTCCGGTTGCAATCGAGACGAAGAGCAGATTGTCGATGCCCAGAATGATCTCAAGGAATGTGAGCGTCGCCAACGAGCCCCAGAACACGGGCGTCATCATCAATTCAAGCATGTCAGCGGCCCTTCTCGTCAGTGTTCAGCGCCTGAGAAGACCTCTCTTGAGTCTTTCTGGCAAGAGGTGACGCGAGGGTGATGCTTGCCAGACAGCCTGCCCTGTCGCAGCGTTGCGCGCGATGAAGGGAGGAACAGCCATGCCGGAATTTAAGGTAATTGATGCGGGCGAGGCGCAGATCCGTGTGGCCATCGAAGGCTCGGGCCCGCTGGCCCTGATGGTGCATGGCTTTCCCGAAAGCTGGTATTCCTGGCGCCATCAGATGGGGCCGGTTGCCGGGGCAGGCTTTACGGCAGCGGCAATAGATGTGCGCGGCTATGGCGGCTCCTCAAAGCCCGGCACGGTGCCTGATTACCGGATGGAAGCGCTGATCGGGGATATTCTGGGTGTCGGCAAGGCGCTGTCGCCGGACGCGCCATTTGTGCTGATCGGGCATGATTGGGGCGCGCCGCAGGTGTGGAACACGTCCCTGATCCATCCAGATCGCATCGCGGCGGTGGCGGCGATGTCTGTGCCCTATTTCGGAGTGCCGCAGGTTTCGTTCGATCTCGTCATCAAGCAGGTTTGGGACGATAAGAACAAATTCTTCTACCAGTCCTATTTCCGTGAACCCGGCCGGGCGGAAGCTGCCTTCGAGGCAGAGCCGCGCCGGTTCCTCAAAGGCTTTTACCACGCCATCTCCGGCGAGGCGAAACGGGGCGACTTCCCGGTCGACCAGCCTTCGGATTTTCCGCTGCTGGATGGTCTCCATCCGCCCGAAACCATCGGCGCCTGGATGAGCGACACAGACCTTGATTACTATACGCGCGAGTTTGAAAGCTCCGGATTTTTCGGCCCCCTCTCCCGCTACCGCAACCATACGCGAGACTGGCAATTCCTGCAGCCCTACAAGGAGCGGAAGATCGAGCAGCCAGCCCTGTTCATCGCGGGCGACAAGGACCCGGCCTATTCCGGCTTCGGCATGATCGACGACCCGATCGGGCGTATGCGGAGTTTTGTGCCCAGTCTGGAAGTGGCTGAGGTGCTGCCCGGCTGTGGCCACTGGACTCAGCAGGAGCGCCCAGCCGAGGTAAATGCCGCGCTGGTGCCCTGGTTGCGCTCGCTGAAAGGGCGCGTCGTTTAACTGCAGCACCTCTAGCCGGAAAGATTACCGGCAAACCCCGTCAGCGTGTCTGGCCGCCATCGACGGCGACCACCGCGCCATTGATGAAACTTGCCCGTTCAGAAAGGAGAAACGCGGCCGTGTCGCCAATTTCCTGCGGCGTGCCGAAGCGATTGAGCGGTACTTCCCGCTTGATCCATTTTGCCCAAGCCTCTGCGCGCGGGCCGGTCGCATTTTTCTCCCACGTACTGCCGGGAAAGATGATGTTGCCGGGCGCAATCGTATTTACACGGACATTTGTTTTGCCCGAGAAGCGGGCGATAGATGTGGAAAGATGGTTCACCGCCGCCTTGGTGGCGCCATAGATCAGCGGCGAGCCGAGCGAGGCGAGGCCGGCAATCGAGGATATGAACAGGAAGCTGCCACCGCCGTTGTCGGAGATGCGCGGGATGGCCGCGCGGGCAAGCCGGAAGGCGGAGTTGAGATTCTGATCGAGGCCGCCCTGCCATTCCTCATCGCTGACATCGAGCCCGAGCGGAGACGGCGAGAGGCCCACATTGGCCACCGCGCCGCGAATGGGGCCGAACGCTTTCTCACACGCCTCAACGGCAGCATTGATGCCTTCTGATTGCGTCAGATCACCGGCGAAGGACCACACCTTCCCCTCGCCATAGGCGGCGGCAAACTCCTTGCGGGTCGCCTCCAGCGCTTCGGCGCCGCGCGCGGTAAGCGCGACCTTGGCCCCTTCTTCCAGCAGGCTCTTGGCGATGCCATGGCCGATGCCCCGGCTGGCGCCCGCGATGAAAACGATTTTATCGGTGAGGCCGAGATCCATGTATTCCTCCACTTTTCTGGCCCATGCTGGCCAAGGCCAGCTGCAATGGCCAGCCCTTCCCCAGCGCGAAGCCAAAATGTGCGCCGGGCTCAAGCCGGCAGGGGTTGGAGATCAGGCGGAACCCAGCCTCGGCGGGCCTCCACGGTGAAGAGGCGCTCCCGGCTCCAATATGCAAAGACCCAGTCTGACCGGCCACAAGGCCCGGCCAGGAGGCCATTGACCTGTTCAAACATCGGCGCGCCGGGATGATCGCGCCGGTACGCCTTTGCCATCGCCAGAGAGGCCGCCGTAATGGTCTCATGGTAGCCGGACTTATCTGTGTTGGGCGTGCCGGTGGCCTCATTATAGGCGAAGATCGCCGCGCGGGTTTCCCGCAGCGCCGCTTCGCCATGGCGGGCAAGCATCCAGACGGCGGCGGCGAAATGGGCGCTGTGGGTCCATTCGGCCTTGGGCAGCGTGCGCGCGAGCAATGCCCGGCTGATGGCCTCTATCTCTTCATCCGATGTGTAAGACATTGGCTGCAATTCCTTGTTCCAGATAAGAAAAAACCCGCCACGGGAAACCGGGCGGGCGCGACGTTCAGCAAGGGGTGGAGCGGGCTTTACCCGGCCTGACCTTCCTGCAGACGGCCGCGCGCCGCCAGCGATTGCTGGCGGGTCTGTTGCTGGAACAGGGGTTTGGCGCGGCACATGAGTTTGGGGGTAAGCGGCTGGCGCGCAGGCGTCAACAGCAGCGATCTTGGCAGGGCGCCGCGACTCCTGCTGTGATGGTGGGATGAGCAGTTTCTCCCTGATCATCGGCGTGGACGAGGCTGGCCGGGGCCCCTGGGCCGGGCCTGTGACCGCTGCGGCGGTGATCCTTGATCCGGCCCGGCCGGTGGCCGGGCTGACCGATTCCAAGAAGCTTTCGGAGAAGGCTCGCGACCGGCTTGCCCCGCTGATCCGGGAGCGGGCGCTGGCCTGGAGCGTGGCAGAGGCCAGCGTTGGGGAAATCGACACGCTGAACATCCGGCAGGCAACATTCCTCGCCATGCAGCGCGCGATTGCCGGCGTGTTCGCGCAAACGGCAAGCGCAGGGGCAATGATCCTGATTGATGGCAATGCCCTGCCGGCAGACCTACCGGCCCCTGCGCGCGCCATCATCAAGGGCGATCTGACGGAACCCTCGATCTCCGCCGCCTCGATCCTGGCCAAGACCCACCGGGACGCGCAGATGACCTCGCTCTGCAATACATACCCAGGCTATGGGTTTTCCGGGCACAAGGGCTATGGCACCGCCGCCCATGCCGAGGCGCTGGCGCGGCTTGGTCCGTGCCCGGTGCATCGCCAGAGCTTTGCCCCGGTAAAGGCCCTTTTAAGACACTGTTAACCGGCACCGAAGAGTTTCCCGGATTGGCTCTCATGGGGACGCGCCACAGATGTTTCTTCTCAACTGGTTTCTTTTCGGCTGGCACACCTGGTATGGCGAAAGCGGCCAGGCCTACCGATTCAAGATCACGCTGACGCGCAAGGGGATTCCAGAGGGCGGCGGGATTTACATTTTTGTCGTGCGCCGCTTCGCCTTCTTCCTGTTCCCGCTCTATATCGGCAAGGCCACGAGCTTCAGGTCGCGCCTCTACGGGCATGAGCGCTGGTGGGAAGCCTGGTGGAAACGCGGGGCGACCGAGCGGCATGTGCTGGTGGTGCGCAATGCAACCGACCGTGCACGGATTGAAGAGGACCTGATCCGCCGCTATCAGCCGAAGATGAATGACATCCTCATTCCGCGCGGAGAGCTGGACGCGCCGCGCAATGCCAAGCTGCGCCGCTCCTGGCGCTGGCGCCGTTGGTGGGCAGAGTTGTTCGCCGGTCTGTTCGGTTTCGGAAAGCGCAAGGCGGGCTGATACCGGCGCCCTTTACGGCAGCAGCAGGCACGCATCCCCATAAGAATAGAAGCGATACTTTTCTGAGATAGCGTGCGCATAGGCAGCGCGCATGATGTCCGTTCCCATCAGGGCACAAACAAGCATGAACAGGCTGGAGCCCGGCAGGTGAAAATTGGTCATCAGCGCATCAGTCGCGCGGATGGCATCGCCGGGTTTGAGGAAAATGTCGGTCGGGCCGGTGGCAGCGTGGATCAGGCCGTCTTCGCCTGCGCAGCTTTCCAGCGTGCGCATGGCGGTGGTGCCTACAGGAACAATGCGGGCCCCCGCCGCGCGGGCAGCATTGAGGCGGTCTGCCACCTCCGGCGTAACCCGGCGCCATTCCTCATGCAGACGGTTTTCGGCGAGGTGCTTTTCTTCAAGCGGCTTGAACGTGCCGAGCCCCACATGCAGGCGCACGGTTTCACGCATTAGACCGGCAGCCTCAACTTCAGCCAGGAGGCGGGGGGTAAAGTGCAGGCCGGCTGTGGGCGCGGCAACGCTGGCAGCCTCTTCTCCGGCAAAGCGGGTCTGGTAAGTTTCCCGGTCCTTCGCATCCGCCGAGCGGCGGCGGGCGATGTAGGGTGGCAACGGCATAGCGCCATGCGCCTCCAGCGCGGCGATCATCGCCTCGCCCTCGCAATTGAAGTTCAGGAGGATTTCCCCGCCTTCGCGGCGCGCGCCGATCGTGGCGGTAAAGCCTTCGGCGAAATGGATCTCGTCGCCCTCCTTGAGGCGGCGGCCCGGCCGGGCAAGCGCCAGCCAGACGCAATCGCCCTGCCGCTCGACGAGATTGACATCCACCTCCACATCGCGGCTCGCCCCATCGCGGGCCGGCCGGATGCCCTTGAGGGCAGCGGGCAAGACGCGCGTGTCATTAAAGACTAGCAAGTCACCAGATTTCAGATACTTCGGCAGATCACGAACGGTGGCATCTTCGAGACGCCCGTCACCATGCACGACGAGCAGGCGCGCGGCATCTTGCGGCTCAACAGGCCGCAGAGCGATCAGCTCCTCCGGGAGTTCGAACTGAAATACGGAGAGGTCCATGATGGCTTTGACCGAACCGGCCGGCGCGCGCCCTCTATTCCAGAATGACGGCCGGAACCGGGGCAAGCTCGCAGATATTGACTTCGCCCTTTGCCTCCAGCGCCGCGCGGAAGGTATCCGTGTCGGTCCGCAGCACATAGGCTTTCGGACGCTCTGCCTCCGGAAGATCAGCCGCGATCTTCGCAGACTTCAGGATATCAGGATTGGTCACCGCGCCATTATTCTGCTCAGAGCCCGTCTTGATGGACATCACCACGTCCTGCCCCTCAATCACGCGGCCCCATGAGGAATAGAGGCGGTCCAGGTGCGGGGAGTATCCGCGCATTAAGAAAAACTGGCCATTGGCCGAATCCGGATCGCTCGTCCGGGCGGTGGAGACGATGCTGGCGCAGTGGGGGATCGAGCTTTCGACCAGTCCGTCCACCGACATTTCAGCAAAAAAGGAGGGCTGCGTCTGGATCGGCACGCCGCGGTAATAGCCATGCTTGGCACTGTCTTCCGGGCCAATGGTCGCCTCCAGCGGCATCTTCGCCACATCGCGCCGGAAGGTGAACTCGCCCTTGACGTTCGGCTCTCCGGACTCCCTGCCCTTCAGCGCAAAGATATCGCCGCCCTGCGCCATGAAAGTGTCGATCACGCGATGGAAGCTCGTGCCGTCATAATCACCCGAACGGGTGATCGCTGAGAAATGCGCTACATGGTTCGGCGCCGCTTCGGGAAACGCCTCGATCAGGATGCGGCCTTTGGTCGTGTCGAAGATGAACAGCCGCTCCGGATCCACCGGGCGCCAATCGGGGCTGGCAGCGACATCTTCCGGCACTTCGAACGACCAGGCGCCATCGACCGTTTCCGCGCAGGCCGGCAGGAACAGTCCCGCCAGAGCCAGCGCCGCTGCAAAGCCACGTATCTTCATTGCTTATACTTCTCCAGCAGAGCCTTTTTCACCGACGGGGTAACGAACGGCGTGATATCGCCGCCGAGGCTCGCGATTTCCTTGACCAGCCGCGAAGCCACCGCCTGGTGACGAACATCGGCCATCAAGAAGACGGTTTCAATGTTCGGATTCAGTTGCTCGTTCATCGCCGTCATCTGGAACTCATATTCGAAGTCCTGAACCGCCCGCAGGCCGCGCACGATGATGTTGGCATTGCACTTCTCGGCAAAGTGCATGAGCAGGCCGTGCATGGGCTGAACCTTGATCTCAGCCAGGCCCGGCCCTTTCAGCTTGTCGCACTCATATTCGACCATCGCGACGCGCTCTTCCAACGTGAACAGCGGCTTTTTCGCCTCATTGATGGCCACACCGATGATCAGCGTGTCCACAAGCTTCATGGCGCGGCTGAAAATGTCGATGTGGCCGGCTGTCGGCGGATCGAAAGTGCCGGGGTAAAGGCCAATACGATGCACGGGGGCGCCTCCTCTCGCTAATTATACTGGGAGCCGGGCGCCGCAGCGCACCATCAACCCTCCGGCTTATCCATACCGCCTTCGCCGTCATCGACAAGCCGCGCCGCAGAGACAACCCGTTCGCCGTCCCCCGTACGCAGCACCCAGACACCGGCCGTCGAGCGGCCTGCAATGCGGATCTGATCAACCGGCGTGCGGATCAGCTGGCCGCCATCGGTGACCAGCATGACTTCATCCCCATCACCCACCGGGAAGGACTGGGCCACCTTCTTGACCGGCCCGCCTTTCTTGTCGCGGCCCCAGATATTCTGGGCGACGAGGCCTTTGCCGCCCCGCCCGGTGACACGGTAGTCATAGGCAGACGAGCGCTTGCCCATGCCATCATCGGCAACAGTGAAGATGAACTCCTCGGCGGCGCCTAGCTCGGCAATCCGCTCGGCCGACAGGGCAGCCTCGGCGACGGCCTCTTCCTCGTCGTCAGAGATTTCCTCTTCCTCACCGGTGGCCGCGCGCCGCATGGCCGCAGCGTGCTTGAGATAGGCGCGCGCCTCTTCGGACGTGACATCCATATGGCGCAGAATGCCCATGGAGATGACCTCATCTCCCTCCGCCAGGCGAATGCCACGCACGCCGGTGGAGTCCCGGCCCGCGAAGACACGCACATCGGTGACTTCAAACCGGATAGCCTGGCCGAGCGCTGTGGTCAGCAGGACATCATCCTTTTCCGAACAGAGCTGTACCGAGACGATGCCGTCACCCTCGTCCAATTTCATGGCGATCTTGCCGGCGCGGTTGACCCGCGTGAAATCAGCAAGCCGGTTGCGGCGCACATTGCCTGAGCGCGTGGCAAACATCACATCAAGATGTTCAGCGGCCTCTTCGCTGTCCGGAAGCGGCATGACGCTTTCGATACGCTCGTCCGCCGCCAGCGGGAAGATGTTGACCAGCGCCTTGCCGCGCGACGTCGGCCCGCCAACAGGCAAGCGCCACACCTTCTCCTTGTAGACCATGCCAGCCGAAGAGAAGAACAGGATTTCCGTATGCGTCGTGGCCGAGAAGACGCGGACGATGAAATCCTCGTCCTTCATCGACATGCCGGAGCGGCCCTTTCCGCCCCTGTTCTGTGTACGGTAGGTGGAGAGCGGTGTGCGCTTGACATAGCCGCCATGGGTGACCGTGACGACCATATCTTCGACCTCGATGAGGTCTTCGTCGTCCATATCGACACCGCCATCGACAAAGTGCGAGCGGCGCGGCACGGCGAATTTTTCCTTCACCTCGCCCAGCTCGGCCTTGATGATACCGAGGATGCGGGTGCGCGAGCGGAGGATGTCGAGATATTCGGCGATCTTCTCAGCCAAGCCCTTGGCTTCATTGCCGATTTCATCCCGCCCAAGGCCGGTGAGGCGGTGCAGTGGCAGATTCAGGATCGAGCGGGCCTGCTCGTCGGAGAGGTAGATCGTGCCTTCCTCGTTGCCGCGGCGTGTGCGCCGGTCAGCGATCAGGTCGATCAGCGGGCCCATATCCTGCTGCGGCCAGGCCTTGTCGAGCAGGCGCTGGCGTGCCGTGGCCGGATCAGGCGAGGTGCGGATGAGGCGGATAACTTCATCAATGTTGGCGACAGCCAGGGCAAGGCCGACGAGGACGTGCGCGCGGTCGCGCGCCTTGCCCAGCTCATGCTTGGTGCGCCGGACGATCACTTCCTCGCGGAAGGCGATGAAGCATTCGAGAACCTTGCGCAGGTTCATCAGCTCCGGCCGCCCACCATTGAGCGCCAGCATGTTGACCGCGAACGAACTTTGCAGCTGGCTGAAGCGGTAGAGCTGGTTGAGAACCACGTCTGCGCTGGCGTCGCGCTTGATCTCGATGACGACACGGATGCCGTTCCGGTCGGACTCGTCGCGCAGGTCTGAGATACCCTCGATCTTCTTTTCACGGACGAGTTCGGCGATCTTGGTGATCATCGCCGCCTTGTTCACCTGATAGGGAATTTCGCTGATGATGATGGCTTCCCGGCCATTCTTTGCCTGCTCAATATCTGTCTTTGAGCGGATGATGACGCTGCCACGCCCTGTCAGCAGCGCTTTGCGGCTGCCCGAGCGGCCCATGATCAGTGCGCCTGTGGGGAAGTCCGGCCCCGGAACGATGTCGCACAGCGCCTCTTCGGAAATCAGCGGGTCGTCGATCAGCGCAAGCGTCGCGTCGATCACCTCGCCCAGATTGTGCGGCGGAATGTTTGTCGCCATGCCGACCGCGATGCCGCCGCCGCCATTGACCAGCAGGTTCGGAAACTGCGCCGGGAGGACGACAGGTTCTTTTTCCTTGCCGTCATAGTTGTCCTGGAAGTCGACCGTGTCCTTGTCGAGATCGGCGAGCAGATAGGTCGCCTCCTTCGTCATGCGGCTCTC
>NZ_NCJT01000055.1 GCF_002282565.1 Hyphomonas sp. 34-62-18
GACGAGCCGATGAAGGTGCCGGCCTTGTCAAACTTTGGGCTGGCAGATGTCATGCCGAGCGGGCCAAAGAGTTCGCGGAACATGAACTCGCGGAACGCCGCGCCAGGTGCTCCGTACGCCAGCGCGGCGGCGCGGGCGACCAGATTGCTCGTCCCGCTCGAATAACTCCAGACGCTACCGGGGGAATGGATCAGCTCAGACCGGGCTGCATAAGCGGCTACATCCTCCTTGCCAGACCCGAACAGCATCTCGATCACATCCGAAACGCCGGCGTCCACATAGTCTTCGGCAAATTTCAGGCCGCTGGACATGCGCAGCAGCTGGTCCAGCGTGATCGCGCGGCGGGGATCATCCGTCTGCTGCCATTCGGGCACATTGGCCGAGGCGTGAATATCAATCTGCCCCTCGCGCACGAGAATGCCTACCAGCGCCTGCGTCATGCTCTTGGCCTGAGACCAAGAATGATGCGTGCTGGCCCGATCAAAGCCGGTCCAATAGCGCTCGGCCACAATGCGCCCGCCCTGCACGGCGAGGAAGGCATGGGTTTCGCCCAGTGTCTCGGGGGCGGGGTCGCTGAAGGCCAGGTCCAGCAGCGGCTGAAGTCTTGCGGCCACTTCCGGCGCGAGCGCGCCTTCCGTCCATTCCTCCGTAGGCCAGGCAACACCGGCAGGCTGGGCGGGCAGGGGGACCAGCGTGCTCACAGCTTATACACCTTCCGGGCCGTGCCGCTGAACAGCGCGGCTTTGGCAGTCTCCGGATAGTCTGCCGCAATCTTCTTCAGCCCGTTCCACAGCGTCCGGTAACTGATCGACAGCCGGTCGACCGGGAAATTGCTCTCGAACATGCACCGCTCCGGCCCGAAGCAGGCGATGGCGTGATGGTACCAGGGCGCCTGCGCCTCGACGAACTCATCCGAGGACGGTGGGACCTCCCGCGTGTTCCAGCCAAAGCCATTGTCCGGCATCGCCATACCGCCCAGCTTGGCAAAGACATTCGGGCACTCGGCCAGTTCAGCAATATCATCCTTCCAGCGCGCGAAGATTTCGTTCCGTTTGCCGGCATACTCGCCCACGCCCAGCGGCGTGCCGAAATGATCAAGGATCATTACCGTGCCCGGCACAGCGCGGGCAAGCGCGGTAAAATCCCTGATCTGATGATGGTAGTTCCATGTGTCATAAGTCAGCCCCCGTTCGCCAAGCCGGGCCAGGCCCCGCCGAAAATGCGGGTCAGCATAAAGTCCCCGCGGCGCGCGCCCGGCGATGCTCAGTGCTTCCGGATTGGGGTCGCACGCGCCCGCGTGGCGGATGCCCCGGAAGCGGCCTTTGGCGGCGGCTTCATGCGCATCCAGGATTTCGTCCAGATCATCCCGCCTTAGATCAGCGTGGGCGATGATCGCGGCTATCTGCGCCTTCTCAGGCGATTTCGCCGCGCGTTCCGAAGCGGCTGTCACAAACTCCGTTTCGCCCACCGGGCGCAGATGCTCCGGCCCGTCCTTGCGATAGGCGGAGCCGCACTCCATGAACACGGTCGCGGTCACATTGTGCCCATCCTCGGTGTCCGACCAAAGTTCTTCAAGGTCATATGAGAGGTGCGGCTTCGGCCAGAGATGGTGGTGCGGGTCAACAATCTCACGCGCCGGATCGATAACGTCCTCACGCAGCTTGCTCAGCCATTCGGTATTGTTGAACACGGGGTTTCCTCCTCCCAAGGCGGCCTGCTGTTTCGCGGCTCTCAATTTGAGTTCACGTCAATTGCCCTTGTTTCGCAAGCAGGATCAGGCTTTCCCTTGCGTCGGCGACATATTGGGCTGCTTGCAGGATCGATCTCGAATGTCCTTGGTTGTCATAAGCAAAAGAAACATAGGCCCGAGGGGCCAGGGAGGAACGCAGCATGACCGAAGCCCCGTCTGAAAAGGCGCCTGCAATCGATGGCAAAGCCTATTGGCGTGAAGTCATCCGGTTGACGCTGGCGCTTCTGGCCATCTGGTTTCTCGTTTCCTTTGGCGCCGGCATTCTCTTCCGCGAAGCGCTGGATGCCATCAAGATCGGCGGGGCGCCCCTTGGGTTCTGGTTTGCCCAGAACGGCGCGATCTACGTCTTCGTGGCGCTGATCTTCTACTACTGTTTCGCGATGAACCGCATCGAGCGGAAATACCGGATTCAGGGCTGAAGGGGGCGGGGGCAATGGATTGGACAATCTTCTGGGTCGTCTCGACCTTCGCCGTCTATATCGGCATCGCGCTCTGGGCGCGGGCCGGCTCGACGAATGACTTCTACGTCGCCGGGCATGGGGTCCACCCCATCGTCAACGGCATGGCGACTGCCGCAGACTGGATGAGCGCGGCCTCCTTCCTGTCCATGGCAGGATTGATCGCCGTGCTCGGCTATGGCGGCTCGGTTTACCTGATGGGTTGGACCGGCGGCTATGTGCTGCTGGCGCTTCTGCTGGCGCCTTTCCTGCGCGAGTTCGGCAAGTTCACCGTGCCGGATTTCGTGGGCGACAGGTACTACAGCGACACCGCCCGCCTCGTTGCGGTCATCTGCGCCCTCTTCGTTTCGTTCACCTATATTGCCGGGCAAATGTCCGGCGTCGGCATTGCCTTCTCGCGTTTCCTGGGCGTCGACTTCAACACCGGCATTTTCATCGGTATGGGGATCGTTTTTGTATATGCCGTGCTCGGCGGCATGAAGGGCGTTACCTACACCCAGGTCGCCCAATATGTGGTGCTGATCTTCGCCTATACCGTTCCGGCGATCTTCATTTCCCTGATGCTGACCGGCAATCCCATTCCGCAGCTTGGCTTCATATCGAACATCAAGGGCGAAGACGTCTCGATGCTCCAGAAGCTCAGCGATACGCTGACCAGTCTTGGCTTTTCCGAATACACGACCACCAACAAGACGGTGTTCGATGTGTTCTGCATCACTGCCGCGCTGATGTTCGGCACGGCGGGCCTGCCGCACGTCATCATCCGCTTCTTCACAGTCCCGCGTGCCTCTGATGCGCGGCTCTCGGCTGGCTGGGCGCTGGTTTTCATCGCTCTGCTTTACACAGTCGCCCCGGCGGTCGGGGCCTTCTCGCGCCTGAATGTCATCAGCACGGTCAACGAGACCACCTATGTCGCGCCAGGCGAAACTTATGCGGCCGAAGCAGCTGCCCTCGCCGCAGAGGGCATCGCGCCGTCGCCTGATTGGTTCGCGCGCTGGGAAGCCACCACCCTCGTTGGCTTCGAGGACAAGAACGGTGACGGCGTGATGCAGATCCGCGGTCCCAACGCCCCCGATGGCCTTGCCAATGAGGTGACGATCAACAACGACATCGCCGTCCTCGCCAGCCCGGAAATCGCGCAACTGCCCGATTGGGTGGTCGGCCTCATGGTGGCTGGCGGTATTGCCGCTGCGCTCTCCACGGCGGCGGGCCTTCTGATGGTGATCTCCTCGGCGGTCAGCCATGACCTTTGCCGGCGCACCTTCTTCAAGGGCATGTCGGACAAGAGCGAGCTGCGCGTCGCGCGCCTCGCAGCGGCGGGCGCGGTCGTCGCGGCGGGCTTCATGGGCATCTATTCGGCTCAGCTTGCCTTTGTGGCGCAGGTTGTCGCCTTTGCCTTCGGCCTGGCGGCGGCATCGCTGTTCCCGGTCATCCTGCTTGGCATTTTCTGGAAACGCATGAACCGTGAAGGCGCCATTGCCTCCATGCTCACCGGCCTTATCCCCACCTTCGCCTATATCTGGCATTTCAAGCTGGGGGCAGGGAAGGATGCAGGGCCGGATCAGTGGTTCCTGGGTGTCTCGCCTGAGGGCATCGGATTTGTGGTGATGATCCTGTCGATGATCGTTGGCGCAGGCGTTTCCCTCGCCACCAAGGCGCCGCCACAGGACATTCAGGATCTGGTCGAGGACATCCGGGTGCCCGGCCAGCGCGCGCCGCATGGGATCGCCGACGCGGGCATGTCGCCAGTCGACTAGCCTTGCGCCTGACAATTTCCGGTGTCGGTCTGGCTCGGTTCCGAGCCAGTTTGACCCGGCAATATCCGGCTGAGGCCTTGTGCAGCATTGTCTGCACCCCTGCCCAACCGATAGACATGTGCCATAAAGACGATACCACAGGGCGGAACCACCGAGGCAATACCCATGACCGACACATCGAAGACCTATCCCGTTCCCGAGGCGTTTGCGAAACAGGCAAACCTCACCCCGGAAAAGTACCGGGAGATGTACGCCGTCTCGATCGCAGACCCGGTCGCCTTCTGGGGTGAGCATGGCAAGCGCCTGGACTGGATCAAGCCCTACTCGGTGGTGAAGGATGTATCGTGGGAAACCGGAGACCTGCATGTCCGCTGGTATTCCGATGGCGTCCTCAACGTCACCGCCAACTGCATCGACCGCCACCTCGAAAAGCGCGGCGACAAGGCAGCCTTCATCTGGGAAGGCGACAATCCGGGCGACAGCCACACGGTCACCTACCGCGAGCTGCACACATCCGTCTGCAAGTTTGCGAATGTCCTGAAAGAACTCGGCGTCAAGAAGGGTGACCGCGTCACCATCTACATGCCGATGATCCTGGAGGCCGCTTACGCCATGCTCGCCTGCGCGCGCATCGGCGCGGTGCATTCAGTCGTGTTTGGCGGCTTCTCGCCCGAGGCCCTGGCCGGACGCATTGCCGATTGCGGCTCCGAAGTTGTGATCACCGCCGATGAAGGCCTGCGCGGCGGCAAGACGGTTCCGCTGAAAGTAAACGCTGACAAGGCCGCAGGCATCGCCGGCGGCATTGTCAAGAAAATGCTCGTCGTCAAACGCACCGGAGCGAACGTGGCGATGACCGAAGGCCGCGATCACTGGCTGCACGAGATCGGCGCCACAGTATCTGCCGATTGCCCGCCCGAGCCGATGAACGCAGAAGACCCGCTGTTTATTCTGTACACGTCTGGTTCCACCGGAAAGCCCAAGGGCGTTCTGCACACCACGGGCGGCTATCTGCTCTGGGCGTCCATGACGCATGAATACGTCTTTGACCTGAAGGAAAACGATATCTTCTGGTGCTCGGCCGATGTCGGCTGGGTCACCGGCCACACCTACATCGTCTATGGCCCTCTCGCGAACGGCGCCACCAGCGTGATGTTCGAAGGCGTGCCCACATATCCCGACGCCAGCCGCTTCTGGCAGGTGTGCGACAAGCACCAGGTCACGATCTTCTACACCGCCCCCACCGCCATCCGCGCCCTGATGCGCGAAGGCGAAGGCCCGGTGAACAAGACCTCGCGCAAATCCATCCGCTTGCTCGGCACGGTGGGCGAGCCAATCAACCCGGAGGCCTGGGAATGGTATTTCCATGTCGTCGGCGAGGCGCGCTGCCCCATCGTGGACACCTGGTGGCAGACCGAAACTGGCGGCACGCTGATCGTGCCGCTGCCGGGCACGACGGATATGAAGCCCGGTGCGGGCTCCCATCCCTTCTTTGGCGTCCAGCCGATCCTGGTGGACGCAGATGGCAAGGAACTACACGGCGCCGCCGATGGAAACCTGCTGATCACCGACAGCTGGCCCGGCCAGATGCGGACCGTGTACGGAGATCACCAGCGCTTCGTGGAAACCTATTTCACTGCCTATCCAGGCAAGTATTTCACCGGCGATGGCTGCCGCCGGGATGAGGACGGGTTTTACTGGATCACCGGCCGGGTGGACGACGTGATCAACGTCTCCGGCCACCGGATGGGCACCGCCGAAGTTGAAAGCGCCCTCGTCAGCCATGACGCGGTCGCCGAGGCCGCTGTCGTCGGCTATCCGCACGACATAAAGGGGCAGGGCATCTATGCTTATGTCACCCTGCGTGCAGGCTGTGAGGCTGATGATGCCCTACGGAAAAACCTCGTCCAGCATGTGCGCGGCGAAATTGGCCCGATTGCTTCGCCCGATCTCATCCAGTTCGCGCCCGGCCTGCCGAAAACGCGCTCGGGCAAGATCATGCGCCGCATCCTCCGCAAGATTGCGGAGAACGAGTTCTCCAATCTGGGTGACACGTCCACGCTGGCAGAGCCCGAAGTGGTCAAGGATCTGATCGAGAACCGCCAGAACCGTTAGAATTCGCGCGCGGCCATAAAAGCTTTATTATCCCTGTTCAGGGCATAAGCTCGGCTGCCTGCCTGCTGAGGGGAGCCTATGGCCGCGCCGAAAATCTCCGTTGTGATGCCTGCCTACAAGGCCGCAGCCTTTATTGGCCTGGCCGTCGCCAGCGTGCGCGCGCAAACCTTGCAGGAGTGGGAGCTGATCATCGTTGATGATTGCTCGCCTGACGACACCGCCGCCGTGGCCCTCGCCGCCGCTGGGGGAGACCCGCGCATCAAACTCATCCGTGCAGAGCAGAATGGCGGCGTCGCCCGCGCCCGCAATCTCGGCAACAGCCATGCGGCGGGTGATTGGATCGCCGTTCTCGATTCAGACGACGCCTACGAACCCACCCGCCTGGAGACTCTACTCGCCGCGGCAGAGAAGGCAGGGCTCGATCTTATCGCAGATGATATGCTGCTGGTGGAGTTTGAAGCCCTGATGGGCGAGGGGAAATCCTACCTCGGACACGCTGGAACGGAGCTTAGATCCGTTGACCTGCCTGCCTGGCTGGAAGGCAACCGCGCCGGCATCAAGACGCCCATGCTTGGCTATTTGAAGCCGATGGTGCGCCGCCAATTCCTGCTTCGTCACAACGTCTCTTACGTGCCTGAATTGCGCGTGGCGGAAGACTGCTGGTTCGTCGCTGATCTGCTCGCCTATGGCGCGCGTTTCGCCATTCATCCCGCGCCGCTCTATCGTTACGCGGTGCGCCCTGCGTCTCTCTCACGGACACGCGGAGACAATGTCTACACGCTGCAGCGGTCCGTATACGCCCCATTTTTGAAGCGTCATGAAGGCCGGCTTTCAGAGGCTGGCCTGCGCGCCGTGCAGCGCCATGAATCCGCGCTGAAGACGGCTGAAGCCTTTGAAGGCTTTGCCATGGCCATGCGCGCAAAGGACTTCCTAAAGGCTGTTCGCTGGCTCGCCTCGCGGCCTCAGGCGATGGCTTATCTCACACGTCCTGTCGCTGCACGGCTGGAGCGTCTTGCCGGACGGCTCGGCTATCGTCCGCGCCTGCGCGTCGGCTGAGGGCTCAGATCGCCGGAAGATCCACTGTGAACCGCGCGCCGCCGCTGGGCTTGTTGCTCGCCCAGACTTCGCCGCGATGGGTTTCCACGATCTGTTTCACTATGGAGAGGCCTAGGCCGGAATTATTGCCGAAGGCGGTGCCTTTGGGGCGGTCCGTATAGAAACGGTTGAAGATCGTTTCCAGCTTGTCTTCCGGAATGCCTGGGCCGGAATCTTCCACCAGAATTCGCGCCACGGTGCGCGGCCCGTAATTGGTTTGCTCCAGCGTTACTTCCACCTTCGATCCTGGCGGGGAGAAGGAACGCGCATTGTCGATCAGATTACGCAGAACCTGTCCCAGCGGCCCTTCGCGGCCACGCACCAGAAGCCGTGCCCCCAGCGTAGCGTCCGTGAAGGCAACGTGGACGGCCTCGGCGCTATCGGAAAGCCCTTCATAGGTATGCACCACATCGCGCACGAAACGCGCAATATCGATGGTCTCGCTCGGCAGGCGGGTCATCTCCGCTTCCAGGCGGGAGGCGTTGGAAATATCCGTAATCAGACGGTCAAGCCGCTTCACATCCGATGCAATCACGGCGCGCAGCCGCGCAGCTGCATTTGGATCCTGCACACGTTCCAGAGTCTCGACGGCCGAGCGGATGGACGTCAGCGGATTTTTCAGTTCATGCGCCACGTCGGCGGCAAACTGCTCGTTCGCCTCAATCCGCTCGATCAGCGCTTCTGTCATCGCCTGCAGGGAAGTCGCCAGGTCGCCGATCTCGTCGGTCCGCCGGGTCAGCTGGGGGATGTCCATGCGCGCGGATGAGCCGGCGCGGATACGGTCTGCCGCAATTGCGAGTCGCCGCATCGGCCGGGCGATACCGATCGTGAGGAGGATGGACGTAACGAACGCCATCAGCACCGCCACGCCCACAAACGGCACCAGCGCAACGCGCTCGGCCCGGATGATCTCGTCAATGTCGCTGCCCTCGACAACCAGCACGCCGACCACCGCTGACACACGCTGGATGGGCATGGAGACGGAAATTACCCTCTGTCCCCGGTCAGAGAAGCGTTGGCTGGCGGCCTGCTCGCCTAGGGCGGCTGCGCGGAATTCTTCCTCAAACGTTTGTGTGCGGAGCGCTTCGGAGCTGCGGCGCGGCGAGAAGACACCAAACACTTCGCCCGCCCACTCGGAAAGATCCCGCCCCGTCCGCGCGATCCATCCCGGTTCCCGCAGCGGCGGTAGCGCCGCCACGTCCACCATGTCGGACAGGAAATAGCTGTCGGCGACCATCTCGCCGGTTGGCGTATAGATGCGGGCGCGAATGCGTTCGGGCAGGTTGAGGCGCGCAATGGCCAGGCGCGCCGCTTCCGGGTTGAGGGCTGGCTCCGGCGTGGTGGCGTCGTCAGACAAGAGGCCGGAGAATACCTGCGCCTGCGCGATCAGGTCCTGCTTCTTGGAAACAACAAAGCCCGCCCGCATCTCGTTCAGCACCATGGCGCCGACGATGAGGATGGCGAGCCCTGCCAGGTTCGATGCAAAGATCAGCCGCGCAATGCGCGAGCCGAGGAGGGTGGGGCCACGCCTCTGGTTCTTGCGGCGGGGGGCGTTTTTATCCCCCGCCTTTTTCCCTTGGCGTCCCCCGTCCGACATCAGGCGTCGGCAGCAACCCGCATCTTCACGATACGGTCCGGGTTACGCGGCGGCTCGCCCTTGGCCAGCTGATCGATGATCTCCATGCCTTCGGTCACCTTGCCCCAAACCGTATACTGGCGGTCCAGGAAGCGGGCGTCATCAAAGCAGATGAAGAACTGGCTGTTGGCCGAATGCGGCGCAGAGGTGCGCGCCATCGAACAGGTGCCACGCACATGCGGCTCGGCGTTGAACTCGGCCTTCAGGTCCGGCTTCTTGGAGCCGCCCGTGCCATTGCCCTTTGGGCAGCCAACCTGCGCCATGAAACCGGCGATCACGCGGTGGAAGACGATGCCGTCATAAAACCCTTCACGGGCGAGTTCCTTGATCCGCGCTACATGGCCGGGTGCCAGATCAGGGCGCAGTTCAATCGTGACACTGCCCTTGGACGTTTCAAGGAGGAGGGTGTTTTCGGGATCGGACATCTTTTTCTTTCCTGGCTGGGCCATAGCTGGCAATCTGGCTATTCAATCGCAGCACTGGCGGCAAGCGCTACCTGCATGTATTATTAGGCCAATCTGGCCGTGCTGACGAGGAGAACCGTGGCGGCGTTGCTTGGCACCTTGCTGGCGTTTGTGCTTGGCTGCCTCGGCCTGCTCCACTTGATATGGGCGGCAGGCGCCTCATTTCCATTCCCCAATCAGCAGTCGCTGGCGCGCTCCGTAGTCGGCCGCAGGGGAATAACCCGCCTGCCTTCACGCGCCTCGGTTGCGCTGCTTGGCGTGCTGCTTATCTGCGGGGCGGCGGCGGCCCTCATCATGGGGCATTACGCGGCCACCTTCACTGTTCTGAAGTTCCTTCTGGTGCCGATTGGGCTGCTCCTTTCGGCGGTGTTCCTGCTGCGCGGTGTCGTGGGTGTTCTCCCGGCGTTTGAGCGCGCTGCGCCAGAGCAGCCCTACCTGACCCTCAACCGCCGGCTTTATTCGCCCCTCTGCGTCCTCCTGGGCATTGGCTTCCTGGCGCTCACCTTTTCGCTGCCGAACTGGGCCTGGCACTTCTCGCGAATGTTTGGCGCCTAAGCGGCCACCAGACTTGCCAGCCAGTCTTCCGCTGAGCGCCCGTCTGGCCCTTTTGCCGCCATCATCCCGGAAAAGTTCCAGTGGTTCAGCCGGGTCGGGATCGTATGGTCGGCCTGCCGCCAGGCGCGGTGTATGCCGCCACCAGTCAGATATCCCACCGTCTTCACATGATCGGACCGGTCGGGTGTTTCGGCAACGGCATCGACATGCACCATAATCCGCGCTGCGGCAGGGCGCGCCTGCCACAACGCCAGCGGCAGGGCAGGCTTTGCCACCGGGTCTGCCCCGATCAACAGCACGTCTGCCTCCAACTGCCGCGCAACCCTCAGTGCGCCGTCAGCGCCCCAACTATGTCCAATCAGCGCCAGCGGCCGGCTTTCGCCCGCCATGGCGCGCGCAAAGGCCAGGGCCTCGGGAACCCGGTAATGTGGGAAATAGCGCACCTGCCAGCCCTTCGGCTCAAGCGACCGGCGGCGCGCTTGGGAATACCCCAGCACAAGACGCGAGGCTTCGTCAGCGGCGCCGCCGATATAAAGCTCCGCAGGCGGCCTATTCGGTGTAGCGGTAGCCGACGCCATAGAGCGTTTCGATTGCATCGAACTCGTCGGTCACTTCACGGAACTTCTTGCGAAGCCGCTTGATGTGGCTGTCGATCGTGCGGTCGTCCACATAGATCTGGTCGTCATAGGCGGCGTCCATCAGCTGGTCGCGGCTTTTGACGTATCCCGGCCGTGCGGCCAGCGCCTGCAGGATCAGGAACTCGGTCACCGTCAGGCGCACCGGCTTGCCGTCCCAGGTGCAGGCATGGCGGTTGGGGTCCAGCACCAGCTTGCCGCGCACGATGGCTTTCACGTCGCCTTCCTCAGGCACCGAGGACGCCCCGCGAGCCCGGCGCAAAACGGCCTTCACGCGCTCGGCCAGCAGGCGGTTGGAGCAGGGCTTGCGGACGAAATCATCGGCGCCGATGTTGAAGCCGATCACTTCGTCAATTTCCTCATCCTTGGAGGTGAGGAAGATCACGGGGAGTTCTGAGGTCTGGCGCAGGCGCCGCAGCAGTTCCATCCCGTCCATCTTCGGCATCTTGATGTCGAGGATGGCGATGTCGGGCGGCGAGTCGGTGAGGGCAGGGAGAGCGGATTCGCCATCATGATAGGCGCGCACCTGATACCCTTCGGCCTCAAAGAACATCTTCAGCGAGGCTACGATGTTTTCGTCATCGTCCACGAGTGCCAGTGTCGTCATAGTCCGGTCCTTGTCCGCCAGTTTCTGTGCCCCGCCCGCCAAAGCGCGGCCTTCTGCCGTGTGTTCAAACATTGTTCGCGTCATCGAGATAGCCCTCCTTCCGTGCTGTTGCAATGTAAGGCGGAGAGTTCGGCGAGCGCTTGCTCACATTACGGTCTTTTAAGGGAGAAATGGGGCAGCGCGGTGTTCAGCAGCGTTTCGCGCTGTTTCAGACCGTTGCAAACCGTTGCATTGTGGAGATGACCGGTTGCAGCCGGGCGCAGGCCGCGCCGAAAGCGTCACTGCCGACCGCCGGAATGTAGCGTGTCTCGATTTCACTGAGATACCGCTCGTCGCCATCGGCGCAGACGCAGACAATCCGCTTCGGCTCAGTCTGCGGGGAGAGCCATTCCAGAGCGCCGACCAGGACGCCGACACTGGAGAGACCGATCTGCGTCAAATGCCGGGCTTCCAGCAGCGAGAACGCCGCCAGCACGGAGGCTTCGTCGACGCGCACCATCGAAGGGTCAGGCTGCATGCCGGCGAAGCTGGAGCGCCGCTGGCTGCCATAGCCGGGTACCTTCAGCTTCCCATTATCGCAGGCAGGCGCGAGGAAGGCAGAGGAGGCGGCAGGTTCCACCAGAACCAGCTCTGTTCCGGTTTGCCGGGCGGCGAGATAGTCCGAAAAGCCACGGGCTGTGCCGCCGGAGGAAGAGGTCACGAAGCACGCGTCGAACGGGCCGGCCGCGAACACTTCCGGGGCGGTCCAGTGTTCGTGGGAGGCCGGGTTCAGGAAGCTCTCATACTGGTTGAGGAAGGTCTGGCCTTCGCGGGCGCTGATTTCGCCGGCAATCCGCATCCGGGCGGTGTTCGCGCATTCGCCGGGGGCAGGCTCGGCAATCAGCAGGCGGGCGCCTGCGCGCTCGATGCCTTCGGCATTGTAACGGCTGATCGAGGGGGACGACACAATGGTCGCCGCGATGTGCGACAGGATATACCAGGCCACCCGGTCCTTCACCGAGCCGAAGGCGTTGCAGCGTTCTTCCTTCAGGAACAGCTCATGCTGGATGCCGTTGAGCGTCACGGAGAAGGGGGTCAGCGGAGTATTGCCGATGTCGAAAGGGCATTCCGTCATGTCTGTCATGGCTGTCATCAGCCTGCCTCGATCCTTGAGTCTGGTTGCGGCACTGCAGATGGCTAGCAGCCTGAGGCGCTGAGGGGAATAAGGGATATGCGGTAAGGCGGTTTGCCCAAAGTGCTGCGCAGGAATGCGGCAATTTGGGGACAACGCGCAGCCTGTCCCCCACTTTTCCTGCGGTTTCGCCCAGCCGTTACGGGGCAAGGCGGGCAATCCACTGATCGGTTATCCGGCTGACTACGCATATTCTTAAATTGGAAGACAGGCCGGGCGTCGCCACACCGGCCTCGGGCACGGCGGCATTCCCAAAGGAGGCTTGCCAAACGCCGCCAACACTGCGGATGGGATTGCCACGGGACGCCGGGGACAAGCACCTTCCAACACCAGACTGAATACGCCGTCCCCGGATCATCAGGGCAACGCCCATCCGCAGGACCTGCCAGAGACGCAAAACCGGAAGGGGAAGCCCTGTCCGGGTTTTGGTGTTGGGCGATGATCGGGGACGCCCTCACCGCTGCGCGCTGAGGCGCTGACAGGAGATGGGCCCCCTGATGCGCCTTGCGCATCGGGGGTGACGATGGGGGAGAGGTTTAGTTGCGTACGGCGGCGTCAGTTCAGCCCTACGGATCGAGCCTCACAGCCCCCTGCGCGGCGTTACCCACATGGGCGGCATAGACCTTCAGGGCGCGGCTGACTTTGCGGGGGCGGTCTTCCACGGGTTTCCAGGCCTTGGGGCCTTTGGCGTCCATGGCGGCGCGGCGCCGGGCAAACTCTTCGGCGGAGACCTTCGCGTTGATCGTGCGGTTCGGGATGTCGATCTCGATGAGATCGCCTTCCTCTATCAGGCCGATCGCGCCGCCTTCGGCGGCTTCCGGGCTGACATGGCCGATGGAGAGGCCGGACGTGCCGCCGGAGAAGCGGCCATCCGTGATCAGAGCGCAGGCTTTGCCGAGCCGCATCGATTTCAGATAGGAGGTCGGGTAGAGCATCTCCTGCATGCCGGGG
>NZ_NCJT01000275.1 GCF_002282565.1 Hyphomonas sp. 34-62-18
CGGGTGGGGGCAATGTCGGAATGGCCGACGAGGCCGGTGGGCGGGATGGCGTGATGGGCCATGATCTCCCGCGCGAGGGCGATGACGGCGGCGATCTGCGCGTCCGGATAAGGCGGCAGGCCGCCGCCGGGGGCGCGGTAGTCATGGCCGCCATTGACGATCTCGATGCCGACGGAGCGTGAGTTGAGGTCCTCCAGGCCCTGCCATGTCGACACGCCGGCATGCCAGGCGCGGCGGTTTTCCGGCACGAGGCGCGCGATGCGGCCATCTTCCCAGACCATGTAATGGGCCGAGACCTTGGCTTCGGGATCACGCATGCGGGCGAGCGCGGCGTCGCCGCTTTCCATGCCGGTATAGTGGAGGACGAGCAGGGAGACGGGGTGTTTCCGCGCGTCAAAGTTCGGGCTGGGGGCGTCTTCGATCTGCATCACGAATCTCCCGAGGCGACCTTCTTGCCGAGGGCGGCTTCCGGCATTTTTTCGTTCGGGCGGAGCGCGATGACAAGCACCCCTGACAGCGAGACGATGGCGCCGAGGATGAGGCGCCAGGTGAGCGGCTCGTTCAGGAGGGCGATGCCGAAGATGACGCCCCAGATCGGTGTCATCAGCGTGAGCGGGGAGAGCAGGGAGACGTCATACTTCTTCAGGAGCGTGTAGAAGGCCGAATGGCCGAACACCGACACGCCGAGGATGGCAAACGCGCTGGCGGCCCAGACGAGCCAGCCGCCATGGATATAGGCGTCGAGCTGGTTCGTCTCCATGACGAAGGAGAGCGCGAACAGCGGCGCAAAGCTGAACGCGCCGACCCAGGCCTGCATGCGCAGGGCGGAGATCTTCGGCATCGACTTCATGATGATGCCGCCGGCCGAACCGACGAAGGCCGAGCCGATGATGTAGAGCAGGCCATAGGAGACCGAGAAGCTACCCGGATCGAAGGCGATGATGACGACGCCGATGAAGGCGAGGAAGATGCCGAGCGCGCGGCGCCAGCGGATGACCTCGCCCAGGAACAGCATGCTCATCAGCGTGGAGAAAGGCACGCCGAGCTGGCCCGTGACAGCGACGGCGGAGGCCTCGGCATGCTGCAGGCCGATGAAGAGGAGCGCGAAATGCACGCTGCCGATCATGATGGAGACGAAGAACAGCGTGCGCAGATTGGGCGGGCGCGGGAACAGGAACGGCACGAGGCAGACCGCGACGCCCAGGAAACGCAGCGCGGCAAAGAAGATCGGCGGAATGGCCATATCGGCCACGGCCCAGCGCGTGACGACAAGGTTCAGCCCCCAGACGAGGCAGACGGCGCAGAGGAGGAGGAAGTCACGTATGGCCATGGTGCCTTCGGCCCTAACAGGCTTTGGCGGGAATGGGCAGGGGGCGCGTCGGGGTAGGGCGGCAGGGGAGGTATGCGGGGGGTGGTACTGTTTGGCCTCCCCCCTCCGTCCGCTTCGCGTCCACCTCCCCCGTGAACGGGGGAGGAGTGGGGTGTGCTTGGGGCGAAGGGGCTGTTACTTGCCGAGCCGGTTCACCGGCAGGCGGAGGTAGGTCTGGCCGTCTGCTTCCGGCGGGGGGAGGCGGCCGGCGCGGATGTTGACTTGCAGGGAGGGGAGGATGAGGCGCGGGGCGCCGAGGGTTTTGTCGCGGGCGGTGCGCATGGCGACGAAGTCTTCTTCCTCGACGCCGTCATGCACATGGACATTGGCAGCGCGGTGCTGCGCAACGGTGGCTTCCCAGGCATAGGTCTCGCGGCCTTCGGGGAGATAGTCGTGGCCGGTGAAGATGCGGGTTTCCGGCGGCAGGGCGAGCAGCTTGCGGATGGAGCGGTAGAGCGCGTGGGCGTCGCCGCCCGGAAAGTCTGCGCGCGCGGTGCCATAGTCCGGCATGAAGACGGTGTCGCCGACAAAGGCGGCGTCACCGATCAGATAGGTGAGGCAAGCGGCGGTATGGCCGGGTGTGTGCAGCACACGGATGGTTTCGTTGCCGAGGGGGATTTCGTCGCCCTCTTCAAAGAGCGCATCGAAGACGGTTTCATCCGGCGTGTCGGATGTGGGGCCGAACATCGGGCGGAAGGTTTTCTGAACTTCGGTGATGTGCGCGCCGATGCCGATCCAGGCGCCGGTCATCTGGCGGATGTAATCGGCGGCCGAGAGATGGTCGGCATGGGCATGGGTATCGAGCGCCCAGGCGACTTCCAGGCCTTCAGCCCTTGCGGCGGCGAGCACTTCGTCTGCCGATTTGGTGGAGAGGCGGGCCGGGGCGGGATCAAAATCGAGCACGGGGTCGATGATCGCGGCCTGGCGGGTCGCGCCGTCCCAGACGAGATAGGTGACGGTGTTGGTGGCCGTGTCGAAGAAGGCTTTGATCTTTGGCATTTTGTGATCCTTTCGGGCGGCGGTCTTATCTGCGTTGACGCTAATATATGAGGCATTGCTAATTTAGCAAGTTCTCATATATTTGGGGCGAATGAAACCCGCTGGCGAAGGAGCCGCAGATGGAGCTGACCCTGCCTGTGATACTCGCTGCGCTGCTGAGCGGCGCGCTGGTCGGCGTGTTTCTCGGCACATTCGGGGGCGGGGGCAGCGTGCTGGCCGCGCCGCTGCTGATCTATGCCGTGGGCGTGAGCGACCCGCATGTGGCGATCGGCACATCGGCGGCGGCGGTGGCGGCCATCGCGCTCGTCAGCCTTGTGGGCCACTGGCGGGCAAAGCGGGTGAAATGGCCGTGCGCGAGCGCGTTCGCCGTGGCGGGGATCCTTGGCTCGATTGCCGGCTCTCAATTGGCGCTGCGGGTGGATGGCACCTGGCTGCTGGCGGCCTTTGCCCTGGCGATGGCGGCGATTGGCCTCTCGATGTTCCGCAAGCCGAAGGGCGAGGGCGACCCGGACGTGCATATTACCGCCGCGATCATGGCGCGCATCCTGCCGCTGGGCCTGCTCACCGGGCTGGCAGCCGGATTTTTCGGGATTGGCGGCGGCTTTCTGATCGTGCCCGGCCTGATGATGGCGACGGGAATGACACTGTCGAATGCGATGGCCTCTTCCCTGGTCTCGGTGGCGCTGTTTGGGGCGACCACCTCGGCCAACTATGCCCTGGCAGGGCAGGTGGACTTTCCGCTGGTGGGCCTTGTGCTGACCGGCGGGGCCGTGGGCGGGCTCATGGGC
>NZ_NCJT01000276.1 GCF_002282565.1 Hyphomonas sp. 34-62-18
ACGCTTCATAAGGCCGGCGCAGGCGAACTGCATCTGACCGGCAGCAACAATTATACCGGCGGCACCATCATCCACGAGGGCAGCCTGCGCGGCGATACGGGCAGCCTGGGAGGCAACATCGATACTGGCGGAACTGGGAACATTCTGACTTTCGATCAAGACATCGACGGTATTTATTCCGGCGACATCAGTGGCGGGGGTTGGGTTGTAAAAAGGGGAACAGGCCTGGTGCATTTGGCCGGGACCACCAGCCATACTGGCGGCACCACAGTATTCGGCGGCACACTATCGGGTACGACTGCAAGCCTGCAAGGTCATGTTGCGATCATCGGCGGCTCGACTCTGACGTTTGATCAGGACAGCAATGGCAGCTTCGACGGCGAGTTGGCAGGAACCGGCCGTTTGGTCAAGGACGGCGCCGGGGCCGTTACGTTGACCGGGGAGTCGCCGAATTTTAGTGGTCAGACTGACATTCTTGAGGGGGTACTTGCCGTAAATGGCAGTCTTGGCGGAGATATCATCTTGTCGGGTGGTACCCTGAAGGGGACAGGGAGCGTCGGAAACGTCACTGCCGGAAACGGAAGCACCTTCGCACCAGGCAACTCAATCGGCCAGAGCAATGCGGTCAACGTGACATTCGAAACCGGATCGGTTTTTGAAGTGGAACTGAACGATTCTGGATTTGCCCCTGGCGTCAACCACGATAGCATCCATGTCACTGGCATCGCCACGCTTAACGGTGGAACGGTAGATGTAAGGCCAGAGAATGGCTCCGACACAGGCCAAACCTATCAGCCTGGGACTTACGCGATCCTGACAGCCGATGGCGGCATTACCGGGACATTCGAAGAGGTGAGAGACAGTTTTGTCTTTCTTGATTTTGATCTCGGATATGATCCGTCAACGGTTTATCTCAACTCCCGTCAGGTTCTCCAGTTCTCAGACATTGCTCAAACTGAAAATCAGGCGCAGATTGCGGCCGCCCTCGAAGCGCTTGATGGTCGCAATGATATTGTGGATGCGCTTGTCCTGCAGACCAGTGAAGACGCAGCCCGCCGCGCTCTCGATGAAGTGACAGGTGAGATTCATGGTTCGTTGGCGACGGCGCTGGTTTCGCAGAGCCGGTTGAGCCGGAATGCCGTGTCCGAACGCGCTGAGGCTCTGGCTGGCCGTCCGGGCACCGCAGCCTGGTTCCAGGCCGTCGGAGGCACACAGCGTTGGGACGCTCAGGGAAGCGCCGCGTCGGTCAAGAATTCTCTCCAGGGCATATTGCTGGGGGCCGAAGCTGGCGTTAGAGACAACCTGCGTCTTGGCGTTTTTGGCGGGTATACAGACTCATCTACAAAGGTTGCCGCCAGACGCTCAAGCGCTTCAGTCGGTAGTGTGCAAATCGGCGTCTACGGCACTGGCCGCTGGGCAGGTGCCGATCTTTATGCCGGCGCAGGCATCGATTGGCACGCGGTCGATACGAGCCGGATGATTGAGATCGGAAACTTCTCCGATCAGCCGGAAAGCGATTACTCTGCGCGCACACGTCAGATATACGGCGGAATTTCCTATGCGATCAGGGCGGGCGCACTTGAACTCTCGCCTTTCGCGGAAGCGGCACTTGTTGGATATTCGTCAGACAGATTTCTGGAAACCGGAGGGGTCGGCGCGCTTGACGGCGCAAGTCGGGATGGAGAAGTGATATTCTCCACCGCCGGTATCAGGTTCCGGTCACCCTTCGAACTGAGGACAATTCCAGTCGCGATTACAGGCGGAATTGGGTGGCAGCGGGCCTGGGACACACTACCGGAGTCGGTTCACACTCTTCGCTCTGGAAGCGAGGCATTCTCCTTGTCTGGAGCGGCCCTGGCAGAAGATGTTCTAACCGCCGGATTGGGTAGCCAGTTCGCAATATCGGAGGGCGTCTCGTTGACACTTGGCTACGATGGCGCGTTTGCTGAAGACTATCAAGACCATAGCCTATCGGCCGCACTATCGTTCCGTTTCTGAGATCTTTCGCAAGTCAAAACTTGATTGTGGGGCTTTCAAGCAGCTCTGTTCGAACTCTGGCGTTGAGGACATAGCCCATGGGGTCGCCGCCGAATGCCAGCCCAGTGGTCTTGAGTTGGCTTGGATCAGTGTGGCGGCAGGCTGGTCGACTTCATTTTCTGTAGCAGGGCTATTTTTTTGGCGCGTCTACGGAGGGATCGTTATGGCCGGTCGTGCACAGGAACATTGCGGTGGGCCGAGAAATTCGGTCGGAGGGACGGAAATCCAGCTCCCCAGGATATTCGTTGACTGGATTCTGCGCAGAGGGCAGCTTCAGACAGTATAGTCGGCGTGGAGCCTTGATACAGAGCCGGAACAAGGCGACGATTTTGATGTGTCAGGCAGATGTGGGCGTGGACGTGAGCAATTCACCTGTGGGGTCCCTACCAATAGATCAGAGCGGCCGGCCGGCCCAAACAAGCGGTGGCCGTTCTCATGCGATTGCCATCGAGGAATTGTACCGGACTTACTGGAAGGATCTTTGCCAGCAGCTCCGCCGGGCATTCGGCTCCGGACCGCCGGAACCGGAAGATGTCGCGCAAGCCGCGTTCACGCGGTTTGCAGAGCTTGGCGACACCGTGCAGGTACGCAATCCGCGGGCATTGCTGCTGGTGACAGCCCGGAACATCGTCCTGGATCACAAGCGCCGCAATGGACGCCATGCCGCCTATGCCCGGTCAGTGCAGGCCGAGCTACTTGGTTCGGGTCAGGACGATGTTTCGCCCGAGCGTGCCCTGCTGGACATGGAGCGGCTTGAGATCGTGCGGCGCGCAATTGATCAGCTGCCGCACAAGCAGAAGGTGGTGCTGAGCCTCCACAGGCACGCCGGGTACACCTACAAGCAGATTGTCCAGGAAACCGGCTGGTCGTATGGAGACGTCTACCGTCAGATGGAATCGGCGCTTGCATCGCTCGCCGAAGCGTTGAAACGCTGATCGAAATACCAACCGGCCAGGGATGGGCTGTCTGACGTGACTCAGGATAACAGCAAGGAAAACCGGATAGAGGCTGCCGCCCGCAGCTGGGCTGTGTATCTGCATTCTGGGGACGTGCTGCCGGAAAGGGTCGCTGAGTTTGAGAGCTGGCTTGCCGCCGACCAGGCTCACCTGACTGCATATGAAAGATTGATGAGTGATCTGGCACTGATCCCGGAGCTGGGCGAGGTCGAGATTGCGGCGGCGCCGGCGCCTGGTGCGCGCCAGCGCTTGCATCGTCCCCAGCAGCTGTTTGCGGCATTCGCGGTGATGGTTGTGGTTCTGGGCGGGGCGTTGGTGGGATTGCGCGCAGCTTTCCCCGCTTCGTCGCCTGTGGCTGATCCGGCCTATGAAACGATGATTGCGGAGATACGCGACATACATCTGGCCGATGGCAGCGTTGTGACGCTTGGCGCCCGCTCACGGATCGAGCCGGTTTTTTCCGATACGATGCGGATCGTGAAACTCCATGAAGGCGAAGCTTTCTTCGATGTGGCGTCTGATCCTGAGCGGCCCTTCTATGTGGAAGCGGGAGACCGGCTGATCCGCGTGGTGGGCACGCGGTTCGATGTTCGCCAGGGGCCCGAAACGGTCAGGGTGGCCGTGGTGGAGGGCGTTGTCGAAGTCCTTCAAGCCGAAACACCCGCGCGGGCAGAGGCGTCCCGTCCGCTGATCGAGAAAAACGTTCTGAAGGC
>NZ_NCJT01000277.1 GCF_002282565.1 Hyphomonas sp. 34-62-18
GCAGCCGCAAACCGTTGCCATCGAGGAGGAGCCGTTGGACTCGGTGATCTCGGAGACAAGACGGATCGTGTACGGAAATTCTTCATGCTTGGGCAGGACAGCCTGCAGCGCGCGCCAGGCGAGCTTGCCGTGGCCGATCTCGCGGCGGCCAGCGCCGCCCATACGGCCCGTCTCCCCGACCGAATAGGGCGGGAAGTTATAGTGCAGCATGAACTTTTCTTTTTTCGTGCCGTCCAGGCCGTCGACATATTGTTCGTCGTCGGAAGTTCCAAGCGTGGCAACGCAGATCGCCTGCGTTTCGCCGCGCGTGAACAGCGACGAACCATGCGTGCGCGGCAGGAAGCCGGCTTCCGCAACGATCGGGCGAATCTGGTCGAGCTTACGCCCGTCGATGCGCTCGCCGGTTTTCAGGATGTCGCCGCGAACCACAGAGGCTTCGGCTTCCTTGAACACGGTCTTGAACACTTCGCCGGTCATCACGCCAGGTGCTTCCTCGGTGCCAACCAGGGCAGCTTTCGCCTTGTCCTTGGCCGCGCCGATGGCGGCATAGCGCTCGCCCTTGGCGGTGATCTTGTAGGCTTTCGAGAGGTCAGCGCCGACCGTGTCGAGCACGGCCTTCAGGGCAGCCGAATGATCCGGCGGCTCATAGGCGAAGGGCTCTTTGGCGGCTTTCTCGGCCAGCGCGATGATCGCGTCGATCACCGGCTGCATGGCTTCATGGCCGGCCACAACAGCGCCCAGCATCACGTCTTCGGAAAGTTCGTAGGCTTCCGATTCCACCATCATCACGGCGTCGGCGGTGCCGGCCAGGACGAGGTCAAGCTCGGACTCTTCAACCTCGGCAACCGTCGGGTTGATGATGTACTGGCCATCCTTGTAGCCGACGCGCGCTGCGCCGATCGGGCCCATGAAGGGCGCGCCGGAAAGCACGAGCGCAGCCGAGGCGCCGATCATGCCGATCACATCGGGGTCGTTTTCGAGGTCATAGGACAGGGTCGTGACGACCACCTGAACTTCATGCTTGAACCCATCGACGAACAGCGGGCGGATCGGACGGTCGATCAGGCGCGAGGTCAGTGTTTCTTTTTCGGTGGGGCGGCCTTCGCGCTTGAAGTATCCGCCGGGGATCCGGCCGGAGGCGAAGTATTTTTCCTGGTAATTCACGGTCAGCGGGAAGAAGTCCTGACCCGGTTTTGCTTCCTTCGCGAAAACTGCAGTCGCGAGGACAATGGTGTCGCCGTATTGCACCATCACGGCGCCATCAGCCTGACGTGCCACCTGGCCCGTCTCGATTGTCAGTGTGCGGCCGGCCCATTCCAGCGACACGGATTGTTTGTTGAACATTCGTCTTGTCTTTCTTTCACATACGAAAAGCCCGCCGTGGCCCCAATGCCCGGCGGGCTTGTTTTTGGAGCCTAGCGGCGGATGCCGAGCTCCGTGATGAGTTTCGTGTAACGATCCTCATTCTTGCCCTTGACGTAGTCGAGGAGCTTCCGGCGCGTGGCAACCATGGTCAGGAGACCGCGGCGGGAATGGTTATCTTTCTTGTTGGTCTTGAAGTGTTCGGTCAGGTTGTTGATCCGCTCGGTGAGGATCGCAACCTGCACTTCCGGGGAGCCGGTATCGCCCTCTTTGGTGGCGAACTTCTTGATCAGCTCCTGCTTCTTTTCAGCAGTAATCGACATCGGCATAGCCTTCTGGTTCAAGCATCCCAAAGGGACGCGGGTTTCAATAGTCGCCTGAATTGGCGGATTTTTTTGGGAACGGCCCTTATCAAGTTGGCCACGGCCGGGATGTCGTCCAGCAGGGTCAGCAGGCAGGCCTCCGCCCCAAAAACGGGCTTATGACCTATTTGAAGGGGAAATGAAAGTGGCGATTGTGCAAGCCCTTGCCCTGCAGCGCCCCTTCTTCGGGCAAATTCAGCTGGCAGCCCCTCTCCCCGCGCATTAGCCTCGCCCGTGTCCGAATCGGGAGGGTCCTCATGAAAATCTTGACGCTGGCGGCGCTGGCCGCCCTTTTTGCCGTATCCGCCTGCGAAACCCTGAGCGAAAGCTATTCGATTGAACGGGACGACCTGATCAATGACAGCGGCATTCACGTCTATAGCGATCTGATGGAAAACCCCTGGGATGGCAGCCGGTACTGGCAGTTCCGGGCCTCCAACTACACCAGCTACCCCTTCTGCGTGCAAACCGGGCTTGAGAGCGTCAGCTATTCCAACGGTTACGACATGGGCCAAGTCTACTATATGGCCCCAGGGTCCAGCATGGATATCGGCTATGTGCATGCCCCGGCCAATTTCCGCGTCGATGCCCGCACCTGGGATCCGGACGGAAACGGCAATTGCTGACCCCCTTTCCCAACCGGTGAGGTGACCGAATGACCCCCACGCCCCTGCCTGAAGAAGTCGCCCATATCATCCAGCTCGCCATTGCCCCGGTCTTCACACTGGCGGGCATCGGGGCGCTGCTGAATGTGATGGCCAACCGGCTCGCCCGCGTGGTCGATCGCTGGCGCACGCTTGAGGCCAGCCTGCCGGAAGCCGAGCCCCTCACCCGCAGCCTCTACCATTCCGAACTTGCCGTGCTCGACAAGCGGATGGAACGCATCCACCGCGCCATTTCGCTCTCCACGGCCGCCGCCCTCCTGATCTGTGTGGTGATCATCCTGCTCTTCACCGGCCAGCTGGTGCCGATCCCAGTCGCCCAGGCCGTCTCGATCCTGTTCGTCACATCAATGCTGCTTCTCTCGGTGGCGCTTGTTTCCTTCCTCATGGAAGTCCGCATCGCCAGCCGCACCCTCCGCGTCACCCGCGCGGTGCTGGAAGCCGGAAAGCCCGGAAAGCGGGGATAAGCGCCGCGCCTATCCAACACGCCCTCACTCCGTCCCCCTCATTCCGGTTTCCTCTGGGATCATCCCCACCCCAACTCTCCCCACATCCATGGGGAGGGGGCGCGTTGCGCATTGGAATAAATGAACCTCTCCAACCACCCGACCTGTCCCCTCCCCCAGACATGGGGGAGGGTTAGCAACTGTTGTTCGCTTCAGGCGCCGGGCCGGTAGTTTCTCTGCTCACGGAGGATGGCGTTGAGCTGGGTGAGGAGGATGCGGGCGACAGCGATGAT
>NZ_NCJT01000278.1 GCF_002282565.1 Hyphomonas sp. 34-62-18
CACGGGGCGCACGCGCGCCCTGCTGGCCATGCAGATCTTGCTCAATGGCATCAATGCCGGGCTCGATTATGCTTTCGTGGCCATCTGGGATTGGGGCGCCGCCGGCATCGGCGCAGGCACGGCGATTGCCGAATGGGCAGCGCTGGGCTTTGGCCTGATCCTGGTGCGCGGCGGGCTTGGCACACATGCCGGGCTTTTTGACCGGGCGAAACTGACGGCGCTGTTCAATGCCAACCGGGACATCATGATCCGTACACTGGCGCTGCTCCTGACCTTTGCCTGGTTTGTCAATTCCGGCGCAAGGCAGGGCACAGCGGCGCTGGCGGGCAATCAGGTGCTGTTGCAGTTCATTGCCGTATCGGCCTTCGTGCTGGATGCTTTTGCCTTCGTCGCTGAGAAGGAAGCGGGCGCTGCCTATGGCGCGCGGGATGGGGTTAGGCTCAAGCGGGCGATGCGGGTGACGAGCGAGATTGCGCTTGTCTGCGGGGCGGGGTTTTCGCTGGTCTTCTGGATTGCGGGCGGGGCTGTGATTGAGGGCTTCATTGCCGATCCGGCGGCACGCGAAGCGGCGCTTGCCTATCTGCCCTGGTGCGCGGCGGTGCCGGTGATCGGTGTGGCGGCCTGGCAGCTGGACGGGCTGTTCCTGGGCACCACGCAGGGACCGGCCGTGCGCAATGCGGCCCTGCTGGCCACCAGTGCTTATCTGGTGTCGGATATGCTTCTGGCGCCTGCCTTTGCCAATGCGGGTGTCTGGGCGGCCTTCCTGCTGAGCTATGTCTACCGGGCCGGGGCGCTGGCGATTTACTGGCCGCGCCTGATGCAGCGGATGGGCACAAACGCCGCGCCCGGCTGACGCGGGCGCATCCGCAAACATCCGTATTCCGCTCACCGCGGGGGCGGCGCAGGCTGACCCGGATCAGTGAGACCGGAGAAAGACGATGCAGTTCGAATTCAGCCCGAAAACAAAGGAATACATGGCCCGCGTCACCCATTTCATGGACGCGCATGTCTACCCCGCCGTGCCGGCCTACAAGGCCTATCACGAGAAAGACCGCTGGGGCGTCAATCCGGTTCTAGAAGGGCTGAAAGAGCGCGCGAAGGCGGAAGGGCTCTGGAACCTGTTCCTTCCGCCGAACGCCGACCATGATGACGGCGTGTTCCGCGGAGCGGGTCTGACGAATGCCGAATATGCTCCGCTTGCCGAAATCATGGGGCGTGTGGGCTTTGCTTCGGAAGTGTTCAACTGCTCGGCGCCCGACACGGGCAATATGGAAGTGCTGCACCGCTATGGCTCGCCCTTCCAGAAAGAGCTGTGGCTGGGGCCTCTGCTGCGCGGGGAAATCCGCTCGGCCTTTCTGATGACCGAGCCTCTGGTGGCTTCGTCTGATGCAACCAATATCGAGACGTCGATTGTGCGCGAGGGTGATGAATATGTGATCAATGGGCGCAAATGGTGGTCTTCCGGCGTGGGTGATCCGCGCTGCAAGGTGGCTATTGTGATGGGCAAGACAGACCCGGCCGCAGAGCGCCACCGCCAGCAGAGCCAGATCCTTGTGCCGATGGACGCGCCGGGAATCAAGATACTCCGTATGCTGCCCGTATTTGGCTATGATGACAGCCCGCATGGCCATGCCGAAGTGTTGCTGGAGAACGTACGCGTGCCGGTGGCCAATCTCATTCTTGGCGAGGGGCGCGGTTTTGAAATCGCGCAAGGGCGCCTCGGGCCGGGCCGTATCCACCACTGCATGCGCACCATTGGCGCTGCCGAAGTGGCGCTGGAGAAGCTTTCCCGCCGGGTGCTGACGCGGGCGGCGTTCGGCAAGGCGCTCTATCAGCAATCCATCTGGGAGCAGAGGATTGGCGAAGCGCGGCTGGACATTGAAATGACGCGCCTTTTGACGCTGAAGGCGGCTTACATGATGGACACGGTCGGCAACAAAGGGGCCGCTAACGAGATTGCCATGATCAAGGTGGCGGCTCCGCGCGCGGCGCTGAAGGTGATCGACGAGGCCATCCAGGCCCATGGCGGGGCAGGCGTGACTGATGATTTCGGCCTCGCGGAGCTTTACGCCGGTATCCGCACGCTGCGTCTGGCAGACGGGCCGGATGAGGTGCATCTGCGCGCGATTGCCCGCAATGAACTCAAGAAATACCGCGAAGCACCGGACTATCCGGCCCACCGCCCGGAGACCGGCATTGCCTGGCCGCCCGCGCGCGAGATTGCATGATCAAAAGGGGACGTTCGGGTCGTCTTCGCCTTTGCCGCCCAGTATCAGTCCGGCAAAGTCGAACACCCGGGGATCATGCAGATGGCTCGGGCGCACGTTTGCGAGTGCCCGGGCCATCACCTGCCGCGTGCCGGGTTTTTTCTGCTCCCACTCCGTCAGCAGGCGGTTCATCGCCACACGCTGGAGGCCATCCTGGCTACCGCAGAGATTGCAGGGGATGATGGGGAATTCCATCGCCTCGGCAAACTTTGCCAGATCATCCTCAGCGGCTGTGATCAGCGGGCGGAACACCTGAACATCGCCGTCATCATTGAGCAGCTTGGCCGGCATTGCCGCCAGGCGCCCGCCATGGATGAGGTTCATCATGAAAGTGGCGAGGGCATCATCGCGGTGGTGGCCGAGCACGATGGCCTCACACCCTTCTTCCCGCGCCACGCGGTAAAGAATGCCCCGGCGCAGGCGGGAGCACATGGAACAATAGGTGCGCCCCTCCGGCACCTTCTCCGTCACGATGGAGTAGGTGTCCTCGGTGATGATCTTGTGGGGGACGCTGTTTTTCGTCAACCAGTCCGGCAGGATATGCTTGGGAAAGCCCGGCTGGCCCTGATCCAGATTGCAGGCGATGAGATCAACCGGCAGCGCGCCCTGCCATTGCAGGTCCAGCAGCACGGCCAGCAGGCCATAGGAATCCTTGCCGCCGGAGAGGCAGACGAGCCATTTCGGGCGCGGCTTCTCGCCGGTTTCGATCGCGCGGCGGTCCACCAGGCCATAGGTGTCGATCACCTCCAGCGCCCCGCGCACCAGCCGCTTGCGCAGCTTCTTGAAGCTGACGCTGGAGGGCG
>NZ_NCJT01000279.1 GCF_002282565.1 Hyphomonas sp. 34-62-18
CGGGTCGCCGGCGCCGGAGATGTAATACTTGTCCCCGTTCAGCACCCACTCATCGCCCTCAAGAACAGCGCTCATCGACACGTTCTTGGCGTCGGAGGACGCCATCCCCGGCTCGGTCATCGCGAAGGCCGAGCGGATCTTGCCTTCCAGCAGCGGCTTCAGCCACTGTTCCTTCTGGGCCGGCGTGCCCACGCGCTCGAGCACTTCCATGTTGCCGGTATCGGGCGCCGAGCAGTTCATGGTTTCAGACGCCAGCGAGTTTTTGCCGAGTTCGGCGGCGATGTAGGCATAGTCCAGGTTGGAAAGGCCTTCGCCGGTTTCCGCGTCGGGCAGGAAGAAGTTCCAGAGGCCCTGCTTCTTGGCTTCGTCCTTGGCCTTCTCGAGGCATTCCAGCTGGCCCGGCGCATAGGACCAGATGTCGGTCTTGTTCTCGCCAAGACGGTGAAACTCTTCGCTCATCGGCTGGACGGTCTCGGCAATGAAGCGCTTCACATGCTCATAGAGCGGACGTGCCGCTTCAGACATGCGCAGGTCGTTCAGTTCCTCATAGGCATCGGGGGTGCGTTGGGTATCAGCCATGGCTGTGTTTCCTCTCTGGATGGGTGTGCTTGTTACTTTTCCCTGACATCAGGGTAACTGAGATGAGGGGGCGCGTGCAAATTCTTTCGCCCTCTCGTGAGGCGGGATAAAATGCGCTAAGGCGCACGGCATGAGCCCAGCCGCCGCCCTTGTCCTGCTGATCACCGTACTGATCACATCGTTTATCTCGGGTATTTTCGGCATGGCCGGCGGGCTGATCCTGATGGCCGTGCTGACGGCTGTGGTGCCCGTGGCCACCGCCATGGTCGTTCATGGCGCCGTGCAGATGGTGTCCAACGGCTACCGCGCGATCCTCTGGCGCAAATATATCGACTGGGCGATTTTCCGCCGCTACGCGCTCGGCTCGGTTGCGGCCATCCTGCTTCTGTTCGCCATTTCCTGGCGTCCGGACGCAACCGCCGTTTATCTCTTGCTGGCCGCCGCCGCCTTCACTGTGTGGATTCCCAAAAACTGGATCGACATTGACGTGCAGCGCCGGGGCCAGGCGGAAACAGCCGGCTTCCTGCTTCAGGCGATGAACACGCTCGCCGGCGTCACCGGCCCGCTGCTCGATATCTTCTTTGCCCGCAGCGTGATGGACCGGCGCGCGGTTGTGGCCACCAAGGCGATCACGCAGGTCTTTGCCCATCTGGTGAAGGTCGCCTTCTGGGGCGCGGCCCTCTGGGCGGCGGAAACCGTCAACGCCCTGCCCCCGCTCTGGTTTTTTGCCGCCGCCGTGCCGCTCTCCATGCTGGGCACCACGCTGGGCGGCAAGCTGCTCGAACGGATGACGGATATCGACTTCCGCCGCTGGATGCGCCTGCTCGTGACGGCTGTTGGTCTTTTCATGCTGACGCGCGCCGCCGGCTGGCTTTAACCACGCCATGCCCGCGCCTTCCGGCGGCTTGCGAACGCAAACAGGCAGGGACATCCACATCACGCAGCCTACTCTGCGCCAGGCAAGACTATTCGGCTACTTTATTTTATGAAACAATATCATCACCAGATGTGATAATCCCCTTTCCTGTTCCTCCCACAGGCCTGCCATGAACCTCCGCGCGCTTGATCTCAATCTCCTCCCCGTTCTGGAGGCGATCTATGCCGAACGCAGCCTGACACGGGCGAGCGAGATGCTGCACATCACTCAGCCCGCCGTCAGCAATGCGCTCTCGCGCCTGCGCCTGCATTTTGAAGACCCCCTCTTCGTGCGCGAAGGCCGCGGTGTGAAGCCGACCGCGATGACGGAAGCCCTCATGCCGGCGGTGCGCGAAGCGCTCGACAAGTTGCGCAACGGTCTTGAGCCGCGTTCGGTGTTTGAGCCTTCGCGCTCCACCCGTGTGTTCAACATCTCCTGCCGTGATGCCAGCGCGCATATCCTGGCCCCGCCGATCGCCCGGCGGCTGGAAGCCCAGGCCCCCGGCATCCGCATCGCCTGGAGCCAGCTTCACCGGTCAGCTATTTCGAGCGAACTTGCCTCAGGCCGGCTGGATCTTGCCATCGACATTCAGGATCTGCGCGGCGCAGATCTTGAGCGCGTGCTGCTCTCCTCCACGCCCTATGCCTGCGTTCTGGCCGCAGACCATCCGCTGGCGGAGGAACCCCTCACCAACGAGATATTCTTCGGCATGCGCCATATCGCCGTGTCCAGCCGCCGCGAGGGGCGCAGCCTGATTGAGGAGATGGCCCGCTCGCAGGGCCACCGCATCACGCCCGTCCACCGCCTGCCCCATTACCAGCCAGCCCTGGAAATTGTACGCTGCACCCAGCTTGCCCTCGCTGCGCCCCGGCCCGTCGTGGTGGCCTCCGGCCTCAAGGTTCTGGACCTGCCCTTCGAATTTCATTCCCCCGGCTCAATGCTCTACTGGCACCGCGAATTTGCGCAGGACCCGGCCCTCACCTGGCTGCGCGGCCTCATCCGGGATATCTCGGTCACCCTCTGACAGACCTTTGATCCGCCCCCGGATCAGGCCTGCCGGTACTCCTCATCGCGCACGCGCGCCAGAAGGTCCCGCACCGTCTCCGTGTCATATCCAAAACACTCCAGCGACATACCCGCCATCTGCAGGCCGGACTCCACCGCCTCCGGGACAACATGCCCCGCCCCGGCCTCCACCAGCCGGGTCGCATGGTCTCCATCATGGGCGCGGGCGAATATCTCGATATCGCTGTGAAGGGCGCGCGCGCAGCGCACCATGTCGCGGGCACGGTTTGTGTCGTCCACCGTCACAATGAACTGCACCGCCCTTGCCAATCCTGTCAGTTCGAGGATCTCGGTCCGCGCGGCGTCCCCCACATAGGCTTTGAGCCCATCTTCCCGCGCCTGATGCACCTTGTCCGGATCGCGGTCCAACACCAGGATCTCAACTTCCTCCCCGGTCAGAATACGCGCCACGGCATGGCCGACGCGGCCATAACCGGCCAGCACGACATGGTTTTCCATCTCTGAAGGATCGGTCAGTTCCATGCCTTCTGCATCCACTGGCTCAGGGGC
>NZ_NCJT01000280.1 GCF_002282565.1 Hyphomonas sp. 34-62-18
TCTCCGCCTCGTTCCGGCTTTGCTCACCGTGTTGCGGTGCCGGCCGATGAGGCGGAGATTGCTGCCCTGATGGACGTGGCCATCGGCGAGCTGCAGAAAGGCTTTCTGAGCCCGGAGCAGATCGCGGTGTCCCGCTCCATCATGGGGCTGGACCGGACGCTGATTGCGGATGGCACCTATTTCCTGATCCATGACGCGGAAACTGGCAGGCTGGCCGCCTCGGGTGGCTGGAGCCGGCGCTCGACGCTCTATGGCGGGGACCACTCCACAGACAAACGCAATGACGCCCTGCTTCGTCCGGGTACGGACGCGGCCCGCATCCGCGCGATGTATACCCATCCAGACTTCACCCGCCGCGGCCTTGGCCGGATGATCCTGTCTCTCTGCGAAACGGCTGCGCGCGCCGAAGGCTTTACCGAGCTTGAGATGGGCGCCACTCTGGCCGGGGTGCCGCTCTATGAAGCCTGCGGTTACAAAATGATCGAACACACGGTCGGCGCTGAAATGGGCGGGATTGCCGTTCCCGTCATCCGGATGGGTAAGGCGCTGGCCTGAACCCTTGCGCCTTACTGCGCCTTCTGAGACCAGCGCGCATGCGGTCTGTGGCCATCTTCGTGCATGCGCGCCAATGCCGGCGCCGCCGCGCGCCAGTGATACTCGAGCGTATCATTGACGATGTCAGCGAGGTCGCCTGCGATCTTGCCTGTCTCTTCCCCCAGCAGTCCCAAAGCGTTCTGGCGCATCGCCTCCCGGCGGATGAGGGCGGGCGGATGGGTATCCAGCAGCCGCTCCTGCTCCACGCCGTGCTCGAGGATGCTCAGCGTACGCTGCATATAATCGACCCCCGTGAAGACGAGTTCGACGCCGGCATAGGCAAGGTTTGGACTGTATCCACGCGAGCGCATCACATCCATGGCCAGCGCCAGACCAATGTAATCGGCCTCAAGCTCCTTCTCCCAGCTTTCCGGCATGCGCAGCTCGATTTCGCCGCCCTCGCCATTGCCTTCCGCCGTCATCGACAGCGACATTCTGGGGGCGCCCTGAAGGTGGCCGGCGGCGCAATGGCCGTACTCGTGTCCGAAAATGAAGAACTCCATCGCATCCCGGAACACGCCGACCAGATGGGTGTGATGGCTGGTCATGAGATAAGACCGCGCCGCATGCGGCGCGCCGTGAATGGCATAAGCCGTGAGCAGATCAAAAAAGCGGATGCCGGTTTCCGGAGATTGCAGGCGCTGGCGGACGACGCTGTCCCGGTCGGTGGCAAAGTTGAGGTTCCCGTCTTCGGCCTGGGTGACCGGGAAGCTGACGGCGGCGACCTTGGACAGGAGGTTGGCAAAGCCCATAATGCCGTCATCGATGAGGATGAGGTAGTAGGAGGGGTTGTCAACATCTGCGGCAACCCCATTGACGCGGCCGGTCTGCAGAGTGCCGAAGACCGGCTGTTTGGGCAGGGCAATGTTCAGCCGTTGGCAGGACTGTTCGATTTGCCCCTGCATCTGCTGCAGCCAGAAGTGCGTGAGCGGATCTTCATACCGGCTGAACGGGCGTGCGCGGAAGCCGGGCTCCATTTCCTTGCGCCAGGCCTCCAGGGTAAGGTTTGTCATGCCCGACGCCTGCATGACCTGATGGAAATGGACGAGGAAACGTTCGGTAAACTCAGCATCGGTAGCGCCCGGCTCCATCCCCGACAGCCAGGGGTGGGAGCGGGCATGAACCTTCTGAAGGTATTCAAGGTCTCCGATGACCTGGCGCCAATGCGCCTTGTTGGACGCGCCAGAGAGGGCCTGACGCCCTTTGCCCTTTGAAAACCAGCTAAGCATACGAGCGACTTCCCCCGTGCATCATCCTTGGAAAGCATGTAACACGGGCGTCAGAAGAGTGGAAATTGGGGATATTCTGGGATGAGCCTGATTGATGTTGCACTGGCGCTGGTGTTTGGCCTGCTGGCGGCATTCATAGCCAGTCAGATCGCCGGGCGGGGCGGCAAGCTCTATGACGCCACCATCGAGCGCCTGATCCGGCTCGGGCGCATGCGCGCGCAGGGGCTGGACGCGGAAACCGGCGAAGAAACCTTCACCGTCACCAAGGCCATGATCCAGCAGGCGCTGGAAGAGCATACCAAGCCGGCCAGGTTTGCCTGGGCCAGCAACTTCCTCTGGTTCTCTGCGGGCGCCCTGGTCTCGCTGTTTACGTCCGAAATCCGCGCGCTTATCGGGCTGGGCTGATACCCGTCACTCCGCCGCGCGGTTGAGATCAACAGGGCCGGTTACGCCCGGCACGCGGCCTTTCATCGAATATTGCCAGATGGCATGGGGGAGCTCCGGCGGGCCTTCGAGCGAGCGGACCCAGAGCGGGTGGCGATCAAACCCCTCCCCAGCCAGCCATTCGGCGCGAAAAGCGGGGGTGGTGTAGATCACCGGCACGGCGCCATATTCGGTTTCCAACGCTTCCAGAAATACCCTCAGTTCCGACAGTGTGTCGGCCCGGCCCGCGCGCGGGGCACAGTTATGGGCGTGCTCCAGATCGACCGCGGGCGGCAGGGCATCGCGGCGCACCTCGACCTGGCGGATGAAGTTGGCCGCCTGACGCGCGCCATCCTGGCAGAGCAGGTAAAAATGGTAGGCGCCCGTTTGCCAGTGATGTCGAAGCGCGCCCTGCCAGTTCGTCTGGAACTGCGTGTCGACATGGCTCTCCCCTTCTGTCGCCTTCAGATAAACAAAGGAGAGATTGGCGGTTGAGAGACGGGGCCAATCGACAGGCCCATTGTGGTGGGAAAGATCAATGCCTTCGGCGCCCTGCTCCAGCAGAGGCGACGCCTCTTTGACGGGCGAAGGTTCTGGCCCGCAGGATGCAAGCAGGCAGGGGGTGACCAGCACGGACATAAGGCACAGGCGCAGTTTCATCGCGCCGCGCCCGGTTGAAGTGTCCCGTTCTGGATCATCTTGGTCATGATGGCCCCTCATCGGCAGGCGTATTCAGGGAGACGCAGAATGGCAGCAGATAAAGGCGAAACCGCGCCCCCGCCCGCGCCCGCACCTGCCAAGCCA
>NZ_NCJT01000281.1 GCF_002282565.1 Hyphomonas sp. 34-62-18
ATCGGCCAGGGCATCGAGTTTGACTATTGCTGCTGCCATGCAGCCTTCGCCATGGAAGACCTTGGCATCGAGTCCATCATGGTCAACTGCAACCCGGAAACGGTGTCTACGGACTATGATACGTCTGACCGTCTCTACTTCGAGCCGCTGACCATCGAGCATGTGTTTGAGATCATCCATGTGGAGCAATCCGCCGGCGAGCTTGCCGGCGTGATCGTGCAGTTTGGCGGGCAGACCCCGCTGAAACTGGCAGGGCCGCTGTTCAAGGAGCAGGTACCGATCCTCGGCACCAGCCCGGAGTCTATCGATCTTGCCGAAGACCGCGAACAGTTTGCGGCCCTGCTCGACAAGCTGAACATCCAGCAGGCGCCTTCGCGCACCGCGCGCAGCGTTGAAGAAGCCGAAGTGAAAGCCAACGAGATTGGCTATCCGGTGATGCTGCGCCCCTCTTTCGTGCTGGGCGGACGGGCGATGGAAATTGCCCGCAATGACGAGGACCTGCGCAAGTTTGCGGCCGAGGCCCTGAAGGTTTCGGGCGACGCGTCGCTCTTCATCGACCGCTACCTGGCCGACGCGATTGAAGTGGACGTGGACGCGATCTGTGACGGCAAGACCGTGCATGTGGCCGGCATCATGGAGCATATCGAGGAAGCAGGCGTGCATTCGGGCGATTCTGCCTGCGCCCTGCCGCCCTTCACGCTTTCGGCGGATCTGCAGAAACGGCTTGGTGAACAGGCCGCGCAGCTGGCGATGGCACTCAACGTCCGCGGGCTGATCAACATCCAGTTCGCGGTGAAGGACAACGAGATCTATGTGCTGGAAGCCAACCCGCGCGCCAGCCGCACGGTCCCCTTCGTGGCCAAGGCAGTCGGCGCGCCGATTGCCGGGATTGCCGCCAAGGTGATGGCGGGCGAAGCGCTTTCGGGCTTTGACCTCTCCAACGCCCGCCCGCGCCGGATCGCGATCAAGGAAGCGGTGTTCCCATTTGCCCGCTTTCCCGGCGTTGACCCGCAGCTGGGCCCGGAGATGCGCTCCACCGGCGAAGTGATGGGCTGGGACGATGATTTCGGTATGGCCTTCCTGAAGAGCCAGCTGGGCGGCGGGGTGCGCCTGCCGGACGAAGGCACGGTGTTCATCTCCGTCCGCGACAGCGACAAGAAGGGCGCCGAAGAGGCCGCCCGGGGCCTCGCCCAGCTTGGCTTCACCCTGCTGGCGACCAGCGGCACGGCCGACCACCTCGAATCAAAGGGCATACCGGTCAAACGGGTGAACAAGGTTCTCGAAGGCCAGCCCCACATCGTCGATGCAATGATCAATGGCGAGGTGCAGCTGGTGTTCAACACCACGGAGGGCGCCGCGTCCCTGTCTGACTCTGCGTCCATCCGGCGGACGGCAGTGGCGAGAAAAATTCCTTACTTTACAACGCTCGCAGCGTCGCTGGCGGCGGTCAAAGCCATTGCCAGCATGAAATCACAGGAAATCTCCGTACGCGCCTTGCAAAGCGCCTGAATGGCTCCCACTTGACGCCCTTGATTTTTGCGACAACGTTTTTTGCCGCTGAGAATGAGGGAAACTCTCGATGGAACGCATTCCGATGACTGCCGAAGGCCATGCCGCGCTTCAGGCCGAACTGAAGGTGCTCAAATCCGTTGAGCGCCCCAACATCATTGCGGCTATTTCCGAGGCGCGCTCGCATGGCGACCTGTCGGAGAACGCTGAATATCATGCCGCCAAAGAGAAGCAGAGCTTCATCGAAGGCCGCATCAGCGAGCTGGATGACAAGCTGGCGCGCGCCGATGTGATCGATGTCAGCAAGCTGAGCGGTGGCAAGGTGCGCTTTGGCGCCACGGTGACGATTGCAGATGTCGATACCGAGGAAGAGCAGACCTACAAGATCGTCGGCGAAGACGAGGCAGATGTGAAACAGGGCAAGATCTCTGTGACCTCGCCCATCGCCCGCGCCCTGATCGGCAAGGAAGAAGGCGACGAGGCCGAAGTGGCCGCGCCTGCTGGCGCGCGCGCTTACGAAATCGTCAAGGTCGTCTACAAGTAAGCCCTACCACAGACAAAGGACCGGCCAGCATGGCCTCCCTCGGCCCATCGATCTGGGCGGTCTCTGATGGCCGCGCCGGGAATGCGGCGCAGGTGCGCGCGCTGACGGCTGCGCTGGGCGCAACGGCCCGGTGGATGCAGATTGCCCACATTGCCGGAGAAGCCCACCGGCAGGAACCGCTGGTGCTGACGCCGCGTGCGCCCTGGCGCTGGCTGCCGGCAGACCGGTGGCCCTCCCCGCTGCATGCTCTGCCGAAAGATCAGCGCGCGCAGCTGACCCCGCCCTGGCCGACAGTGTGGATTGCGGCCGGGCGGCGCTCGGCACCGATGACGAAATATGCCCGCGCGGCGTCTGACGGGAAAACCTTCACGGTACAGATCCTCGACCCTTATGTGGACCCGTCGAACTTCGACCTGCTGGTGGTGCCCGAGCATGACGCGGTGACCGGACCGAATGTCGTGCGCACGGTGGGCTCGCCAGCTTATTTCTCGCCCGAGGCGCTGGAAGAGGCAGCGCAATCCTTTGCAGACCTTGCCGATGAGACGCGCCGGTCAGCCATCGTGATCCTGGGCGGGGACTCCCGGGTGCATACCTTCACCAATGCCGCTGCTGACCGGCTTGAAGGGCAGATGCGCGCGCTGGCGGCTGAAGGCTGGCGCCTGCGGCTGACGGCGTCACGCCGCACGCCGGTGCCTATTGCGGCGCGGTTCCGGAAGATGGCAGGCGACATCGGCGCGGCCTTCTGGTCCGGCCCGCAGGATGGGCCGAACCCCTATCTTGCCTGGCTGCTTTTTTCCAATGCGGCCATCGTCACCGAAGACAGCGCCAACATGCTGTCGGAAGCGGCCTGGCATGGTCTGCCGGTGCATATTGCGCGGCTGGAAGGGCGCGCCGACAAGTTTGACCGGCTGCATGACAGCCTGATCCAGCGCGGGGTCGCCCGCTGGTTTGGCGGCCAGCTTGATCAGTGGTCGTACGAACCG
>NZ_NCJT01000056.1 GCF_002282565.1 Hyphomonas sp. 34-62-18
CGCGCTGGCGGAGTTGATCGAGTCGCTGCGGGTTTACGGCAAGGTGACGCCAACGGACGCGGCGCAGCGCAATTTTCACCATGACCCGAAATACCTTTCGCTCCGGATCGGGATGAACTCGCGGCTGGACACGATCCAGGCAGCAATTCTCCTCGAGAAGCTCAAGATCTTTGCTGATGAGATCGAAAAGCGCGAAGCCATTGCCCAGCGCTATTCGCGGGCGTTGGAGGGCAAGGTGCGCCGCGTGCCCAAAGTCATCGCGGGCGGACAGAGCGTTTGGGCGCAATATGTCATCGAGCATGAAAGCCGTGACGGCCTACAGGCGCACCTGACGGCGCTAGGCATTCCGAGCATGGTTTACTATCCGGTGCCCATTCACCAACAGGACTTTGCCGCGCGCTTCGCGCCGCCGGCTGGCACTCTGCCGGTTACGGAGACGGCGAGCCGCCATGTGCTGGCCCTTCCGATGCACCCTTATCTGGGGGCGGAAGATCAGGACCGCGTGATTGAGGCTGTGCTGGGCTTCAATGGGTGACCGATCGCGTCCCTTCGCTGTGAAGCCTGGGAAAAGCTCGCACCGCAACCATGCAGAAATTTGACCAAGCCCTAAATCCGGGTCATCTAATGGGAGTGATCTCCGGATATGCCCGGCCTACGGTCTCTGCGGCATAGGGCGCAAGCGTCGGTCACCCAGCCTCATCAGTTATGGGGTGCCGTCACGTCTTGCTTGAAGTGTCTGCTTTCAGCCGGCTGATTTTCTTTCGGGCAAGGGCTTCCACCGACTCCTGAAGCGTTGCAGCGCGACTGCCCAGCCAGGCCAGCTCTTCTTCGGTTATGGTATAATGCTCTGAATACCGCGCATCGATGTATCCGCGCTTCAGCAGTTCAAACAGCCGCCGGTCGTGCTTGGTCTCACGCGGCCAGACAGTGATCAGGTCCGGGTCTATCTGCTCTGCAAGGGAGCGGAGGAACTTGATGCTGTGGGTCGAAGGTGAGTAGTTCGTCTCGACAAGGAGGAGGCAGGTGTAGAGACGCTCCACTGCCTGATGGAGCATGAACGCAGCATCGTTGTAGCGCTTAGCTTCAAGGCCAAACCTGAAGAATTCTAAGGCACTTTGCACGCCTTCCATTCGCTGCTCGTAGTGCTTCTCTGCCGTCGCCAGTGCCTCTTCTGCCGTCTGAGGCTGGGGTGTCACGAAGGGCGTGCTGCCCTTGAGGTCGTAGAGGGCGATGCCCTCTTTGATGATGTCGGTGAAGAAGTACTGGCCCTGGCGGAGGGCAGTGTTCACCTCCTCCATCGTGTGGACGATGAAATTGACCGGGGTCCGGATGCCTGTCTCCCGCATGATCCGGTCTTCGGCCCGGTACCAGTAGGTGGCGAAGTCGACCAGAGTCTGGTGATTGACGACGATCAGCAGGTCATAGTCGCTGAGGTAGCCCTTGGCGGTGTGGGGCTCGTCCACCCAGGTCCCGCGTGCATAGGATCCGAACAGGATGATCTTGAGGATCCGGCCCTGCTTCTTCTTCGGGGAAGAAGCGCCTGCCATGGCGTCGGTGAATTCCTCGAACAGGATCTCCGTCACGCGGGCGAGTTCGCGCTGCTTGCCATGAGGGAGGTGGTCGAGGTCAGTTCGCATGGCGGTTATCTTAGGGAGCGCCGCACGGTGAGGAAAGCTTCAATTCTTTGCCCGGTTGAATACCCGGCGGCGCGGATGGGGCCAGCATGCGCCAGCAAGCGGTGGCGAGACGCAAGGCTGCCTACGGTCCCAATGACTTACGATCATCCGGCTGCCATGGTACGCTGTCAGCCCGATGATCTTTTGTTTCCCTATTGCGAAGCGACAGTGTCAGGTGCCTCAGGCCATCTAGGGTCCTCGCGAGATGCCGGAGCCCGAGAAGAATAGGCCGCTCCACCGGAGGGAAGCGGCCCGCCTCTTTGAACTATGCGATCAATTGACCAGTCGTTTCAGTTCGCTGGCGAGATCGGTTTTCTCCCAGGTGAAGGTGCCGTCGTAGGCGGCGGTGGGCCCATAGATGGGGTTTGCCAGTTTCAGATGGGTGCGGATGCCCTTCGGTGAAAGGTCGAACAGCTCGCGCAGTGCCTTGGCAATGCGGGCTTCGTCGGCCTGGCCAGTGCCGTGGGTGTCGACATAGATCGACAGCGGCTGGGCAACGCCGATGGCATAGGAAACCTGGATGGTGCAGCGCGCCGCAAGGCCGGCAGCGACGATGTTTTTCGCGAGATAGCGCGTGGCATAAGCGGCCGAGCGATCGACCTTGGACGGATCCTTGCCTGAGAAAGCGCCGCCGCCATGGGGCGCTGCGCCGCCATAGGTGTCTACGATGATCTTGCGGCCGGTGAGGCCTGTATCGCCATCCGGGCCACCGATGACGAAGCTGCCGGTGGGGTTGATGTAAAACTTGTCTTCCGGCGGGAACCAGCCTTCGGGCAGCACTTCCTTGACGACGGGACGGATGATCTCGCGCAGTTCGTCCTGGCTGACACCTGCCTTGTGCTGATGGGAGACTACGACGGCATTGACGCCAACCGGGCGGGACCCCTGGTATTGCAGCGTCACCTGGCTTTTTGCGTCCGGCTCCAGCTGCGGGTTCTTGCCGGAATGGCGCAATTCGGCGAGTTTTTGCAGGATCTGGTGGGAATAGACGAGGGTGGCGGGCATCAGTTCCGGTGTCTCGTCGGTGGCATAGCCAAACATGATGCCCTGGTCGCCGGCGCCTTCTTCCTTGAAGAGGCCCTGGCCCTCTTCGACGCCTTGCGCGATCTCGGCAGATTGTCCGTGGACATAGTTTTCCACGGTCATGTTCTGCCAATGGAAGCCGTCCTGCTCATAACCGATTTTCTTGACGACGGCGCGGGCGGCGGCGTTCATCTCGTCTGGAGTGACAACGGCGCCATTGTTCGTGCGCACTTCCCCCGCCAGCACGACCCGATTGGTGGTGCAGAGCGTTTCCACGGCGACTTTCGAGGTCGGGTCCTTGCTGAGAAACAGGTCAACCACAGCGTCCGAAATCTGGTCGGCAACCTTGTCGGGATGGCCTTCGGCGACGCTCTCGCTGGTAAACTCATGAGATTTCAGGGGCATTCTGGGGCTCCTATCGGGAACTTGATGTTTATCGGGCGAAAACGACCGTGCGGCCGGAATTCAGGAAGATGCGGTGTTCGGCGTGCGCTTTGACGGCGCGCAGCAGCGCGATGCCCTCTATGTGGCGGCCGGTTTCGACCATGTCTTCGGGGGTGAAGGTGTGGTCGATGGTTTCGGTCGCCTGGGTGATGATCGGGCCTTCATCGAGATCTGCGGTGACATAGTGTGCGGTGGCGCCGATGACTTTCACGCCGCGCGCATGGGCCTGATGATAGGGCTGGGCGCCCTTGAAACCTGGCAGGAAGGAATGATGGATGTTGATGACACGACCCTCAAGGCGGCGGCAGGCTTCCTCGCTGAGAACCTGCATGTACCGGGCAAGGACGATAAGCTCGGAACGGGTCTCCTCAATGATCCCGTAGAGGCGCGCTTCGGCTTCGGGCTTGGTGGCCGCCGTGACTGGCACATGGAACCAGGGCAGGCCCCAATGCGCAAAGGTGGATTTCAGAGTGTCGTGATTGGAGACGATTCCGGTAATCTCGATGGGCAGCTCATTGCGCCGGGCAGCATACAGCAACGTGTTGGCGCAATGGTCTGACTTCGACACCAGAAGAAGCGTGCGCAGCTTTTCATCCGATGAGCGGATCTGCCAGTCTGCCTCAATCTCAGCCGCAAGCGGTGCCATGGCCATTTTCACAGCGTCCAGCGTGCCGCCATTGCCCGGCGGGGTGAACACCAGCCGGGCAAAGAAACGGTTCGTCAGCGGATCACCGAAGGTCCGCGAGGTGACGATAAAGCAGCCGTGCTCTTCCATCAGCCTGGCAAGGCTGGCCACGAGGCCAACCCTGTCCGGACAGCTCAGCGTAAGGATGAAGGTTTGCGACAAGCGTGTCCCCAGTATTGCCGGATCAATAGCGGTAATGTTCCGGCTTGAACGGGCCACTGGTTTCCACGCCGATATAGGACGCCTGCTCACCCGAAAGCTCTGTCAGCTTGACGCCGAGCTTGGCGAGATGCAGGCGGGCGACTTTTTCGTCCAGATGCTTCGGCAGGGTGTAGACCTTGTTGGCGTACTCGCTGCCACGCGTCCAGAGTTCGATCTGGGCGAGCGTCTGGTTGGTGAAGGAGGCCGACATCACGAAGGAAGGGTGGCCCGTGGCGTTGCCGAGGTTCACAAGGCGGCCTTCGGAAAGAAGGATGATGCGCTTGCCATCCGGGAAGGTGATCATGTCCACCTGCGGCTTGATGTTCGTCCACTGAAAATTCTTCAGGCCGTCGACCTGAATTTCATTGTCGAAGTGGCCGATATTGCAGACGATCGCCATGTCTTTCATGGCGCGCATGTGATCGACGGTGATGATATCCTTGTTACCGGTTGCGGTGACGAAGATGTCAAACTGCGGAGCGGCGTCGTCCATCGTGGTGACTTCATAGCCATCCATTGCGGCTTGCAGGGCGCAGATCGGGTCGATCTCGGAGACGGCAACGCGCGCGCCCGAACCGGAGAGGGAGGCGGCCGAACCCTTGCCCACATCGCCATAGCCGGCAACGAAGGCGCGCTTGCCGGCCATCATCACATCCGTGCCGCGGCGGATGGCGTCCACGAGGGATTCCTTGCAGCCATACTTGTTGTCAAATTTCGACTTGGTGACCGAGTCGTTGACGTTGATTGCCGGGAAGGGCAGCTCGCCGCGCTTTTCCATCTGGTAGAGGCGGTTGACGCCCGTTGTGGTCTCTTCCGAAACGCCCTTGATGCCGGCCTTGGTTTTCGCAAACCAGCCCGGGCTGGCGGCAATGCGCTTCTTGATCTGGGCGAAGAGGATTTTCTCTTCTTCCGACTGCGGATTTTTAAGAACAGACGGATCGGCTTCTGCCTTTTCGCCGAGGACGAGGTAGAGCGTTGCGTCGCCGCCGTCATCGAGGATCAGGTTGGGGGCGCCGCCGTCATGCCAGTGGAAGAGACGGTCGGTATAGTCCCAGTATTCTTCAAGCGTTTCGCCTTTGTACGCCCAGACGGGGGTGCCATTGGCGGCGATGGCCGCGGCGGCGTGGTCCTGGGTCGAGTAGATATTGCAGGAGACCCACTGAACGTCGGCGCCGAGCGCTTCAAGCGTTTGGATCAGTACGGCGGTCTGGATCGTCATGTGCAGGGAGCCAGCGATGCGCGCGCCTTTCAGCGGCTGGCTGGGGCCGAACTCCTCACGCGCAGCCATAAGACCCGGCATTTCCGTTTCAGCGATGGCGATCTCCTTGTTGCCGAACTCGGCGAGGGAGATGTCCTTGACGAAATAGTCCTTCGGGAGGGCTTTTGCGGCCATATCAACGATCCTTTATATGTTATGCTGCCGGTATCATGAGCGGCCGCGGGGTGCAAGGCTTCCCCGGCTTGATGGCAGCGCGGTTCCGCAGGAGAACACCAGAAGGATTAGGCGTCAGTGAGCGCACGGGCGTAGGCAGATGCTGGCAGCCGCCGCGGAATGGACTGCCTGGCTGCCTCCCCCAGCTGTTTCCTGCGGTCAGGATCTGCGGCCAGGGACGCGAGAATTTCGGCCCCGGCGGCAATGTCGGGATCTGCCCAGACGGCGCCCGGCTTGGGGGCATACACACCCGTTTCATCGGATACAGGGATCAAGCGGAAGGGCAGCAAGGCGGAGTTGGCTTCCGTCATGAATTCCAGATTGCCCGACCAGCCTGTGGCAACGACGCATTTGCCTGCCGCCATCGCTTCAGCCAGATGCAGGCCAAAACCCTCTGACCGGTGCGGGGCGAGGAGGATGTCTGCGGAGGCCAGGAGGGTGGCAAGTGCCGCTTCACTCAAGGTTTCATCCATGACTGTGACACGCGGATCGCCGCCGGCAGCGGCCATCAGTTTCGTCGCGTAGGTTGGGTAGAGCGAAAGGTTGCGGCATTTCAGGGTGAGGCGTACGTCGCTGTTGCCAACAAATGCCTGCTGGAACATGGCTAGAGCCGCCAGAGGGTTTTTCCGTTCGAGCGATGAGCGGGCATCTCCAATTGTGAGAATATGGAGGGGGGCATCCTGCGGCGGAGGCGGCGTTTCGGGAATGTGTGCGCCGCCCGGCGCTGCAGGCGGAGGCCCTACGGCATGGGGCACGGTTTTGACGGGTTTGTCATAGGCCGCGCTGAAGGCGGTTGCCACAAAAGCGCTGGGCGCCCAAATTTCCGAAACAAAGTCTGCTTGCCGTTGCCACTCAGGCGGCGCGAGCGACGTTTCCCATGCCCACGCCCCGATAATGCGCCATCTATGCCAGCGGCGCAGCCCCAGCGCCATCAGACACCGTTCCACTTCCGGCGGATTGGCAAAAAGAATGAGCGTTCCGGGCATGGAGGGGGGCAAGCTGCCTAGTGGGACTGAGGCGGGAAGCTGAACTTGATTGAGATAGCCACTGGTATCCACCGCAATGGGCGAGAGGCCGCTTTCAATGAGACTTTCGTAACAGAGTTGCGCAGCCTTTCCGATGCCGTTCATGGAGCGGAACATGCCTGCCACCACGAGAGGGCCTGCAGATGTTGACGAACGTAGTTGGGCGGGCGGGTGTGGCAGAATCTGCTTGCGGATGGCAGCCTTCAGGACGGATGTGAAACTTACCAACACTGCCCTCACTTCTGCTGCACCCAAAGCCATTCTACCGCAACGCCGCGTCAGGGAAACCGCCTGACCGATTATCTTGGATCGGCTCGGAAAGCCGTGTAGGGCGTTGGCAAACAGCTACACAGGAAGAGGTCATGTCGATCAAGATCGAAGCGCTCGCAATCCCGGATGTCAAACTCGTAACACCGCCAAGATTTGGGGATGACCGGGGCTTTTTCAGCGAAACCTACAACGCGGAAAAGTTCAAGGCTGCGGGCATCGACGCTGACTTCGTGCAGGATAACCACTCCCTTTCGGCACAGACCGGGACGGTGCGCGGATTGCATTTCCAAGCGCCGCCTTTCGCGCAGGCCAAGCTGGTGCGCTGCTTGCGCGGAGCGATTGTCGATGTCGCCGTGGACGTGCGCAAAGGCTCGCCAACCTATGGCAAATGGGTAAAGGCAGAACTCTCCGCGGAGAATGGTGTGCAGATTTACGTTCCCCGCGGATTCCTCCACGGATTTGCCACGCTCGTTCCCGACACGGAGATCGCTTACAAGGTCGACAACTATTATTCCAAAGAGTGTGACGGGGCCGTGATCTGGAACGATCCCTCCCTTGCCATTGATTGGGGCATTGATCCGGCCACAGCCACTCTTTCGGCCAAGGACAGCGCCGCACAGAGCTTTGCGGAGTTTGCGTCGCCGTTCTGACCTGCCGCCTGAAACATGGAAAATGTGCTGGGTGAACGCAGGCGTTCCCCAGGCATTTTCCCGTGTTCTGGGCAGTTTTGCTGGACGCAATCCGGCTGGCTTTCCGGGTGATTAGACTGTTGCGCAGTTTGATCAACGGAGCTGTCTGCAATGGACCATACTTCACGCCTCGGCCTGCCTTTCCTTCTGCCCAATCAGAGCCAGAAGCACGTTACCCTGAACGACGCGCTCGGCAGGCTCGATGTATTGGTTCAGCTCTCCGTCCTGGGGAGGGGGCTCAGCGTACCCCCCGCGGAGCCTTCCGAGGGCGCATGCTGGATTGTTGGGCCTGGCGGTTCGGAAAGCTGGGCCGGCCATGACGATGAAATTGCGGTGTGGGCGGATGGTGTGTGGCAGTTCCACGAAGCGCGCCCCGGCTGGGTTGCCTTTGTGCTGGATGAAGGCCGGCTGATCGCCTGGGGCGGAGCGTCATGGGGCGAAGCCCTGCCACTTCAGAATATCAGCCAGCTGGGCATTGGCACCGTCGCAGACAGCGACAACCCGTTTAGCGCAAAACTGGGTAAAGCATTGTGGACCGCGCGGTATGCCGAAGAAGGCGGCGATGGAAATCTGCGATACACGCTCAACAAGGAAACCGCAGACAGTACGCTTTCCCTTTTGATGCAGTCTGACTGGTCCGGCCGTGCGGAAATCGGTCTGATCGGGAATGATGATCTGAGCATCAAAGTCAGCGCCGATGGCGCCGGTTGGACCCAGGCGCTCAGCATCAAGCGAGATGATGGGCAGGTGACCCTCCCCTCCGGCATGCGGCATGGCCCGACAGGGCTGCCCATGGCTTCCTACATTCCCGCGCCTGTGAAAGATATCTGGCGGCTGGATGCGTCCAGAAGTGCGACGCCCAGGAGCTATGCCATCAGCGCAGCGGGCGGAACAGTTCTGACCCTGTCCACAGCGCAGGTCTCCGAGATTTTCAGCGAAGGCATGCGCGGCAAGGTTGCCGTGCGCGTGTGGAACACCAGCAAGTCGCCCGCAGAATCCGCGTGGGTAGACTGGGATATCTCGTCGACACAGCTACGTGTGACCGACGCCAGCCATATTGCCAGCTGGGGCGCAGGCGACCTTCTGCAACTGGGCGATCCGGCCGGAACCGGTACCAATATGCTGGGCATGGTGGCGCTGGACGTGAGCCCCTATCTTGCCAATGAACTGGGCGCGGTCTTCCCCCAAAAGGGTTTGATGCTGGCGCTATATGTTTCCTCCGTGGGCGGATCTGGGATTCTTGGCGTATCGGCGAGTGGCGATTATGGTTCCGTGCTCGCCGGAAATGCCCTGCAGGATGGAACACGCAATCATATAGCGATCCCAGTGCCGACAAACGTGCCTTCTCCGATCTCCGGAAGCAATCTCCTGTTCCTTCGGGAGCAGCTTGAAAGCCCGGCAACGGCGATGCTGACGACTTTCGTACGCCTGCTGGGCGTTTACGCCTAGCGAAACATACGTACAAAAGCGCTTTTCAGCCGCGTTCGAAGGGCGGAAGGCAAAAGCCTTGAGAGCCATGCGGGAACCTTTGGAGGCGGGGCGGCGCCGGCTCGCAGTGACCGGCCAAGCGCGCCTTCAAGCGCTGCCTCCCCACCTCCAGATTCTGTATACCCGTGCGTTAGAAACCAGGCGTGGAAAGCGGCCCGGCCCTGCCCGCTGGACAAGGGGAACGCGGCCCGCAAATCCGGACGGCTTTCATGCAAGGCAAGCATGAAGCGAGTTATGATGACACCCGGCGCCTGATCGGCACGCTCGCTGGGCGCGTGCCACCAGCTCGTATCGCTTTGCGCAAAGCCCTGAGCGCCTGCGTCCGGCCCGCGCCGCATCACCGGGGCAATAGGTGATCCGTCCAGGAACTTTCCGTAAGCGTATGGTATTCCAGACCAGTGATTCTGGCCGTTTTCCGATATGCGGGCCAGGTATTCTGCCACCAGCCTTGATGCGGCGCCGGCATTTTCTGCTGTGAACCTGTCCTGATGCTTCGAGATAACGGCTGAATTGCCCGGCACGACGCCGCTGAAATGAAAGAAAATCAGTTTTGCCTCACCGGCCATCCAGGTGCCGTTTTCTGCCTGCTTGACCGGGCGATGGGCAAGGTTCCAGTAGGCTACATTGTAGCCGGGATCTCTCAGAATATGCAGCCGCGAGAGAAAGCTCGGCGCAAAATCCATCCATTTCTGATCAACGAACAGGCCTTGTTCCAGCGCATTATAACCTTGATCAATCAGCCGATCCTGCCACCAGGAGAGGTAGGACAGGCTCTCGATGCTTGCATCAAATGCGCAGAAGCCCAGATTGAATGTGCCGCTTGCCAGAATGTCGAGATCGCTGGGGGAGGCCGTGTCTTGCAGCGGCTGAAGCAGGTGGGGGGTCAGCACGCAAGACGCGCCCGCTGCAAATGCCTCGCGCACAGCGTCGAATGGCGCAAAAACCTGAATGTCGGGATCGAGATACACCGCATGCGTGAAATTCCGGCTTTGCAGCAGATGCAGCAGGCACGCCGGCTTAATGGCCGTGGCAAATTCAAGCAGGGTGTAGCGGAACTGCATCGAGCCGATTTCAGGCAGGTCGAGTGCAGACATCGGAATGATTGTCTCCGGAAAAGCCTCGGTGCCTTCAGTATCGTCTGCCAGGAAGACAAAGAAAGACGCGTCCGGCTCCTTGGCGCGCAGACTCTCGGCGAGGGTCGCGGCAAAGGCGAGGTAGTTCCGTGCGCAGATGGTAAAATAAGCGGTGGCCAATTTCATATTCCGGACATTTGGCGCCGGGAGCTCCCGGTGCCGGGCTTTTCCGCCGCGTTCATGCTGTCTTCCGGAGCGCCTTCACTTCAACACCCACGGGTTCATTGTTCGGACACAGATCAACCATCCCCTGGCGGCTATACCGGGCATCGGTGGGCATGACTCTGAAAAGGATGGCGTCGAGAATTCGATGCCGAATATCCAGGTCGTTGCCATTGCGTGTGAATACACCACAATTGCAGCTGTACGTGCCCGGAAGGAATGGGCAATCAAATGGAAACGCTATGCTGAACCGGTCGCCAGCCTCAACGGAGACGTGCTGATCATACGCAAAGGCATGCTGGCCAGCAATTTCGATCCCGCTGATGGTCTTGACGAACATGGCAAAGTTCACATTTGCCATCGGCGTATCAAATTCGACTTCGTATCGGTAAAAGTATTTCTCGTTGAGGACGAGATTGTTCACCCGCTCACCTGCGGCGTTCGTAATGTGAACGTCGAGAATACGGGCGCCCTTCTGCGTGTATTCAACCTGTGACATCGAAACGAGTTTTGGATCATACCAGGCTTCAGCCAGCATGCCGTCGGTCGCTGACGGCCGCGTGGCGGCCGCTTCTGGAGCTTCAGTTCCAGCTGTCTCGACGGCCCAGCCATCGACGGATTTCAGCGCGGCGCGTGCCTCGTCGGCCTCGGCGCCTGAGAGGTTCATCATGCGCTGATAATGGTTCACGACCACTTTCGGATGGCCTTCAAGCAGTTTTTCGCCCCGGTCAATCAGAACGGCGCGGTCACACAATTGCACGATCGTCTGGGCGCCATGGCTGACGAACAATATGGTGCCGCCGTTTTCCTTGATCGTTTCGATGCGATTGAAGCACTTGCGCTGAAACGCTTCGTCGCCGACCGACAGGGCTTCATCTACAATCAGAATGTCAGGATCGATGCTGGTGGCAACGGCAAAAGCCAGGCGGACATACATACCCGACGAGTAGGTTTTTACCGGCTGATCCAGAAACGGGCCTATATCCGCAAAAGCTGCGATCTTGTCGAACCGCGCTTCGGTCTCTGCAGCTGAGAGACCCAGGATTGCCGCATTGAGGAAAACGTTCTCGCGGCCGGTGAATTCGGGATTGAACCCGGATCCCAACTCCAGCAGCGCCGCAATGCGGCCGTTCACTTCTATGGTGCCGCCGGTAGGCTGCAACGTGCCGCAGATCATCTGCAGCAGTGTCGACTTTCCCGAGCCGTTGCGGCCAACGATACCGATCGTCTCGCCGCGGCCAACTTCCAGGGAGACATTGCTGACGGCCGGAAATATCCGGTGGTATTCCTTTGAAGGCGACCCGAGCACGCGAGACAGCCGCGGCAGGAGCATCTGCTTCAGCCGGTCTTCGGGCCGGGAATATACAAGATAGTGCTTGGAGACATTGCGCAGACGAATCAGGGGCTCAGAGGACATCTGCAAATCCCTTTCTTGTTTTCCGGAACCAGGCAAAACCAATCAGGCATACTGCAAGGGAGACGCAATAGTAGATGCCCAATCCCTTCCAGTCCGGCATGTTTCCAAAGATCAACACCTCGCGTGCCTGTTCCACGGGCAGGGTCAGCGGGTTCAGTCCAATCCAAGGCTGCAACCATTCGGGCAGGGCGGTAACCGGGAAAAAGATGGGGGCCATGAACAACATTGCGGTCATCACTGGACCGATAAACTGGCTGATGTCCCGTACATAGGTTCCCAAAGAGGCCAGTAGCCACCCAAGGCCGAGGATCACGAGGCAGAGCGGCGCGACGATCAGAGGCAACAAAATGGCTGTCCAGGGAATCCCCCCAAACACGGCAATCAGGAAGGGTGCCAGCACCAGCAAACTGAACCCGGCATGCACCAGGGAAGTCGTCAGCGCGACAGGAATCAGGATCTCGAGCGGGAAAACGACCTTTTTGACATAACTCGGATTGCTGATGATAACGCTGGGGGCGCGGGTCAGGGTGTCTGCCATCATCTGGTACAGGATCAAGCCAACGAACAGGATCACTGCAAATTCTGCTGGCGATGCATGGGTATCAGATGTCGCCCAGCGTGAGCGAAATACGACGCCGAACACAAAAGTATAGACGCCCAGCATGAGGAGCGGTGTCAGCAGGGACCAGGTGACGCCCAGGAGAGAGCCGCGGTATTTGGCCTGAACCTCTCTTTTGGAGAGTGAGAGTATCAGTCCCAGAGACTTTGAATCTGGTTTGCGGAAACCCATGGAACGTTTCAACGGGATCAACCTGTTTTGTATGCTGGCCATGGAAGCGAAGAACCCCGAATTCATTTCCATCCCCTCATACCAGTCGATTTCCAACGCAAAAACAAGGGTGACCCGTGACGGGGTATGCCAGACGGAAAGCGAATGTCAGTCTTCGCACCTTAATAACCTTCAACGCCCGGAATGGAAGGGTGCCAGCCCACCTGCTTCGTAAAGTTGTTTCGTCCGGGTTGCCCGCCTTTGCCATTGGCGGAATCACGTTTCAGGCCTTTTGAATATCAGGCGAGCCAGCAGGTAATTCACCACAAAGGATGTACCAAAGCCTGCGCCCAGCCGGATCGCATCCTCCGGCGCGGAGTTTCCCAGAATCGTGCCGAGAACAAAAATGATGAAAATCCGGGATCCTAGTGCAATCGCAGCAGCGCCAAGCGTGGCGGCGAGGCGCGTTGCCGACAGCGACGCCTGGCCCCGGGCCGGAAAAACCCAGAGTTCCAGCAGGATGTAATTGACACAAAGTGCGGCAATAAAGCCGATGGCAGCTGCCAGCTCCAACGGCAGGCCGAAGCCCCTGCTGGCCGTGAATGCAATTCCGAGGTCCAGAAGGAAGCCAATCCCGATGGTAACGGAATACTTCAGGCCCGCTTTGCCATGAGACATATCCGTCACCCGAAAAGCCTTGCCGTGTTGGCATGCTGCCATGACGGCTCCATGCCAGGCAGGATGTCAAAAAGATCGTAAATATTGTCGATCTTTGCGCCCATCACGGTGATGAGCCGGGGGGTGGCTGTATCCCTGTGCAGCAGGATCGGGCGTCCATCGTCCCGTTCATTTTTGACGAGCACGGTTTTGACGTCGAACACCGATTTTACGTAACGCACATCCGACAGGCAGGGCACATATCGGCGGGCGTCATGCATCATATGCCGCCAGCGGGTGTTGCGCGGAAGGCTTTCGGAAAACCCGGCAAGGGGGCCGCCAGATGGGTCTACCCAGCTGAAATGCGGCGTGTAGCGAACGTGTGTGAGTGAATACAGCTGCTCTGACGGATAGGGCATGGCTGAAAAGAAGGGGCCGTTCTCTAATCGCACCTCCCGTGTCAAGCTGATTGTTCCGGATAGTTTGCTCGTCGGGTCATGGTTCTCTCCGCGGTCGGCGGTGCCGCCGC
>NZ_NCJT01000282.1:0-3024 GCF_002282565.1 Hyphomonas sp. 34-62-18
CGGGCTCCTTCAGATCACGAGATATATAACGTGTTATGTATCAACTCTGTCAAGCTGGAAGCACTGGCATTGCAGGACCCGTCAGGACGAGGAGGCGGGCTGGATCGGCTGGCGCGTAGCACGCCAGATGAAGCCTATGCCGATCACGGTGATGACGACCATCAGCCAGTAGAGCTTTGTCTGGGCATCGATGCCGCCCGGCGCGAGGGCGTCGTAGGCGAGGCCGGCGGCAAGGCCGGTGACGGCCATCGCGGGGCCAAAGATCAGGGCGCCGTTGGCTGAGTACGCGAGGGAGAGCTTGTCGTCCGGCAGCGCCGCCTGAAGGAAACGCATCGTTCCGATATGCGTCATGGCAAAGCTCGCGGCGTGCAGGGTCTGGAACACATAGACCGCTTCCACCGGCAGGACGAAGCCAGCCGCTGTCCAGCGGATGAGGGCGCCGATGCCGCCGATCCACAGCATGGTATAATAGTTCATGTTCTTCAGGAGCCGGCGCGACAGTAGCAGGAGCAGGATTTCGGCGGCCACGCCGATGGCCCAGAGGGCGCCGATATGGCTGCCGTCTATGCCCTGGGCGATCCAGATATTGGAGGCGAACGCATAGTACGCCCCATGGCTGGCCTGAATGAGGGCGGCGGCGAGCAGGTACACGAACACGCCCGGCATCCGGTAGATGGTGAAGGAGTCGGTGAAGGTGGAGATCAGCGGGCGGCGGGCGACAGCCGCGCGGGCGCCCTGCTTGGTGAAGAGCGGCGCGATGGCGGCGACCGCTGAGGCGGCAATCAGATAGACAAGCACCCAATCCGGGCCATACGCCCCAAGGATCGCCCCGCCGCCCAGATTGGCGGCGACAAAGGCCGCCGAGGCGATGGCGCGCCCCTCGCCATAGTCCGGCCGTCCCTGGCGCGTGCCGAAGACCAGCACCGCCTCAAACAGCGGGCCGACGAGGTTCATGGCGCTGTAGACGAGGACGCAAAGGAAGAAATCCACCGCGCGGGGCGACCCCGGCATCAGAAGGGAATAGGCGGCGAGCGACACGACCATCACCGAGGCGAGCGTGCCGCGCAGGCCATGATCCTGGGCGATGCCGGCGGTCAGCGGGCCCGCGAAGATGCGGATGAGGATGGCGAGCGTGCTGGCGCCGGCAATTTCGGCGCCGGACATGCCGGCCACCCGCTCCATCCAGACCGGCAGGTAGGGAAGGTTTGCGCCGAGGACGAGGTTGACGGCGCCCGCCGCGAGGGCGGCGCGCCAGGACGCGCTTACTGCCATGATGGCTCACCGCTGACGCCTGCTGCGTGCCTCGTCATGGCGTGTGCAATGTCCCTTGTCCGAAGCCCCCGATTTCCCGCTGATACTCTGCTTGGCGGGCGGGCGGTAGGGGGCCGTGGCCAAGACTTTTCAGGCCATTGCGCTGCCATCCGGGCGCAGACGTTCACGCACCAGTTCGCCAAGCTTGCGCGCTTCGGCTTCGCGCGGGCTGCCGGACTTCCAGGCGATGCCGACCTGGCGCCCGATGATGGGGGTCACGAAGGAGCGCACGGCGACATCCGGGCCGAGGGTGAGGCCGTTGTCTGCTGCCAGGCGCGGGATCAGCGACACGCCGAGGCCGCCGGCGACCATGTTGACCAGCGTGCCCAGCGAGGTGGCGGCAACCTGTTCGCGCCCGGCGCCGGCCTTCAGGCGGCAGACCGAAACGGCATGGTCGCGCAGGCAGTGGCCGTCTTCCAGCAGAAGCACGTCTTCGCCCTGAAGGTCTTCCGGGGAGAGGCCATTCTTGCGGCTGAGCGGATGGCTGGCCGGGGCGGCGAGCAGGAACTCGTCATCGAACAGCGTCATCACCTCAATGCCGGGCGCCTCCCAGGGCAAGGCGATGAACGCGGCGTCCAGCGTGCGGGCGCGCAGCTGGTCGATGAGGCGGTGGGTGCGGTCCTCGGTGAGGTAGAGTTTGAGGTCGGGATAGCGCCGGGTGAGTTGGCCCACGATCTGGGGCAGCACGAAAGGCGCGATGGTGGGGATGGCGCCCAGATGGAACGGGCCGGAGAAGAGGGCCCCGGCGCTGGTGACCGCCTGAACGAGCGCGTGGGCGTCCGCCAGCAGCGCGGAAGCGCGCGCGACGGCGATTTCCCCGGCATGCGTCAATGTGGCACCGCGGGATTCCCGCTCGGCGAGAGCAACCCCGAAGAGATCTTCCAGCTCCTTTATGCCCGCCGAAAGCGTGGGCTGGGTGACGTGACAAGCCTCGGCCGCACGGGAGAAAGAGCCCGTTTCACCAAGTGCGACAAGGAATTGGAGCTGGCGGAGTGTCGGAAGGATCATAGGGATAATCTATACGATAAATCGGAATTATCAATTTTCTTTATTGCGTGCACTGCACCAATTCGGAACCTGCCTGCAGCCACCGAAGCAGGCGCAAACCCGTTTGAGGAGACCTCCCTATGCTTGGCATCGGCCAGAAACTGCCCGACTTCACCATCACCGGCGTGAAGCCGAAATTCATGCAACACGAGCAGAATGGCGAAAGCGCTTTCGAGACGCTGACCCAGGACAGCTTCCCCGGCCTGTGGAAAGTCATCTTCTTCTACCCGAAGGACTTCACCTTCGTCTGCCCGACCGAGATTGCCGAATTTGCGCGCCTCGCCCCGGAATTTGCTGACCGTGACGCGGTTGTGCTCGGCGGCTCGACCGACAACGAGTTCGTCAAGCTGGCCTGGCGCCGGGAACATGGCGACCTGAAAGAACTGCCGATCTGGCAATTCGCCGACACCAACGGCTCGCTGGTTGATGGCCTCGGCGTGCGCGAAGAAGGCGCCGGCGTTGCTTACCGCGCCACCTTCGTGGTCGACCCGCACAACGTCATCCAGCACGTTTACGTCACCAACCTCAACGTTGGCCGTAACCCGCAGGACACCCTGCGCGTGCTCGACGCTCTGCAGACGGACGAACTCTGCCCGTGCAACCGTCCGGTTGGCGGCAAGACGCTTGAGCTCGCCTAAGCGAGACTGAATGCCAGCTGGTTCCGGG
>NZ_NCJT01000282.1:3098-6102 GCF_002282565.1 Hyphomonas sp. 34-62-18
CAGCAGAAATATGGCTGCTATCTGGCTTCAGCCCATGCCGTGGGCGAGCCGCAGACGCTGCGCGCCATCGAGGCCGAAGCGCGCGCCAAGCTGTCGCCCGAAGCGCTGAACGCAGCCAAGGCCGCCAGCGCCATCATGGGCATGAACAATGTCTATTACCGGGCCACGCACCTCGTCTCGAACACCACTTACACGACGCTGCCCGCCCGCCTGCGGATGAACGTCATCGGCAATCCGGGCGTCGAGAAAGCCGATTTCGAGCTCTGGTCGCTGGCGGTGTCGGCGATCAATGGCTGCGGCATGTGCCTGGACGCGCATGAAGCCGAGCTGCGCAAGCATGGCATGACCAGCGAGCAGATCCAGGCGGCCATCCGTATTGGCGCTGTGGTCAATGCGGCCGCCCGTGTCCTGGCTGCCGAGACGGCCCTGGCGGTAGAGCCCGCCTGATCTGATCCGGTGCATTCTGATTGGGAGCCCCTGGGCCTTTATGGGCCTGGGGGCTTCTTTTTGGGCGGGAAGGGGAAAGCGGCTGCAAATAGCTGCGCGGCGCGGATGTATTCTTGGTAAGGAAATGGGCAAAAGCTGCGCGATTGCATCTCTCGCGGGCAAGCGATGCGGCATCGCAACACGGGCGCCTAAGCCCCGGTTTCTGCTTGGGTTTTGTGGGGTTTCCCATGCCGGCCCATTCGCCTGTCATATAGCGTTCCGCTACTGAACACTTTTTGTTCCGTAATTGGTCCAATGTGGAAATTCTGATTCGCCAGCGGTGCCCATTGAGGCCCATGCAAGCCCATGATACTCCAAATTTACACATGGTTTACCCATGGCGGGGTTTAGGCAGATAAGATTGGGCTAGGCGGGTGTTTGTTTCCACCTATGAGGGCGCTATTGACGCAAAGGGCAGGGTTTCGATCCCTGCACCTTTCCGCGCCGCATTGGGCGGATCAAACCGCGTTTTCATCTGGCAGGCGCCGGACGGTTCCGGCGCGCTGGAAGGTGGCGGCGAGGAGTTGATGGAGCTCTACCGCGAAACCCTGGCGGAGCTGCCCCTGCAATCGCCCATCCGCGAAGCGATCGTTACCTGCATCATTGCCGCCTCGGCCGATCTCAAGCTGGATGATACCGGCCGCGTGAAGCTGCCAGAAGACCTCTGCGAAGCGGCAGACCTCAGTGGCAAGATCAAATTCTCCGGCCAGATGGACAGTTTCCGCATCTGGAACCCGGAGCGCTTCAGCCTGCACCAGATGCGTATGCGGTCGATCGTCACCGCGCCTGAAACGCTCGATGCCTTTGCGGCTGCCTATAACAAGGTGCGTCAGCGCCGGGCGGCCGCCGGACGCGGGGAGGCCAGCTGATGACCGCGCGGACCACGCCCCGCATGCCAGCAGAGCCCGGCCATCTGCCGGTGATGCTGGCCGAAGTGCTGACCGCGCTGGCGCCGGTGGACGGCGATGTGATCATTGACGGCACCTTCGGCGGCGGCGGCTATACCAGCGCCATCCTGCAGGCCGCCAATTGTACCGTGCTCGGCATTGACCGCGATCTCGACGCGATTGTCCGGGCCGAGAAGATGGCTGAGGCCAATCCGCGCCTCATCCCCCTGCTGGGCTGTTTCGGCGATCTTGATACGCTGGCGGAGCAGGCCGGGCATGCCTCGGTCGACGGTGTTGTGCTGGATATCGGCGTTTCCAGTTTCCAGATCGATCAGGCCGAGCGCGGCTTTTCCTTCATGAAGGATGGCCCGCTGGACATGCGGATGGGCGGCAGCGGCCCATCTGCGGCCGATGTGGTCAACAGGATGAGCGAAAAGGGCCTCGCAGACGTGATCTTCCGTCTGGGGGAGGAGAAAAACGCCCGCCGGATTGCCCGTGTTCTGGTGCAGCGACGGGCGCAGGCGCCGTTCGAAACGACGGCAGACCTCGCCTCTGTGGTGGAAGAGGCCGTCGGCGGGCGCCGCGGCGCGCGGGTTCACCCGGCAACCCTGACGTTTCAGGCGATTCGCATGTATGTGAACGATGAGCTGGGCGAACTGGCGCGCGGCCTGCGCGCCGCCGAGCATATTCTGAAGCCGGGCGGGCGTCTGGTGGTCGTCACCTTCCATTCGCTCGAAGACCGGCTGGTAAAGCAGTGGATGAAGCAGAAAGCGGGCGCCGTGCCGGCGGGGTCGCGCCATATGCCGCTGCTCTCAAAAGGCCCCGCGGCTGCCTTCGAACTGCAGGAAAACAAGGCGGTGCAGCCGTCTGAAAAGGAAGTGGAAACCAATCCGCGCGCACGGTCTGCAAAGTTGCGGGCGGCGATCCGCACCAACGCGGACGCGGCCCAGGATGAGGCGAGCGACGGTATGAACTTGCCGCCGCTCGCGGAGCTGGAGAAGTCGCGATGAGCCGCAAGGTATTTTTCTTTGGTCTTCTGGTTGCCGGGTTGCTGATTTTCAGCCTCTACCGGGCCAAATATGGCGCCAAGGACACCGCCGCCGAACTGATGGCGGTGGAAGCCCAGATCGAGGAAGCGCAGCGCGAAAAAGCGCTTCTGGAAACCGAACTTGCCCATATGAGCCGGCGGGACTGGATTGAGGAATACGCCCGCAAGGAGCTGGGCATGGCCCCGCCCAAGCCTGGCCAGATGGCCAATGAGGGCGATCTTGATGAAGTGGTCGGCCCGCCGGTGACCACCCTGCAGGTCTTGTCGATGTCTGAAGAGGATGCCGGCAAGACGGACGCGGAGGAAGAGGCCGGCCAGTCTGCGGAGGCGCCCAGATGAGCGAAGCCTCCCGGCATCGTACACGGCTCGCGGGGCTGGCCATTGGCCTGCTCTTCGTGCTGATGGCGGGCCGGAGCGGCTATCTGGCCCTGTCTGACGCGCCGTCCAATGCGGCCGCCCGTCCCATGACGGCTTCGCTTCAGCAGCGTGCGGACATTGTGGACCGCAATGGCGAATTGCTGGCCACATCGGTTGTTTCCTGGTCGCTCTGGGCCAATCCCAGCCTGATCTGGGACGGCGCCGA
>NZ_NCJT01000057.1 GCF_002282565.1 Hyphomonas sp. 34-62-18
CGCGAAGGGCATAGGTATTGTTACTGGCGCTGCTTGGAGAGTTTACATACCGCCGCTTTACGGCGCGCATATTGCAATGCAATAAGCCCTTGCTCCGCGATGGGGCGACCCCATATTCTCGTTGTGAGCAAAAGCGCTCATGATGTTCTGGAGGCCCGGATCTTGATCCTCAGCATGCTCAAAGCAAAGCTTCATGGCGCAACCGTCACCCAGTGCGATCTGCACTATGAGGGGTCTGTGTCGATCGACCAGGATCTGCTCGATGCGTCCGGTATTCTGCCGCATGAGAAGGTGGATATCTGGAACGTGACCAACGGCGCGCGCATCCAGACTTATGCTCTGGAAGCCCCCCGCGGTTCACGCACCATTGGAGTCAACGGCGCGGCGGCCCGGCACTTCGCTGTGGGCGATACGGTGATCATCGCGGCTTTCTGCGGCGTTGAGGCCGAAAAAGCCCGCCAGCATGCCCCGACTGTGGTTCTGCTCGGCGAAGGCAATGAGATCAAACGCGCTCAGTAAGCGGGCGCTTTCTAGACGTCGAAAGCCGCCAGGATCGGGCAAACCTCAGATTTGCCGGAGGCACATTCGTTGGCGAGTCTCTGGAGGCTCTGCCTAGCCTGTTGCAATTCGGCGATCTGTTCGTCGAGCTTCGTCAGGCGTTGCTGCGCCATTTCGCGGGCGCGTAGGTGATCGTGGCCTGAGTCCAAGGCAATGAGTTCTCTTACTTCTTCCAGCGTGAAGCCTGCGCGCTGCGCCTTTCGGATAAACCGGAGGCGGCGGACATCTTCGGCGCCATAGCGGCGTACACCGTCATCGCGCGAAGGTGTGCCAAGCAGCTGTCTGCGCTGATAGAAGCGAATAGTTTCAACGCCTACTCCGCCAGCCTGGGCAAGTTTTCCAATGGTGAGCATTCTTACCTCTTGAAACCGTACTATGGTACGGAACCTATATGTAGGTCTGGCCGCTCCATAGCAAGAACAGGAAGGAGGCCCAGAATGTCAGTCCGCTCCGCAAATGCCCCCGGCACTCGCCATGCCCGCCTCTACAGGATGGTCATGCCGGGTCACACATGCCCCTACGGCCTGAAGGCCAGGGATCTACTCAAACGCTCAGGCTTTGTGGTGGAAGATCACCTTTTGGAGACGCGGCCCGAGGTTGACGCCTTCAAGGCCGCACATCACGTGGCCACCACGCCTCAGATATTCATCGGCGAGGAACGCATTGGCGGTTATGACGATCTGCGCCGGTTCCTGGGCAAGCCTGTGGCAGATCCAAAAGCCCCGAGCTATCGGCCCGTGATTGCGTTGTTCAGCATGACCTTCCTGATGGCGCTGGCGGCAAGCTTTGCAGTGTACGGAACACCGTTCACGGTGCGTGCAGCCGAATGGTTCATCGCCTTCAGCATGGCGGTGCTTGCGCTGCTTAAGCTGCAGAATGTCGAGACCTTCGCGACGATGTTCTTGAATTATGACCTGCTGGCTAAGCGCTGGGTGCGCTACTCATATATCTATCCCTTCGCTGAGGGACTGGCGGGCATCCTGATGATCGCCGGAGCGTTGACGTGGCTGTCTGTACCTGTTGCCCTGTTCATTGGTACGGTGGGTGCAGCGTCGGTGTTCAAGGCGGTTTACATTGATCGGCGCGAGCTGAAATGCGCTTGCGTTGGCGGAGGCAGTAATGTGCCGCTCGGTTTCATTTCACTGACCGAGAACTTGATGATGATTGCTATGGCAGTCTGGATGGCGCTGGGCGCGTTCGGCGTTCTGCCGGCCTGGGCGCATGGGATGTAGGCTGCGCGCCTACGTCCTCATAACTTCTGCAATGATCTCGACTGAGCGGCGGCGCTTCTCGGGGTCGTACATGTCGGACACGATCATCAGCTCGTCGGCCTGTGTGCGTTCCAGCAGGGCGTCGATGCCTTTGCGGACGGTGTCGCGGGCACCGATGATGCTGAAGTTCAGCATGGCGGAAGCCTGCGCGCGTTCCTGTGGGGTCCAGTAGGTGTCGATGTCGTCAATTGGCGGCTGGGTCAGCTTGCGCTGGCCGCGCACGAGATTGGCGAAGGACATTTGCTGCGAGGTGGCGAGGTAGCGTGCTTCTTCATCCGTCTCTGCCGCGATGACGTTCACCCCGATCAGTGCATACGGCTTTGCCATCTTGGCGTTCGGCTTGAACCGCGTGCGGTAAATGCTGAGAGCCTGATCAAGCGCTTGGGGAGCAAAGTGAGAGGCAAAGCCGTAGGGCAGGCCAAGCTCGGCCGCGAGCTGCGCGCCAAACAGGCTGGAGCCGAGAATCCACAGCGGGATGTTGGAATTGGAGCCAGGCACAGCCTCAATGCGCTGGCCTTCCTGCACAGGGCCAAGCCACATCTGTAGCTCTACCACATCCTGCGGGAAGCGTTCCGCTTCTTCCGGGTGCACCCGCAGGGCGCGCAGGGTGAGCTGATCCGTTCCTGGCGCGCGGCCAAGGCCAAGGTCGATGCGGCCGGGATAGAGCGCGTCGAGCGTGCCGAATTGCTCGGCGATGATGTAAGGCGCGTGGTTAGGCAGCATGATGCCGCCCGCGCCGATGCGGATGGTCTTCGTCCCGGCTGCGATATGGCTGATCACCAGGGATGTCGCCGCCGTGGTAACGGTGGGCATGTTGTGGTGCTCGGCCACCCAGAAGCGCTTGTAGCCCAAGGCTTCGGCATGCTGGGCCAGGCGGCGGGCTTCGTGCAGCGCGTCCGCGCGGGTGAAGCCTTCGCGCACACGGCCAAGTTCGAGGAGGGATATTTCGGCCAAAACAGGCTCCTTCAGGATAGCCCAGAATAGATAGGCATTCGGGGGCCGATACCAAAGGCTGTCGCCGCGTCAGAAGCCAGCGGGCTTCGGAAGACCCGCCGACGAAAGGCAGATTGCCTTGAACCGTTCACCCATTTCCATTGGATCGATCAGGCGCTGGGCGGCGATATAGATCGCTTCGGCTTCATCGGGGTTGGCCTTGATCAGCTGGTTGAGGCGGGCCTGGGCGCCGAGGCCAAGCAGGAACATGCCCTGCGGTGTCGGCCCGCTGACATCCAGATTGGCGGCGGCGGCAAGGCGCGCGAAGCGGCCAAAGTCTACATCCACTGTCAGATCACAGAGGCCGGGGGCTTCAAGCGGGGAGACCTGGCGGCCTTCCCTATAGGCGCGCAGCGTATCGGCGGGCGTGCGGTCGGCTGGGCCGTAATCAATGAACAGGGCACGGAAAGGGGCGGCGCGTGTGGCAAGGTCTGCAATGATCAGGTCGAGACCGGTCTGTACCTCAACGACATTGCCGGTCGGTGCCGTGCCCATCGGCGGGCGGGGCTCGTCCGCCGCCAGGCCCATCACAAGGCGGCGTTCATCCGAAAGGCCCACCACACATTCGCGCCAACGCTCGCCATCCCTGTGGAACTGGCGCACAGGCAGGCAATCCAGATACTCATTGGCCACCAGCAGCATCGGCCCCGAAGGCACGCCGGAAAGCTGGCTGACAAACTGAGGCGCAAAGCGCTGGAGGCGTTCGGTCTGGACCAGCCGCAAGGTAGGGCTGGGCTCTATCAGTGTGAGTTGCAGGGCGTCCAGGAATGCCTGCCCCCCTGCGAGCGCCGCCATCTTCAAAGCGTCATGCAGCAGCAGGGCGCGTCCAGGGCCGATCTCCACCAGATGGAAGGGCGACGGCTCTCCCATCGCGCGCCATTCATGCACGATCCACAGGCCGATCAGCTCTCCGAAGATCTGGCTAGTTTCAGGGGCTGTCTTGAAGTCGCGGCCAAGGCCGGGGCGAACAGCGTAATAACCATCCTGTGGGTCATGCAGGGAGATCTGCATGAAGGCCGATAGCGGGATCGGGCCTTCGGTTTCGATCAGGCGGATCAGCCTTTCTTCAAGCGTCATGGTATTCCTGAAGCGTCTGCAGCGCCTAGCGCGCCTTCTGCGGCACCAGATAGGCCGCGCCGAAGACGCCCGCCAGCAGGATCAGCACCCAGGAGACGGCCGATGCTGCAGAATGGACCGGGTCGTGACGGCAAAGCCAATGCAGGCCCACATGAAGCACGGCGAAGACGCAAAGCCCGAGGCGGATGATCGCGTTGCGGGTCACTTCTGCGGCAATGAGAAGGCCGAGCACGATCGCGATATGCGCGCAAAGCATTGCCTGGCCGAAGGGCGTGGCTGTGCCGTGGAACACGTCCAGCTCCCGAAGAAGCAGAAGTTCCAGCTCATGCGCCAAAAGGCATGCGGCTGTCAGCCTGTAGAGGCTTTGCGTACCCATCCAACCCTCCTGAACTACTCAGGAGTCCAGTCGGATGACTATGTGAGTGGATTAACTCTCTGTAAACTCAGATTTTTCGCGGGCGCAACGCGTTCCAGACGAGCCATGCCCCACCCAGCCACATCGGCGTGGAGAGGATCATCCCCATGGTCAGCCATTCGGGCAGGCCGCTGACAAAGGAATCCGGCTCGCGGAAATGTTCGGCGACCGAGCGGCCAAAGCCGTAAAACAGGAGGAACAGGCCCGCCACGAGGCCGGGCCGTTTCAGGGCGCCGAACTTCCAGATCAGGATCGACAGCACCAGCAGCGGCAGCCAGCCTTCCAGCACCGACTCGTAAAGCTGGCTAGGATGGCGGGCGAGTTCGTCGCCGCGATAGATCCAATCGCCGGTCTCCCAATTGTAGGCGGGCGGCGTTGAGCCGGGCACATACCCTTCCGGGAAAACCATGCCGATGGAAGCATCCGTCGGGCGGCCATAAAGCTCGGCATTGGTGAAGTTGGCGATGCGGACGAGGCCAATGCCGATAGGGGCGGTCACGCCGGCAATGTCACCCACGGAGAGAAGGTTCACGCCGCGCTTCATCGCAAACCAGGCGAGGACGACAGCGACGCCCAGAATGCCACCATGGAAGGCCATGCCGCCATCCCAAATGCGCAGGATCGCCATCGGATCGGCCATCAGCACATCCATCTGGTAAGGCACCATGTAGAACAGGATGTAGCCGATGCGCCCGCCCAGAATGATGCCGATGATGATCCAGAACATCAGGTCATCGAGGCCATCCTTGGTGAGGGGCGCGGTGCCGCCGAACAGCTGGGGCCGCTTCAGCAGCAGGCTGGCATACCACCAGGCGAGGCCAATGCCGGCGATGTAACCGAGCGCATACCAGCGCAGGTGGAAGGTGCCGAGACCGAGGAAGCTGAAGTCGATGGAAAAGAGTGCCGGGCTCCATTCGGGAAATTTCAGGGCAGTATCGCCCATGAAAATCGTCAGTGCGGCGAGCAGTTCGGTCATGCGGCGTCTTTTCCCTGTCTGGCCGGCACCTTATCTGTTAGGCCACCAGCACACCCGGCGCGAAGGAGTAGCCGCATGGCCAGCACAAATCCACTGCTTGATGACATCGCAGGCCTGATGACCGGCGCGCTCGGCGCGGCGCGCGCAGCGGGGGAAGAAGCCAAGACAGCGGCGCAGGCGCGTGTGCGGGCCCTGATCGCGGATATGGACCTTGCTGGCCGCGATGAAGTGGAAGCGCTGAAGGCCATTGCCACGGCGGCACTGGAACGTGTGGAAGCCCTCGAAGCCCGCATTGCGGCGCTTGAGGCGGGAAAATCCACTGAAAGCTGACCGTTAACTGCTTATGAACTTTGACATCGCCGGTGCGCCCGGCGTTGAGTGCTGTTGGATTTCGGGAGCGAATCCGGCAGCGTGCATAAATCTCAACGCGGAGGCCCCAAGATGAGCCTGGAACTTAACCGCAGCGATCTTGTATCGATCGATCCCCTGGATGTTGTTGAAGATGTGCTGGAAGCCGCCGGCTGGCCTGCCGAGCGCGATGATGAGGGCACCCTTCAGGTTGTTGCTGAAACGCGCTGGGGCGACATGGGCGCGCTCTTCGCCTACCGGCCAGAACCGGCCGCCGTTCACTACTCCATGACGCTCGACGTGAAGCCCCAGGAGAATAAGCGCGCCGCAATCAACGAGCTGGTGATGCTCGCGAATGAGCGCCTGTGGCTCGGCCATTTCGATTTCTGGGCGGATGATGGCGTAATCGTCTTCCGCTACACCTTCCCGATGGAAGGCCGTGATGAACTATCCGATGGCGAAGTGCGCTCTGTGTTGGCCGCTTCAGTCAGCGCGGCCGACCGGTTCATCCCGGCGTTCAACTTCCTCGTCTGGGCTGGCAAGTCTCCGCGCGATGCTATCGATGCGGTGATGTTTGAAACCCACGGCGAAGCCTGAGCCAAAGCCGTGAGCAAAGCGGCGTCTCTGACCCTTGTGGGCGCGGGCCGTATGGGCTCTGCTCTGCTCCATGGATGGCTTAAAGGCCCGGCGCGCGAGATTTCCGTGATCGAGCCTTCGCCGCAGGACGAGATCAGGGCGCTGGCTGATCAGGGCCGCATTCAACTCAACCCGTCGCCTTCAGAAAGCGGCATCATCGTGATGGCAGTGAAGCCGCAGCAATTTGCAGCGGTATCGGATCAGGCAAAGCCTTTTGTCGGGGCGGGCTCAGTGGCCATTTCAATCATGGCAGGTGTGCGCCTGGCGCAGCTGTCGCGCCGTTTGGGCACGGAGCGGGTGATCCGCGCGATGCCGAATACGCCGGGCGCCATCGGGCGCGGCGTGACGGTGTTCACGGCCCCGGAAGGCGCAAAACCGGAAGACCTTGAAGCAGCGCGCGAGCTGTTGGCTCCGCTGGGCGAGGTTCACGGGCCAGTGGCGGAAGACATGATGTCTGCCGTGACCGCGCTTTCCGGCTCTGGCCCGGCTTACATCTTCCTGCTCGCCGAGGTGATGGCGCAGGCCGGCGTGGCGCAGGGCCTGCCGGAAGACCTTGCCATGAGCCTTGCCCGGCGCACCGTGGAAGGCGCAGCCGCCCTGATGGCGGAAAGCAGCAGCAGCCCGGAAGCGCTTCGCAAAGCCGTGACCTCACCCGGCGGAACCACCCAGGCGGCTCTTGACATCCTTATGGACACGGGTGGGATGCCCGCCTTGTTCAAGGACGCCTTGAAAGCCGCTGCCGACCGCGACCGGCAGCTGTCACAAGAGGCGGACTGACCTCAACGGGAGGAGTTCCGGTGGCCGCCGCCAATTCAGTCATAGAGACCGGACTGCTGGCCGCTTTGGCGCTTGCTGCGGAGAAGCCCTGGCCGCAGATCACGCTGGCAGAGATCGCCGCAAAGGCAGGCCTAACGCTGCAGGATTTCCACGGCGCCGGTGGGCGCGAGGAAATCGTGGAAGCCATCGATGGCTATTTCGACCGCGCCATGTCTGCCGATGGCGTGCCGGACGATACGTCCAGCCGGGAGCGGCTATTTGACGTGATCATGAAACGCTTTGAGGCGATGGAGCCCTACCGCGCCGGCCTCCGTGAGCTGATGAAATTCCGTGAGACATCGCTCACGCATGTTGTGCGCCTGCCGGCCCATCGCCATGCCAGCGCCGCCTGGGCCTTGGCCTCGGCAGGGCTTGATGATGACAGCGGCGCGCCCGCCAGCCTGAAGCGGATTACGATTGCTTTCGTGATCGCAAGCACCGAGCGGGCCTGGCGCCGGGAGAAGAGCGCGGACTTTGCCCTTACCATGGCTGCGTTGGACAAAGGGCTGCGCCAGGCCGAGGAGCGCCTTGGCCAGCTGCGCCGGTTCACCGGAAAATCAGAGACTACAGAAACAACCGAAAAACCTGACAAGGGGGAAGAATGAGCCGTCCCGGACTGGACACGAATCCGCTGGAGCTTGGACCGGACTGGTTCAACACGCTGTTTGCGGAGATCGGCATTGATGCCGAAGTGAAGTCGCTGACCTCCAAATCGATCGGCACCGGCCAGATCGGGGAGAATGTGCGCTTCGTATTCGAATATGCCAAGGCCGGCCCGGGGGCGCCCAAGACGCTCGTCGGCAAATTTCCCTCTGCCAGTGAGGCAAGCCTCGCCACGGCCAAGGTGCTCAACCACTACAAGCGCGAAGTGTTTTTCTATCGCACCTTTCCAAAGGTGGCTGGGCGTATCACGCCAAACGCGCTGTATACGGATTATGATGAGGCGACCAACCGCTTCGCCCTGATCATGGAAGACATGTCCCCCTCCGTGCAGGGCGATCAGCTCAAAGGCTGTCATCCGGTTGAAGCGAAACTTGCGCTGTCAGCTGCCGCTGTGCTGCACGCGGCGCATTGGGAAGATCCCACGCTTGACGATCATGACTGGCTGCAGGGATCGGCCAAGGCACCGCCGCCGGGACTTGGGCCGGAGCAGGTCGCCGCGCTCTGGGGCGGTTTCAAGCAGCGCTACGCCGCCCACATCAATGAGGACATCATCGAGATTGGCGATGCCTACGCCGCCAGCATCACGAAATGGGGTGATGTCTATACCGGCCCCTTCGCCCTCACCCATTCGGACTTCCGTCTCGACAACATGCTGTTCGGCCCGCCAGGCGCCGCAAAGCCGGTGGCGGTCGTCGACTGGCAGACAGCCGGCAAGGGGGCGCCCGCCAATGATGTAGCCTACTTCATCGGCGCGGGCCTGACGCGCGAAGACCGGCCGAAGCATGAGATGGAGCTGCTGCGCTATTATCATGACCGGCTGACGGCCGAAGGCGTGACGAATTACAGCTTTGAAGATCTGCATCAGCATTATCGCTGGTTTGCCTTCTACGGAATCTCTGTGGCCTTTGCGGCGGCGATGCTTGTGAAACAAACCGAGCGGGGCGACGAAATGTTCCTCACCATGCTGCGCCGCCACTGCGCCCAGGTGCGGGATAACAACTCGCTGGACCTGCTACGTACGCTGATCTGAGGCGAAGCGTTCATTTCCCTGTCCACGCTGTTAACACCGCCCCCTTGTGGGGCGGTTTTTCTTTCTGCGATGTCATGTTCGGGGCAGCAAAAAGGCAGGATTTCCCCCTTCGTCCCGCGCTGAAACAGCTTTCCAAACACTGTCCTAACAGAGCCTGCCAAACTCACTTTTGAGGTTAGGGGTGGGCTTAAGTTCGCTCGTGTAGGGTCCAATATACGGACACCCGGAGAAGCCGGGCGTCGTGCCATCGCCAGGAATAGGTAATGCACATGGACATGCAGAACGCTCGCCCCATCAGCGTAAAGGGGCCGGACGGCCAGAAGATGACTCTGGCCGATCTGCCTTCGCCGAACATCTCCCGCTGGGTGACCCGCCGCAAGGCTGAGGTCGTCGCTGCCGTCACCGGTGGCCTGCTCACGCGGGAAGCTGCCTGCGAACGCTACAACCTCACCGACGAGGAATATGAAGCGTGGGAACGCCTCTATGCCCGTCACGGTGCCAAGGGTCTGCGGACCACCCGCCTGCAGCAATACCGGCGTTAATCCGGTATTAGCCACGTTAACCCGGCCTTAGTGCCGGGATTCTAGCCTCTCCGGATGTGCTGCGGCTCTCGAGTCTGCAGCCGTTTGGAGGGGCTGATGGCGTTGAGGCAGGCAGGCAGCGGACTGGGAGCGGGGCGTTTCGTCCGGCTTGCGGCGCTTGCGGCGCTGTTTCTGGCGCTCTCCTTGTGTGCCTGGCGGGCTTCCAGCCTGCTGACAGGCGCCGGCGCAGAACCGCGCAGCCCCGCAGAAGCCTCCCTTGCCGCCCTGATCGACCCTATTGCAGGCCCCGGCAATTTCAGGATTTCCATGGCTTTCAATGCAGAAGGCGGCCGAACGGTGTTCGTGCTGCTTGATGCCCCCGTTGCCGCAGCCGCCGGGGATCTGCAGCGGATTGTGCCTGAAGCCGCCGGGCTGGATATCAAGCGCGGCGACAAGCTGGTGATCGAGCAGGCGGTTTTTGCCCGGGGCCTCCCCGGACGACCGGATACCGCTGCCTGGCTGGAACTTGGCGCGCTGGGGATGATCTCCCTGATTTCCGCCGGCATCGCACTGGCCACGCTTCGCCAGAATGCCGCGCCTGTTGCCGCTGTGCCCCTTCGTGACACCGAAAAGCCTGCGATTGATTTGCGTGCCGAGCCGTTCCGCACCCTGAAGCCCATGGCGCCGTCTCCCGCGCCCGAAGCGGGTAGCCTTGCCCGGCGGGATCCTGCGCGGGCCGCCGCCGTGCTGCGCGGCTGGATGAATGGCCGGGAGGAGGCCTCGTGACCCTTCCAGCGACGCTTTCCAGCACCATAGATTCCGGGACGCTGCGCGCTGCGCGCCTGATGCGCGCTCTTGGCCCGGAAGCCGCTGGCATCTGGGCGGAGCTTTCCCCTGCCGAAGCCCGCGAATTGACGGCTGCGATGGATAGCCTCGCCGATGACCCGGTGGCTGAAGCTGAGGCGGCCCGGCTGTTTGCCGATGCCGCCCGCCGGTTTGGGCAGGCAGAGCAGTCTCCGGCAAGCAGCCTGCATCGCCACATGGATATCTGGTCGGCGCTGTCCGCCCTGCCGATTGATACGCTCGTGGCTCTCGTGCGGCCCGAGCGGGCGTCAAACGTCGCCCTCATTCTCTCAAGGCTTTCGAGTGAGACATCCGCGCGCATCCTGCGCGCCCTGCCGCCCTCGCTGGCGGTGGAGACGATGCAGCGCCTCCTGCATATCGGTGCGCCCAGCCCTGCAGCCGTAAAAAGCCTTGAAGACTATCTCACGCGGCGCCTGCCAGCGCTTGCTTGCGAAGGCGCGCGGGGCGGGCATGAGCGCGTCGCCCGCATCTTCGACCAGATGGATACGCGGGCGGAGTCTGTCTTCCTGGCCGCCCTGGAAAGCGCTGAGCCGGGGGCGGGCAAGAAGGTCCGCTCCCTGATGTTTACGTTTGATGATCTTGCCGCTCTGGACGCCGCCGGTATGCAGACGCTGCTCTCTGCCGCCGACAGAGGCGCCCTGATCGTGGCGCTGAAAGGCGCGCGCGACACGACTGCGGCCGCATTCTTTGCCAACATGACCCAACGCGCGGGTGAATTGCTGCGTGAAGAGATTGCCGGTCTCGGCCCCCTCCGCCGCAGCGAGATCGACGCGGCGCGGCATGAGATCGTCACGCTTGCCCGCCAGCTGATCCAGCGCGGGGATATTCGCGGCACTGCCGCCAAAGGCGCCATTGAAGATGAGCTGGTCGACTGATGGCTGACGCTGCCCGCCTTCTTTCGCCCTTCGATTTCCGCAGCGATTTTACATCGCCGCCGGCGGATTCCGGTGAAGTGCGCCTGTCGGCGGATGAAGTTGTCGCCCTGATTGCCAAGGTGCGCGCCGATACGCTGGCTGAAATCTCGCGCCAGGAGGCGCAGGAAACGCTCGACCGGCTGGACCGTGTCACAGCCGCGATGCGTGAGGTGCTCTCCGACCTGCTTAAAGTTATGCAGCTTCTCGATTCGGCCGCCTTTGACGAGGGCACCAGCGCCCGGCTGCGCAGCACGGTCACCGGCTTGGCCCAAAGGCTGCTTGACGGGCAGGGCGACCTCTTCGGCCTCACAAGAGACCTCAGCGAAACGCTGGACAACGGCCCCAAAGACGGGCGAAGGGTGGGGCAATGACCGAGCCGAAGAATCCCGCGCTTGAGAAGATGCTTCTGGATGTGCCCGTCCGTGTGGATGTTGTGCTCGGGGAGGCGCGTATTCCGATGGAAGAACTACTGGCTCTGTCACCCGGCGAAATCGTTGCCCTGGAACGCCACACCAACGAGCCTGTGGACATTTACGTCTCCGGCCGCCTTGTCGCGCGGGGCAAGTTGGTTGTCTCTGACGGGCAGTTGGGCGTTACCCTCTCGGAAATCATCGACTTCACCATCGACCAGGCGTGGGAAACCTATTCAGCCGCTGAGCATGACCGGTGGGACCGGCTGTTCCGGCGCCAGAAAGAGATCACCAAGGGCCGCGCCTCGCAGGCCGCGCTGGATGCCATGCATCAGCTGGAGCTCTCCCCATCGGGCATCCCGCATATGGGCCGCTTGTCAGACAAGCTGGAACAGATCACCGGCTGGCGCGTCGTGCCGGTCGCAGAGCTTGTGCCTGACGAAGTCTTCTTCGACCATCTCGCCAATCGCCGCTTCCCGGCGGGCGCTTTCATCCGGCCGGAAGAAGAGTTCGACTATCTTCAGGAGCCGGACATTTTCCACGACATCTTCGGCCATGTGCCGATGCTGGCCAATCCGGTGTTTGCCGACTTCATGGAAGCCTATGGCAAAGGCGGCCAGCGCGCGATGCGCCTCGGCCAGCTGCACAACCTCGCGCGGCTATACTGGTATACCGTCGAGTTCGGCCTGATCCAGGAAGAAGACGGCCTGCGCATCTATGGCGCGGGCATTCTCTCCAGCCCGCAGGAAACCGTCTTCGCGCTGGAAGACGCGAGCCCCAACCGTGTCGGCTTTGACCTCAAACGCCTTATGCGGACGAAATACATCATTGATGATTTCCAGCAGACCTATTTCGTCATTCCGAGCTTCGAGGCCCTTCTGGAAACCTGCTACAAGGATTTCGGCGACGTATACGCTGAAGTGAAGGGCCTGCCGGATTATGAGGCGCATGAGCTGGCCCCCGGGGATGACGTCATCACCCGCGGCACGCTGGAATACTTCAAGGCCGGTGGGCGCAAGGGGCGCTAACTAAACACGCTACTGGTTTTTTCGTCACACTCGATGCGCGGAGCGCATCTGAGTGCCCATCTCCCGAACCATCCTTGAGTGCCAGCGGTGAGATTGGAAGATAGGCTCTAAGATGGCCTGCGGCCATCGAGAGTGACGAGAATTGAAAGAGCAGGGAAAATTAGCCCTCTCCTTTCCGCGCGGTTTGCTTGGGATCATGCTTGGGCGCCGGCGCGAGCCGCATCACCTCTGTCTGGAAGCGTTCATCCTCGCCGTTCAGAAGAAAGGGCAGGGCCTTGCAGATGGCGTCCGTCATCGGATTGAACCATTCCAGGTCCACCTTGTGAAAATCCGACAACACATGCGGCATGACCATCGCCTTGTCGCCGGGATGGCCTACGCCGATCCGTATACGGCGGAAATTTTCCCCGATATGCGCCATCATCGAGCGCGCGCCATTATTTCCCGAATGCCCGCCGCCGCGCTTCACGCGGAGGCGGCCAGGCGCCAGGTCGATCTCATCATGGAAAACGGTCACGTCTTCAGGCTGCAGCTTGTAGAAGGTGAGCGCTTTTGAGGCCGCACGTCCGGTGTCATTGTAGAAAGTCTGCGGCTTCATCAGCAGAACCTTCTGCCCACCGATAGTGCCCTCGGAGATTTCGGAGTCAAACTTCGTGCGCCAGGGGCCAAAGCCATAGGCTTCATGAATGCGGTCAATGACCATGAAGCCGGCATTGTGCCGGTTCTTGGCGTATTTGGCGCCGGGATTGCCCTGGCCTGAGAGGATCAGCATGGCGGGTCGCTCCTGACAGGTGCTTCAGAATCAAAGAGGCCGCCAGCTTGTGACTGGCGGCCCCTGACTTGTCCAGAAAGAGATCAGTCTTTCTTCGGTGCTGCGGCTTTGGCGGCCGGCACGGCGTCTGCAGCGGGTGCTTCTTCTTCAACTTCCTGCTTGCCGCCGCGGCCAGCGATGGTCGCAATGGTGAAGTCGCGGTCGGTGATCGCCGGTTCAGCGCCTTCCGGCAGGGTGATGGAGGAGATTTTCACGTTGTCGCCGATTTCCAGCTTGGAGACGTCTGCTTCCAGCGCTTCCGGGATCTTGCCAGCCGGAACGTTAAGTTCGACCGAGTGGCGCACGACGTTGAGCGTGCCGCCCTTCTTGAGGCCCGGGGAAACTTCGGTGCCGGTGAAGTGAACCGGAACCTCGACCTTGATGATCTGGTCAAGTTTCACGCGGCGCAGATCGACGTGCATCGGCTGATCCGTGACCGGGTGCATCTGGATGCCTTGCGGGATCACCAGCTGGCGCTCACCTTTGTGAACCAGGGTCGCGGTGGAGTTCAGGAATTGTCCCGTCTCGATCGCCTTGATCACTTCGTTTTTCTTGAGGCTGATAGCCACCGGGTCGATGTCGCCGCCATAGAGGACGCCGGGAACGAGGCCGTTCTTGCGGGCTTCACGGGCGCCGCCGGTGCCGGTGCGCTCGCGCACGTCGACATTGAATACGATCTGAGTTTTGGACATTTGTTTTCCTTTCGCCCTGGACCGTGCCTTCCCTTAGGTAAGGTCGGAACCTGACAGGTACGGCCTGGCGCCGCCCTTTCTGAACGGCGGCGTATAGGGGATGGGCGCCGGATTGGCAAGCGGAGGCGGCAGGGGGGTAAGCCCCTTCTCCCTTGGGAGAAGGGGTTGGGGATGAGGGGGAGCGGCGTCACCGCGAGTCCAGCATTTTGAGGAAGTGTTGCGCCCCCTCACCCCCAGCCCCTCTCCCTGGAGGGAGAGGGGAGTCAGATTCGGAAACACTCCGCCACCGCTCCCAGCCAGTCTTGAACGGCTTCCTTCTGCGCGTCGGGGGATTTTCCGTTTCGCACGAGGATCAGGTCCAGATCCGGCACGATGAGAGTGTATTGCCCCTCATAGCCATTGGCCGAGAAGCTGCCCGGCCCCGCCATGCCCAGCCACCAGTGCGC
>NZ_NCJT01000283.1 GCF_002282565.1 Hyphomonas sp. 34-62-18
GCGCACAAGGCAGGTGATGGGAAAGCCGCACGCCTTCTGGTCCACCAGCGCCGAATAGCCCTGGATGATGCCGGCTGCTTCGAGGTTCTTCACCCGCCGTAGGCAGGGCGAAGGCGAGAGACCCACCTCCTCGGCCAGCTCCAGATTGGTCAATCGCCCATCCCGCTGCAGCGCGCGAACGATTCTGGCATCTATGGCATCCATGAAGCACCTAATTGGCATAATATGCCAAATCTTGAGCATATCATGGGCATCTATGGCAAGTATGGCCGTTGATTTTCTGTTAGGATGGCAGAAACTCAGGAGAACTGGCCATGGCTTATGACGCTTCCCGCCCGCTCGGCCCGGCGACCCGCGCGATCCATCATGGATACGACCCTGCGACGAACGACTTTGCGCTGACCCCGCCCCTGCATCTCACCTCCACTTTCGCTTTCCCTGACGCTGAAACGGGCGGCGCTCTGTTTGCCGGGGAAGCCGAAGGCCATATCTATTCGCGCATCTCCAACCCCACCGTGGCCCTGCTGGAAGCGCGGATCGCCAATCTGGAAGGCGCCGAAGCCGGCCTCGCCACCGCGTCCGGCATGGGGGCGATCTCCTCCCTGATGTGGACCCTGCTGAAGCCGGGCGACGAGATCATCACCGACAAGACGCTCTATGGCTGCACCTTTGCCTTCATGCGCGACGGGCTTTCCCGCTTCGGCATCAAGATCACCCATGTGGACCTGCGCGAACCGGAAAACCTCGCCGCCGCGATCAGCGATAAGACGCGCCTTGTCTATTTCGAAACGCCGGCCAATCCGAACATGCGCCTGGTCGATATTCGCGCCGCTGCGCGCATTGCCCATGACGCCGGCGCGCTGGTTGCCGTCGACAACACCTATGCCACCCCCCTGCTGACCCGGCCGATTGAGCTGGGCGCAGATTTCGTCGTCCATTCAGCCACGAAATATCTCGGCGGTCATGGCGACCTTGTGGCCGGCATGGTGCTTGGCCGCGCCGAGGCCATCAAGGAAGTGCGCATGGTGGGCGTGAAGGATATGACGGGATCGGTCATGTCGCCCTTCAACGCAATGCTCGTGATGCGCGGCCTGAAAACCCTACAGCTACGCATGGCGCGCCATTGCGAAAGCGGCCTCAGAGTGGCCCGGTGGCTGGAAGCCCAGCCCGGCATGGCCACGGTCTATTATCCCGGCCTGGAAAGCCATCCACAGCATGACCTCGCCAAGCGCCAGATGCCGGGCTTTGGCGGCATGATCGCGCTGGAACTGAAAGGCGGCTATGAAGCGGGCATCGCCATGATGAACCGCCTGCGGATGATCCGCCGCGCCGTCAGCCTGGGGGACGCTGAAACCCTGGTCCAGCATCCCGCCAGCATGACGCATTCCACCTACAGCCGCGAAGAGCGGATCGAACACGGCATCAGCGACGGCCTCGTGCGCCTGTCCGTTGGCCTGGAAGACGCAGAGGACATTCTCGCAGATCTCGCCGATGCTCTGGGTACGAATGAGGGGTGAGGATCACCCCACAATCGTGTGGACGCGGTTGTACCAGAGGGGCGAGTTGGCAAGATCGATGAAATTGCGCTCGTCCTCCAGCAGCTCCCGCGCGGCTTCAGCCACGCCCGGCTTCTGAGCGTTGGCGCGCATCGCTTCCTCGCTCTCAAACCACAGCTCCGCAATCCCGTCATAGGGCTCTGAGGCGTCGCGCGAGGCGCGGGCCGCCGCGCTCATCTCGTCAAACCCGGCATGGATCTGTTCGTATTTTAGGATGCCGAGCGTCTTGGCCCTGGCGGCCACCAGCGGGGCATGGGTGCCCAGCCAGTAGCGCTGGAATTCTTCCCGGCTGAGATGCGGCAGACGCCGCAAGCAGAAAGTCAGTTTGATCACAGAATATCTCCGCCCGCCGCGGCTGCCGTGGTGCCATCCTTCTTGTAGGCGCGGATGACGTTCTTGCCGGTGATCCATTTGTGGACCTCATCGGGCCCATCGACGAGGCGCTGGGAACGGATATGGGTGTACCAGGCCGCGAGCGGGGTATCGAGCGAATAGCCAAGCGCGCCGTGCAGCTGGATCGCGGTGTCGACCACCTTGTGAACCATATTGGCGAGGAACACCTTGGCGATGCCGTTTTCCTGGCGGATGTCCATGCCGTTCTCTGCCTTGTAAGCGATGTGGATCAGCATCAGGCGCGCGATGTAGAGCTGGCTGGCGCATTCGGCCAGCATGAACTGCACGCCCTGGCGATCTTCCAGCCCCTTGCCGAAAGTGGAGCGCGTCGTCACCTGCTCCGTAGCCAGATCAAGCGCGCGCTGGGCCATGGCCACATTGTGCATCCCGTGGCGCAGGCGGCCATAGGCAAGCCGGTGCTGGCCCATGGCAAAGCCCATCCCTTCCCCGCCGAGCAGGTTAGCCTCCGGTACAACCAGGTTTTCGATCTTCACCTCTGCATGGCCACCGCCCATTTCATGATAGTGAGGCCCATGCACCGCCATGGTGGGAATGTCGCGGATGATCTTGTAGCCGGGATTGGGCAGTTCCACGATGAAGGTGGAGAATTGCTGATGGCGCGGCGCGTCCGGATTGGTCTTGGCCATCACCACCGCAATGTCAGCGGCTGTCGCCGCCGACGAGAACCACTTCTCGCCATTGAGAACGTAATTGCCCTTGCCGTCTTTCACCGCCGTCGTCTGCATGCCGGTTGCGTCCGCGCCGGCCGCTTTCTCCGTCATCGAATAGCAGACGCGCTTGTCGCCGTTCAGGATGGGCTTGAGGTATTTTTCCTTCTGAAAGTCGGTGCCATGCGCCAGCAGCGTCAGCATGGTCGCATCGTCCGGCCCCTGAGAATTCATCGACAGGGCGCCCAGATGGCTTTGCCCCAGTTCCATCTGCACAAGGGCGTTGGCGAGCGGCCCGAGGCCCATGCCGCCATGCTCCTTTGGAATGAAGGGCAGCCACAGCCCCTGCGCGCGCGCTTTCTTGCGCAGCGCGGCCAGAACGTCCTTGTAAGCCTTGCCGCTGAAATCAATGGCCATTGGCGTTCCTCCTCATCTTGTCTGGAGGAAGGCTAACCCCGAAAAACGGGCCTGCACAGGATTGCCTTCGCGTCAGCCGGTCCCGTAATCGACCCGCTCGAGGAAGAGGCCATCAGCCGGCGCCACAGGGCCACAGCGCGTACGGTCGGCCGCTTCCAGGATCTCGCGCGCCCATGTCACAGGCCGGTGCCCCCGCCCCACTTCCACGAGGCTGCCTACCATCGAGCGCACCTGCCGGTGAATGAAGCTCGGCGCCGAGCAGGTAAACTCGATCCGCTCGCCATAGCGGGCGACGTCAAACCGGGTCAGCGTCTTCACCGGGCTCAGCGCCTGGCATTCGGTATCCCGGAAGGTGGAGAAATCATGCGTGCCGATGAAAAACTGCGCGGCCTCATACATCTTCTCGGCATCCAGTTTCGACGGCACGCGCCAGGCGATGCCGCGATCCACCGTCAGGTCTGCGCGCCGGTTGATGACGACATAGCGATAATGCCGCGCCGTGGCGGAGAAACGCGCGTGAAAATCCTCGTCCACCTTCTCGGCCTTCAGCACCGCAACCGGATGGGGCCGCAGATGAAAGTTCATCGCATCGGCCACCTTGTTCGGCCGGTCCTGCCGCAGATCCATATGGGCGACCTGCCCGGTGGCGTGAACGCCGGCATCGGTCCTGCCCGCGCCGATCACTTCCACCGGCCCGCCATCCAGCCTGGCAGCGGCCTCCTCCAGAACGCCCTGGACCGTCTGCAGGCCCGGCAGGCGCATCCAGCCCTGAAAAGGGCCGCCATGGTATTCAATCAGAAGTCTGTAACGCGGCATGACTATGCCCGCTGCCAAAGCCGAGGCGCCGGGTCAACTGGCCAATCAGCCACCGAAAGCTGGCGGATAGGTCAGCGTGCCCCGTTCCGGCCCACCCGGCGCCAGGCGCAGCGCCATGAAATGCGGCCCGGACCAGGGCGCGTTAAAGGGGTTGGCGGTCGCCGCACTGAACCCGAATTTGGGATAGTACGTGTCATGGCCCAGCACGAAAATGATCGTTTCGCCTGCCTCTTTGAGGGCTGCCAGGCCATGCTGGATGAGCCTCGCCCCCACGCCCTGCTTCTGGAGGCCCGGTTTGACACTCATGGGGCCAAGCCCCGCCGCCTCAGGCCTGCCATCGACCTGAATACGGAAAAACTGGATATGGCCTATGATGACTTCGCGCTCAGTCGCGACCAGCGAGAGGAGACTATCCCCATCGCGCCGCAAGGCATGCACAATGGCGCCCTCTTGCGGCCCACCAAAAGCTGCGTCATTGAGCGCCGCAATGGTGACCATGTCTTCAGCCCGGGCGGGACGGATCGAACAAGCCATCAGCTCAGCTGTGTGCCTTCCGGCAGCGGCGTGCCCGCCAGGAAGTCTTGCGCAGAAAGCGGCTTCCCGCCGGGCTTCTGCAGGCGTAGCAGACGCACCACGCGGCCATCACCGCAGGCAATGCTCAGCCGGTCATCAATCGCCGCCCCTGGCACAGCAATGGTGGCATGATCCGTCAGCTCACTGAAGAGAACTTTCAGCCTCACCGGTCCCTGCCCCAGATCGGCTTCACACCAGGCGCCCGGCGCGGGGATCAGAGCGGTGAGCCAATATTTGCCGGTGATGCCCGCCCAGCCGCCGGGGGCGGTGGTGCTGAAGGC
>NZ_NCJT01000284.1 GCF_002282565.1 Hyphomonas sp. 34-62-18
GTTTGGCCTGCAGCTTGTTCTGTTCCCTTACCTAATTACCGGACGGAACCACCTTCACCTCGACGGGCTCGCGCTCGGCCTGGCCAATATGGCGCTGTCGGCGCCCTCAGTCGTGTTCCTGCTGATCGGCGGAGTTGTTGCTGAGCGCGCGGATGGCCGCAGGCTGCTGATCCTGTTGCATCTCCTCGCTGCCGTCCCCTCACTCTTCCTCGCCTTTGCTGTTTCCCGCGGCGATCTCAGCTATCCCGCCATGATCCTTTACGCGCTGGCCATCGGTACCATCGGCGCCTTCATGATGCCGGCGCGCGACGCCATCGTGAACGAGGTGGTCGAGCGGCGGATGCGGGTCGGCTCCAGCGTGACGCTGCAGCTGGGCGTGACGCTTGCCACCATGGCGCAGTTCCTGGCCCAGATCGCCGGGCTGATCCTCGCCGGGTATGCCGACAAGGCGACCCGGATGCCTGCGTGGCTGGGCGGGTTTTCGGTTGGTCCCATCCCGGCCGACACGCTGCTGATCGTTCAGGGCGTGGCGCTGGCATTCGGAGCTGGCTTTGCCCTCTTCATGGCGCGCGGCAAACAGGTGCGCACCGGCCGAAAGGGCCTTGGCGCCGCCGTGGGCGACATCCTGGATGGGGTGAAAGCCGTGCGCAGCGACGGAAAACTCTCGGCGATGACCCTGCTGATGTTCGGCGTCGGCGTATTCGTCATCGGCTCCTTCCTTGTGGTGCTGCCGATCATCAACCGGGACGTCTACCATTTCGGCTCCTCCGGCATCCGGGACATGTTCGTCACCTTCTGGATGGGTGCCTTTGCCTCATCCGTGGTTCTGGCGATCTTCCGCCGCATCAAGCGGCAGGGACGCCTGCTGCTGATTGCCCAGTTCATCGCGTCGGCGGGCATGATCCCGATGCTCTGGGTGGTACCGCACTGGGCCTTCCTGATGATCGTGTTCATCTGGGGCAATGCGGCGGGCATCTCCATCGCCATGAGCCGCTCCATCGTTCAGGATGCCGCGCCGAAGGAAAAGCTCGCCCGGGTGCTTTCCATCTACCAGCTGGGCTTCATGGCCGGGGCGCCGTTTGGCGCTGCCCTTATGGGGCTGCTGGTGGACCTCTTCGGCCCGCAAAAGATCGCTGTTGTGCCGGCGGGCGGCATGATCTTGCTGATCCTGTGGATGGTTTTCTTCACGCCCGTCTGGAACATGAAGGGCTCTGCCTGGGTCGCCCATCATGAAGGCGGCAAGTAGCAGGCAGACAGGATGACAAGGCGCTGAAACTCGCCTAGCGGTGAGCCCATGAGCCACATGCCCCGCGCCACGGTCCTGACCGGCAATATTGCCGATAATTGGAGGACGCTCGATGCCTTGCATCCGGGCGCGACGACGGCGGCTGTGGTCAAGGCAGACGCTTATGGCCTCGGCGCCGCGCGCGTGGCCCGTGCCCTGCGGATTGCGGGCTGCCAGACCTTCTTTGTGGCCTATCCTGAAGAGGGCGCCATCGTGCGCAAGGCCGCCGGGAAGGCAGCCCGCATCTTCGTGCTGAACGGCCCCATGCCGGGCCGCGACCTTGCCCTGTACCGGGACGCCAATCTCACCGCTGTTCTCTCCAGCGAAGCCCATGTTCTGCTCTGGACGAACACGGTGCAGGGCTCCTGCGCCTTGCAGTTCAACACCGGGATGAACCGCCTTGGCCTGCCAACAGATCTGGGCGAGAAGGAACTCGCTGGCCTGCGCCGGCTGCAGCCTGTGCTGGTGATGAGCCACCTGGCCTGCGCCGATGAGCCGGACCATCCGATGAACGCCCATCAACGCAAGGCCTTCAATGAGGTGGCCGACGCCTTCCCTGACACGCCCGCCAGCCTTGCCAATTCCAATGGCTGCTATCTCGGCAAGAAGTTCGCCTACGACCTGACCCGCCCGGGCCTGGCACTTTATGGCGGCACTCAGCCCCCGGCGAATGTCCACCTGAAGACCGCCGTAATCCTCGAGGCCAGCATCTTGACGGTATTCACAGGCCGGGCCGGCGAGCAGGTCGGCTATGGCGCAACCCATACGCTGACCGAAGACCGGCTTCTGGCGACCTGCAGCCTTGGCTATGCCGACGGCATTCCGCGCGCCGGCGGCGGGAAGATGACCGCCTGGCTGGGCGATCTGCCCTGCCCGGTCCTCGGGCGCATTTCCATGGATCTGATAACGATCGACATCACGGGCTGCACCAAGCAACCGAAAATCGGCGAACGGGTTGAATTTCTAGGCGAGAACGCCAAACTCGAGGCGCAGGCGTCTGCCTGTGGCACGCTGGGTTACGAACTGCTGACGGGCCTTGGCCCCAGGGTGCAACGTGTTTACCGCTGAGGCCTGAACCATGCAGAATCCCTTTCAACTCATCGGCCGGGCTGTGCTTGGGCTGTTTGCCGAGGTTGGCCGCCTCGCGGTGTTTGCCGCGCAGGTCAAAGGCGCTGCGTTCACGCCCCGTTGGTATGGCGGGCAGATCCTCAGCCAGATGGTGAAGATCGGGTTCTACTCCCTGCCCGTGGTCGGCATGTCGGCTGTATTCATCGGCGCGGCCCTTGCCCTCAACATCTATGAAGGCGGCAGCCGCTATGGCGCCGAACAATTTGTGCCCAGCATCGTGGTGCTGGGGATCACGCGCGAACTGGGCGTCGTGATCACCGGCCTGATGCTGGCCGGGCGCGTGACCGCCGGTATCGCCGCCGAGATCGGCGCCATGCGCGTCACCGAACAGATCGACGCGCTGGAAACCCTCTCCGCCTCGCGTTTCCGCTATCTCTATGCGCCGCGCTTCATCGCGGCCCTGATCACCCTGCCGATGCTGGTGGCGCTGGCGGATATTATCGGCGTGATGGGCGGATGGCTGGTCAGCGTTTACGGCCTTGGCTTTGATTCCACCGTCTACCTGCGCAACACGATCGATTTCGTCACGACGAACGACATTCTCGCCGGCCTCATCAAGGCGGTCGTCTTCGGCGGCGTGATCGCGGTCATGGGCTGCTAT
>NZ_NCJT01000285.1 GCF_002282565.1 Hyphomonas sp. 34-62-18
TCCGCCTCAGCGACATCCGGCAGGCTTTGCGCCGCTGATCAAACGCGCTAAAGGCGCCCCATCATGACAGACCAGACCACCCCCGCTTATACCGGCCCGCAACGCGTTTTCTCCGGCGTCCAGCCGACCGGCAATCTCCACCTCGGGAACTATCTCGGGGCGCTCAAGAAGTTCGCTGACCTTCAGCGCGAAGGCCATGACTGCATCTTCAGCGTTGTGGACCTGCACGCTATCACCATGCCGGTGGAGAAGGGCGCCCTGGTCTCAACCACACGCCAGATCGCGGCGGCCTTCATCGCGGCCGGGGTGGATCCGTCAAAATCCATCATCTTTGCGCAGTCTTCGGTGCTCGCGCATGTGGAGCTTGCCTGGATCTTCAATTGCGTTGCGCGGATGGGCTGGGTCGAGCGGATGACCCAGTTCAAGGACAAGGCCGGCAAGGATGCCGAGCGGGCGTCTGTGGGCCTCTTCACCTATCCGGTGCTGCAGGCAGCAGACATCCTCGTCTACAAGGCGACCCATGTGCCCGTCGGTGAAGACCAAAAGCAGCACCTGGAACTCAGCCGCGACATCGCCGAGCGTTTCAACCGCGATTACAACGTGCCGGGCTTCTTCCCCCAGCCTGAGCCGATGATCAAAGGCCCTGGCGCCCGGATCATGAGCCTGAAGGACGGCACCAAGAAGATGTCGAAGTCTGACCCCTCAGACCTCTCGCGCATCAACCTGGTGGACGATGCCGACACGATCGCCAGGAAGATCAAGAAGGCCACCACGGACGCCGGTGTTATTCCGGGTACGGTCAAAGAACTTGAGGGCCGTCCAGAAGTTGAAAACCTTGTCGGCATCTTTGCGGCGCTCTCGGGCCGCACAGCAGAAGATGTGCTGGCCGAGTTTGAAGGCAAGGGTTTTGGCGTGTTCAAGCCGGCGCTGGCCGATGTGACCGTGGCGCACCTTGCTCCGATCACGGCGCGATTCCGCGAGATCCTGGACGACCAGGCCGGGCTCGACCGCATCCTCGCAGACGGCGCCGCGCGGGCCAATGCCGTGGCCGCGCCCATCATGGACGATGTCCGCCGGATCGTTGGCTTCTGGCGTCCCTAGGCCCAATTTGGGCTCCTGAACTGCGGAAAACTTCCAGCGCCGCCACAAAAGCGCCGCAGGCGCTGCGCATTGCTTTCGGCTGTGTGGGGAATCACGCCATCCTCTGCGGAGAGTTCTTCTCTCATGGGTGGCGGGCGTAGAGTGGGTAGTGCCTCGTAGGCGAGTTGGGGTAGCGGGCCGGGACTCCTGCTGCGGCTGGAAATGGATCAGCAGGCGGTCATTTGGTGCCCGAATTTACCACACCGCCTGGTTTGCTGAAATTTCATGCGCAACTGGCCTGTTAATAACGGTTTAACGGCTTCATAAACGGCACAGGATGGAAAAATCCACAGCACCCAGGAAGAAGCGGCGTAAAGTCATGGCGGCAGCAGCGGCGGTGAAACTCCCACGAGCCTACGAAGAGCAGGAGCACGTGCCTGCGCCCGCATCAGACCCGACGCACTTCATCTCGCTCGACTATGCCGAGCCTAGCCCGATCATGATCGGGTTTCAGAAGGCCTGGCGCGCCCTGAAACGTACGCTGAAGATCGGCGCTGTGGTGGCGCTGGTCGGCGCGTATCCTGCCGCCGTGGTTTTCTCCAGCCACATCAATGACAAGCCCGTGGATATTCCGGCCGAGCAGAGCTGGGCGGTGCCAGGCATTGCCGTGGCCATTCACAAGATTGCGCGGGAACTGGAAGGCGCAGGCTGGGCGAGCAACCGCCCTGTCTGGCACCCGCAGGCGCGCCTCACCGCGCTGCCCGCCTGGCAGGCCGGCACCACCGAAGCCCTGTCGCAGCATGTGAAGCTTATTTCGGAGCTTGCCCCCTATGAAGGCGCGCCGGACAGCGATCTGGCGGCGGCGTCGCGTCTCCTGATGGAGGTGCCGGGCGAGCCGATGCGCCCGCGGCTGACGGCGGCAGCCGAAGCGCTGAACCGGTTCGACACGCGCGCCTCGCGCGGCCTCGCCATGCGGCCGATGCCGGAAGAGATCATGCCGGAGGAACTGGCGCTGTTTGCCGGCTGGGCGGCGGAAGACCGCGCGGCCCTGTCAGACCGGATCAATGCCGTTCAGGAAGGCGGCTGGCCCGCCAGCAAGGAAGACATCGCCGCCTTCTACCGCGCCAAGGCGCACGCCCATGTCGCCCATGAGATGTTCTCGGCCAATACCGCCAAAGCGCTGACACTGACCGACACCGCCATTCTGGTGGCGGCCGACCGGGTGGAAGCGGCCTGGGAACGGGCGGCCAAGATGAAGCCAGTCCTGGTGTCGAACCAGTCTGATACCGCCGCGCTGACGCCTAACCATCTGGCCAGCATGGCGTATTTCCTGTTGGAAGCGGAGGTCGCCTCCCGTCATCTGATGGAGCTGATGGAGCCGGCGGCTGCCGATGAAGTGGTGGAAGAAACGTCGGTGGCCCAGACGGCGGGTGAGGAAGAGACTGCGCTGCCTTAAGCCGGTCTCCCTTGATCTCGCCGCCTGCGCGGGCCATGTCTGGGGGCAGACGTGAAAGGCCCGCCATGTTCATCCAGACTGAAGCCACCCCGAACCCGGACACGATAAAATTCCTTCCGGGTCAGCCAGTTGCCGGAGATCGCGGCCCGTTTGACTTTCCAGACGCCGCCAGCGCCCGCATCAGCCTTCTGGCCCGTGCCCTGTTCCAGGTGGACGGGGTGGAGCGTGTCTTCCTCGGCAGCGATTTTGTCAGCATTAACAAGGCACAGGCCAAGGATTGGCGGCATGTGAAGCCGATGGTGCTGGCCGCCATCATGGACCATTACATGTCCGGCCTGCCGGTGGTCGAAGAAGGTGCTTCCGGTCTCTCTGATGATATTGAGTATGAGGGCGAGACGGCGGAAATCGTCAACGAGATCAAGGAATTGATCGAAACGCGCGTGCGCCCCGCCGTCGCCCAGGATGGCGGCGACAT
>NZ_NCJT01000010.1 GCF_002282565.1 Hyphomonas sp. 34-62-18
CGCCATGATTTGTGATTTTTTGAACATGAATGCGCCGCAACGAACCGTCCCATATTCGCGCAACTCACAAAAAAAGCGCCGCGGGGCGCGGCGCTTTTCTGTTGTGAGGGTCGATAGAGCAGGGGTTTAGAAGATCCGTTCACCGATCCGAATTGTATCACCCGGCTTCACCACTGTTGATGCCGTGAGATCGTATGGAACCTCCTCACTGTCGTCCTTGCCCTTGATAAAGACGACGCGCTTGTTCGCTCGATAGGAGAAGCCGCCTGCCGCCGCCACAGCGTTCTGGACTGTCAGACCGCTTGTATATGGATATTCGCCCGGCCGGCCGACTTCACCGAGGATATAGTAAGGACGATAGTTAATGACTTCGACGCTCACGCGCGGATCCAGCACATAACCGTCGGCCAGCTTGGTCGCGATACTGTTCTCCAGATCCACCGTCGACAAGCCAAGCGCGGCAACCTGGCCGATCAGCGGCATGGAAATCGCGCCGGTGCCGTCTACCTCGAATTCACCTGACAAGGTGGGGTGGCCGAACACGGTAACGCGAAGCTGATCACTCGAACCAAGCGCATAGACTGTAGCAATCTGAGACTGAGTCGTTATGCCGGCATCGCGCGCGCCGGCGGTGGGGGTGGTGGTGCCGCATGCGGCAACCATCAGTCCGAAGGCAAGGGCCGTCATGGCCAGAAAGGAGCGAAGCGTTAGCATACAGCAGGGTCTCCTGAATTCGTTCACGGGGATGACTTGGTCCCGAAAGCCATATTCACTAGATTTCAGGTATTAAGAAAAGCAACATCTGTGCCGAAAAGGCGCGCTGCCGACAGCTTTCCAGTCAGGAAGGCGCCGGTGTCGAGACCAATCCTGCGGTCATCCCGATAGATCGCATCTTCCGGTGTGTGGCCGTGGACGATCAGATGATCGAAGGGGGCGCCGTCATCCAGGAACTCTTCGCGGATCCACAGCATGTCCCGTTGGCTTTGCTCGGTCAGGCTGAGGCCGGGGCGCAGGCCCGCATGAACAAACAGATAATCGCCGGCCACATGATAGGGCTTCAGGGATTGGAAAAAGCTGAGATGGCTTTCCGGCAATCGTTCGCGGAAAGATTCCCAGAGTTTTGTCCACGCCTCGCGGACCTTTGCCATCTCTTCATGCGAATTGAGGCTCGCCCGGCTGTTGGGCGGAGCAAAGCCATAGGAATAGAGCGTCTCGCCGCCGCCAAAGCGCGTCCATTGGGTGCCGAAATTAACCTCCTGAAGAAAGCGCAGCAGGGCCTCTTCATGGTTACCGAGCAGGAAAACCGGTTCATACCGGTCCAGCGCGCCGCTGGTGAAGTATTCGATCACGTCACGGGATTGCAGACCCCGGTCAATGTAATCGCCCAGGAAAATTATCTGCGGCTTTACGTCTTCGGGGAGCACTGCGGCGTCGGCGTCGATCTGTTCGACCAGGCGCTGTAGCAGGTCCATGCGGCCATGAATGTCGCCGACGGCATAAAGGCAAAGGCCGTCTGGCGCCGACGTCACACGGGTAGGGGCAGGCTGGGAAAGCACGCCTGCAAGGTCGTTATTTTTTTCACCTTGCCGGGCGCGGAATTGGGAAAGCAGTCCGCGACTGGCAGCCTCCGCTGAGCGCGACATCTGGCCAAAGCGCAAGCGCAAGGCGTCTGCAAGCTTTCCTCTGGTCAGTGCCATATCAGGTGTCCCCAAGTCTGGCCGGAAACCAATCCGGTTAACCTTTTATACCAATGAAACCCGAGACGGTAATCAATCTTTCCCGGTCCCGCGTTCCCACAAATATCCCGCTGCCCACGCCATATGCATGATTCCTGCCGCAACACCGGAATACAGCCCACAAAGCGACCTGCGGCTGATGGCGATAGCTACTGATGCGCCCGCCAAGATACTGATATATCCCAAGGGTAGAGCGAGAAGCGGCCAAAACACAAAGCTCGCCAAAACGCCAAATAAACTGCCGGCTAGCGATAAGATGGGTACTGCCTGGCGAAGTTTCAAACGCCCTGAGTGCTTGCGCAGGTTCCGCGCCCGACCTTTACCATAGTTGAAATACTGCTTGGCCAGCGCTTTTGCAGAGCCGCGTGGCACATATTGAATGCGAATATCAGCGTCCAGCCAGATTTTTCCCCCTGCCTGAGCGAGACGATAGTCGTATTCAGCGTCCTCGTTGTGCGAAAAGGTTTCATCATAGCCGGCGATCTTGCGAAACCAGGCAAGATCGAAGCCAGCATGATGGCCGTGATCAACATAGTGTGACCTGCTTCCGCCCCGATGAGCTGAACCGCCTGAACCCAGCAGCGTGTCGACAACCCAGGCGTTGGCCTTTTCGAAACAGGTTTCTCCAACCGCATCCATTGGAATAACCACAGAAGCAGCGCCCTTGCGCTGAAGGGCTTCTGCAACATGCAAGATGAAATTCTGCGGGTAGACAGAGTGGGCGTCACACCGCACCAGCCATCTTGTCTTTTCCGTCGCGTGCGTTGCCGCGGCTATATTAAAGGCGGCTGACTGTAGCTTTTTGGGATTGTGCATCACCTTGAGGTTTGGGAACTCAGTCGCCAGGCGCTTGACAATCGAAACCGTGGCATCGGTGCTGCCGCCATCAGCCACAACCATCGGTACTAGCCTTAGGATCGGACTGCCTGCCATCAACGAGCGCACACACTCCTCGATATGGCGTTCCTCATTAAGGGCAGGAATCACAGCCAGAACAGTCGTTGGGTCGACCCCGAGAGGTGCTGGTTTCAATGAGGCTGTGTTGATCTGCTGTAGCATGGGTCTATCGCCGTGCGGTCTTTGCATTCGCCCTCTCTTCCGCGCTCCTTTCAGCAAGATCCGTTCCAGTAAGGGCTGGTTGGTCCCCGAACGGTACATTAACTTTTAAGGCGTCTCCGGGTAAGGGCCCGATCAATTCCGCGAGGGCTGACGCCGGGATAGGCTTGCCGCGCGGCGCGGACTCCATAGTGTAGCGAAGAACGATAATTCGCGGAGGAAGCTCATGATCGGCGTAGTCGCAAAACTGAAAATTCAGGACGGCAAACAGGCAGAGTTTGAACAGGTCGCCAAGGACCTGATGGCCAAGGTCAAGGCGAATGAGCCGGGCTGTCTCACCTACCAGCTTTACAAGACCAAAGGCTCGTCCACCGAATATATCTTCATGGAGCAGTACGCCTCTGCCGACGCGCTGAAATCCCACGGCCAGACTGAATACTTCAAGGCAGCTGGTCCCAAGCTCGGCGCCGTGCTCGCAGGCGCGCCCGAGATCCAGTATTACGACATCGTCGAATAAACCCACCAACCCGGAGCCCCACGCCCATGGACCTTTCGCTTTCGCCCGCCGACCAGAAGTTTCAGCAGGAAGTGCGCGACTGGATCGCGGAAAACTTCGATGCGGAGCTGCGCGCGAAAATGGCGCTCACCAAAAATGGCTATGTCGACAAGGCAAGCCAGGTGGCCTGGCAGAAGAAGCTGGCCTCCAAGGGCTGGATCGCTCCCAACTGGCCGAAGGAATATGGCGGGCCGGGGCTTTCTGCCACGCAGCGCCATATCCTTCACGCCGAGCTTTCCGGCGCGGGCACGCCCAATGTCGCCCCGTTCGGGGTGTCGATGGTGGCGCCGGTGATCATGGCGTTCGGCAATGAGGCACAGAAGAAGGAACACCTTCCGAAAATCCTCTCCTCCGATGTCTGGTGGTGCCAGGGCTATTCGGAGCCGGGCGCGGGGTCTGACCTTGCCGGCCTGCAGATGAGCGCCGTGCGCGACGGCGACGAATATGTTCTCAACGGCTCGAAGATCTGGACGACGCTCGCCCAATGGGCCGACATGATCTTCTGCCTCGTGCGCACAGACAAATCCGGCAAGCCGCAGGAAGGCATCAGCTTCATCGTTTTCCCGATGACGCTGCCGGGTATCACCATCCGCCCGCTGCCCACCCTGGACGGGCCCGCCGAAGGCCAGCACGAAATCAACCAGGTCTTCTTCGAGAATGTTCGTGTCAAGATCAAGGACGCGCTGATCGGCGAGGAGAACAAGGGCTGGACCTATGCCAAATACCTGCTCGAATTCGAGCGGGGGAACGCCTATGCCTCGGGCCTGCGCAACATGCTGCGCAAGGTGCGCAAGATTGCCTCGAAGGAGGTCTCCGGTGATGTGCCGGTGCTGCGCGATCCTGACTTTGCCCGCAAGCTCGCCCGCACGGAGATCCGGGTGGAAGCGCTGGACGCAACCGAGCAGCGCGTCCTCTCGGCCCTGTCGGCCGGGCAGAATGTCGGCCCGGAAAGCTCGATGCTGAAGTATCAGGGCTCTGAAGTTCAGCAGGAAATCACCGAGCTCGCGCTGGAGGCGGCTGGCTTCTACGCCCACCCCTTCATGCAGGATACGCTCGCCCTCGCAGATCCGGGAACAAACGCCCAATCTCCGACCCCGGAGCATCTTCTGACAGCGGCGCCCAGCTATTTCAACTACCGCAAAACTTCAATCTACGCCGGGTCCAACGAGATCCAGCGCAACATTATAGCGAAGATGGTGCTGGGTCTCTGACGGCGCAAGCAACACGCAACTACATCGGGAGGAATTGAATGGCGGTTACCCAGGCAGGTAAGCCGGGCCTTTTCACGCGCTTGTCGTTTGGAATCGGCGGCGCAGCAGATGGCATCAAGAACAACGGCTTCGATTATGCCCTGTTGTTCTTCTACAGCAATATCATGGGCGTGGATGCCGGCCTCGTTGGCCTCGCGCTCCTGATCGCGCTGATCATCGATGCGGTGTCCGATCCGGTGGTCGGTTACTGGTCGGACAATATGCGCACCCGCTTTGGCCGCCGCCACCCTTTCATGTATGCCGCGCTGATCCCGACAGCCATCACCTACTTCCTCACCTGGAACCCGCCGGAGGGGATGACCGGCAATGATCTTTTCCCCTGGCTGGTGGCCACCACGATCCTGGTCCGGCTCAGTTTCACCTTCTATGATGTGCCGAGCTCCGCGCTGTCGGCCGAGCTTACCTCCGACTATGACGAGCGCACCTCGCTGATGTCGCTGCGCTATTTCTTTGCCTGGTTTGGCGGGCTGACCATCCAGATCATGCTGTTCCGCTTCCTGCTCGTGCCAACCGAGGAGATTCCGGTCGGCGTGTTCAACGTCGAGGGCTGGAACACATATGGGCTGATCTCGGCCATCTGTATCCTGACGGCTGTTGCCATCTGCGCGCTGGGCACGCACAGCCATATCCCGCGCCTCAAGGCCGCGCCGCCCGCGCGCAACCTGACGCTGGGAAAGATCTTCAGCGAGATATTCGAGACGATCTCCAACCCGTCCTTCCGGGCGCTGTTCCTGGCGACGCTCTGCGGCCTGATTGCCACCGGCATCTCGGCAACGCTCAACCAGTATATCAACACGATCTTCTGGGAATTCGACAACACCCAGATCGCCAATCTCACCATGGGGGTCTATGTCTCGGCTGTCCTTGCCCTGATCATTGCGCCCGTCGTCGGCAAGACCTTCGGCAAGAAGCGCGGCGCCATGACCATCGGGGCGCTCGCCTTCACCATCGCCCCGCTGCCGGTTTTCCTGCGCCTCTTCGGTGTGCTGCCGCCGAACGGCTCGCCGGAGCTGTTCCTCATCATCATCTCGATCACCATCTTCGACCTCTCCCTCATCATCGCCACGCAGATGCTGCTGGGCTCGATGGTGGCCGACATCGTTGAGGATTCCGAGCTGCAGACCGGCCGGCGTTCCGAAGGCATTTTCTTTGCGGGCATCAGCTTCATCCGGAAGCTGTCGCAGGGGGCAGGGGTGATCACGGCCTCAATGGTGCTGGCCGTTGCCGGTCTCTCGCAGGGCGGGGGCGTTGATGCCGCCACGCCGGAAGAGATTCGCATGCTCGGCTGGGGCTATGGCATCTCGCTGCTGACGGCCTGGACCCTGATGCTCATCTGCATCAGCTTCTACCGGATCAGCCGGGAAAGCCATGCCGACAATCTCGAAAAGCTGAAGCTGCGGCAGGCGCAGCAGGATGCGGGCTGACGGGCAGCTTCCGCCGTGGGGGCCGCTGACAGCGTCCCTGCGGCGGTATGACCTGTCTGAAATGTCATGCGGGCGCGATTGCGCCATAATTCGCTCCGCAATAGAGCCATGATCATGACCCATCTCACGATCATGACCCGACACGCTTCCAAGCTCCTTGCGGCGGCCTTCCTCGCCGTGATCATGGCCCTGACCATGGTGATCATGCCCGTTTTTGCGCAGGGCGCGCCGGCCGAGCGCGTGCCTGCCTCAACGGCTGAGATCAGCTTCACCTTCGCGCCCCTCGTGCGTCAGGCTTCACCGGCGGTGGTCAACGTCTATACAGAGAAGAATGTCTCCCAGCGTGGCATGACGCTGGAACAGCTGATGTTTGGCGTCGCCCCGCAGAGCCGGGTGCAGAACTCCCTCGGTTCCGGCGTCATCGTCGCCGCTGATGGCATCATCGTCACCAACAACCACGTCATTCAGGGCGCCGACACCTTTCGTGTCGTCCTCAGCGACCGGCGGGAATACGCCGCTGAACTGCTGCTCGGCGATGAACGCACAGACCTCGCAGTCCTGAAGATCGACACCGAGGGCGAACGCCTGCCGGTGCTGCCCTTTGCCGACACGCGCGACGCGCAGGTAGGCGATCTCGTCCTTGCCATCGGCAACCCCTTCGGCGTTGGCCAGACGGTCACCAATGGCATCATCTCCGCCACGGCGCGGACGGACGTTGGCATCAACGACTACTCTTTCTTCATTCAGACGGATGCGGCGGTGAACCCCGGCAATTCCGGCGGCGCCCTCATCAATACGCGCGGCGAACTCGTCGGCGTGAACACGGCGATCTTCTCGCGCACGGGCGGCTCGGTCGGCATCGGCTTTGCCATCCCGGCGGAAATGGTCAAGCGCGTGGTCGATGCGGCCGTCAATGGCGGCACCTTTGTGCGCCCCTGGCTTGGCCTGGCGGCCCAGTCTGTCAGCTTTGACATCGCCAAGGCGCAAGGGCTTACCCGCCCGGTCGGCGTCATGGTCACCGAAGTCTATCCCGGCGGCCCGGCCGAGCGCGCCGGCCTGCGGCGCGGCGATCTCGTGACCGCCATCGACGACCGTGAAGTGTTCGATGAGAAGGGCCTGAAATTCCTCGCCGCCATCCGCAATCCCGGCGAGCAAGCCAAGCTGTCCGTGCTGCGCGGCGGCAGAAATCAGACCATCAATGTAAGGGTCGAGCCACCGCCGGGCGCCACCGAGGCCGATGTCGTCCTCCTCACCAACGGGTCTGTCTTCAACGGTGCCCGCGTGATCGAGCTCTCGCCCCGTCTTGCCGAAGAAAACGGCCTTGATCCCTTCACGCGCGGCTCGGGCATCTATGTCCACTCCGTCACGCGCGGCACCATCTCGCGCAACTATTTCCGTCCCGGCGACATCATCCGCTCCGTGAACGGAAAGCAGACCAAGACGGTAAAGGAAATTCAGGAAGTCCTCAAGCAGAACACCCGTGAATGGGACATCGAAATCGAGCGCAACGGCCGTGTCGTACGGGGCAAAGTCCGCACCTGACAGGGTGTTATGACTCGGCTCGCCGATTGACCCAGTTTGTCAGTGTCCGGCGGATTGCAGCTTCTGCGGATTCTCCCCGGTTGAATGCCCACCAGATATAGGCACCCTGCCACAGGCTGGCCATTTCCCAGCCTAAAGGCAGCGCATTCGCGGTGTCTGCCGTCAAACGGCGGCCAAGAGTCGTTGCCAGCCGGTGGCCCCAGGCAGAACCGCGCGCCCTCAGAACCGGATTCTGGAAATCCTCCCTAAGCAGCAACAGCCCATCGGTTGCGTTTCGTTCGGCATCGCCATCCGGCATCAGCTGAAGAAGCAGGTCTATGGCGCCTTCGGGCGTGTCCGCAGCCTGGGCGTCTGCCGCTTCCGTTTGCGCATCCAACATATCCCATGCGTGCAGAAGGATTGCTTCGATCAGAGCGGCCCGGTCACCATATCTTTGCACCAGAGTGGCAGCGGCCAGCCCGCTGGCTTTTGCTGCCTTGGCGAAGGTGAAATCCGCCGGCCCTGTTGCCAGCAACGCTTCCAGAAGCCTCACAAGCACCTGTTCGTCGGAAAGTGTCTTGTATCGTGCCATCCACGAATATAAACAAACGTTCGTTTATTTATCAAGAGGGAATCTTCGATGGCTAGAATCCTCGGTTACATCGCCGCCAGCCTGGATGGAAAAATCGCTGACCGGAATGGCGGATTGGAGTGGCTGTTCAAATATGACGACATGGATTTGGCCGAACATCACTATGGTCGTTTCCTCTCGCGCATCCGAACAGTCGTCATGGGCCGGGCGACCTATGATTTTCTGGCGCGCGATCCCTCTCCTTGGGCCTACACTGCGCAGCGCGTTATTGTCGTCACCTCCCGGCCGATTGAGTCTCCGAAAGGGCCGCTGGAGACGCGCGCCGATGTGGACACACTGATTACGGAGTTGCGCGCGTTGGAGGATGGCGACGTCTGGATGCTCGGTGGTGGCCAGTTGCAAATGGCGTTTCTGGAGCGGGGCGCGCTCGACGAGCTCGAAATTTACATCTTCCCTGAAATCCTTGGGGGCGGCACGCCGCTATTCCCGCCGGCAACAGCACCGGTCACCCCTAAACTCATCAGCTCAAAGACGATGGAAAGAGGATGTGTCCGCCTGCACTACAGCTTCAGCTGAGCGAGGGCTATCAAGCCGTCCCGATCGTCGTTCGGTGCAGCAGGCGGTCATGGCCGGCATAGCCGCCGGTGGCCATGTGCAGCGTGCAGCGATTGTCCCACATCAGCAGCATGCCCTTCTGCCAGCGGTGGCGATACTGGAATTCGGGCCGCGTCTGCCAGCGGTAAACCTCGGTCACGAGGTCCCACGCTTCCTGCTGGTCCATCCCTTCCACGCCTACGATATAGCCCGCGCAGCCGAACAGGCTCTTCCGGCCGGTTTCCGGATGTGTACGGATGAACGGATGGGCATAGGCTGCTTCGGCCTCGTCTGAGGCGCGGATGTCCATGCTGCGGCCTTTGTCGCCGGCGCCATACATGCCTTTGGGTGAATAGGCGTTCTTTGCCGAGTGGATCGCCTTTTTCCCCTCGATGCGGCGGCGCAGGTCTGCCGGCATTTCGGCCAGCGCCTTATACTGATTGGTGAACAGCGTATCGCCGCCTTCGGGCGGTATGGTGATGCCATAAAGGCAGGTGCCCTGCGGCGGTTTCTCCTGAAAGCTCCAGTCCGAATGCCAGCTTTCGGCAAAGATCGGCGAGGTCTCATCGGCGGCCCGCTTCACCGCGATGATGTGCTTGCGGCCCGGTATCGGCGCAATGAACGGGTCGTCGCCAAAGGGGCCGAAGGCGAGGGTAAAGCGCTCCAGGTCATCATCGCTGAGGTCCTGCTCCGGAAAGCAGATCACCTGATGCGCCAGCCAGATATTCCGGATTTCCGCCGCAAGCTCTGCCGAAACCGGCTGGGACAGATCCAGCCCGCGCACTTCCGCGCCGCAGGCCATCCCCGAAGGTGTAACAGTCAGGGTCATTTTATATTTCCTCCCAACCCCCACCTTACCATGCCTGCGCCAAAGTCCTAGAAGAGCCCCATGAGCGACCTTTTTTCTGCTGCCGGCCTTGAAGACAGCGCGCCCCGCCCGCTGGCGGACAGGCTGCGCCCGAAGAAGCTGTCCGAAGTGGTCGGGCAGGGGCATCTCATCGGCCCGGAGGGCCCCATCGGTGCCATGCTGCGCAATGGCCGCCTTGTCTCGATGATCCTCTGGGGCCCGCCCGGCGTCGGCAAGACGACGATTGCCCGCCTCCTGGCGCAGGAAACCGATCTGGAGTTTGAGGCGCTCTCGGCGATTTTCTCCGGCGTGAAGGATCTGCGCGCGGCGTTCGACAAGGCCGAAGCCCGCCGCCGCATCGGCAAGGGCACGCTGCTGTTCGTTGATGAGATCCACCGTTTCAACCGCTCCCAGCAGGACGGCTTCCTGCCTTTCGTGGAAAGCGGCACCGTCACCCTGATTGGCGCGACCACGGAGAACCCAAGTTTCGAGCTCAACGGCGCGCTCCTCTCCCGCTGCCAGGTGATGGTGCTGAAGCGGCTGGAAGACGCAGACATGCGCGAGCTGATGTCCCGCGCCGAGCAGGAAATGCGCCGGCGCATTCCGGTGGTGCCGGAGGCGCGCGAAGCCCTCATCCGCATGGCTGATGGCGACGGGCGCTATCTGCTCAACCTTGTCGAGCAGGCCTACGCCATGCGCGGCGAGCCTGGCCTGCTGAGCCTTGAGGAAATCGCTACTGGCCTGCAGAAGCGCGCGGCCGCCTATGACAAGGACCGGGAAGAACACTACAACCTCATCTCCGCCCTGCACAAATCCGTTCGCGGATCAGATCCCGACGCAGCCCTCTATTGGTTCGCGCGCATGCTGGAAGGGGGCGAAGATCCGCTCTTCATTGCCCGCCGCCTCATCCGGATGGCGAGTGAGGATATCGGCCTGGCCGACCCCACAGCCCTGATGATCTGCGGGGAGGCGGCCCGGTCCTATGAACGTCTCGGCTCGCCCGAAGGCGAACTGATGCTCGCCCATGCCGTGATCCACCTCGCCACCGCGCCCAAATCCAATGCCGCTTATGTTGCCTATAAGGCTGCGCGCCGCGCCGCCGCCGAGACTGGCAGCCTGATGCCGCCGAAACGTATCCTCAACGCGCCGACAACCCTGATGAAAGATCAGGGCTATGGCTCCGGCTATGTCTATGATCACGATACGGAGGAAGGCTTCTCCGGCCAGGACTATTTCCCAGACGCCATGGGCCGCCAGCAATTCTACACACCCAAAGGAGCAGGCCGCGAGAAACCTATCGCCGAGCAGCTTGCGCGGTTTGCCGAGATGCGGAAGTCTCGCCAGCCCCAAAAATGACCCGCAACCGAGACATTCCCGCCCTTAGCGATGAGGCCGCCGCCTTCGTGCGCAGTCTGTTGATCCATGAGGACGCTGCGATCCTGGCCTTCAACAAGCCGTCTGGCCTCGCCTCTCAGGGCGGGGGCGGGGTGGGGCAGTCGCTGGATGATCTGCTGTGGGCGTTTGCCAAGTCCAATGGCAAGCGTCCGCGCCTTGTTCACCGGCTGGACCTTGGCACCTCCGGCGTGATCATTGCCGCGCGCACTCAGCCGGCGGCGGCCTTTCTGTCCCAGGCCTTTGCGGGCCGGGATACACAGAAAACCTATCTGGCGTTGGTGCAGGGAATTCTTCCGCGGGCGGATCAGGGCGTGATGGATGCGGCGCTTGTCAAGGTTGAGGAGGGCGGGCGCCCGCGCATGATCCTGGCAAAGCCCGGCCGCAAAGGCGCCCAGACCGCCTGGACAGGCTGGAAAGTTCTCGCCCGGAACGGAAATGCCGCGCTGATGCAGCTTTCCCCGGAAACCGGGCGCATGCACCAGATCCGCGTGCATCTCATGTCACTTGGCTGCCCGATCATGGGCGACGGCCTCTATGGCGAAGGGCAGGCGACGGGCTCCCGCGTCATGCTGCATGCCGCGCGCCTTGAAGTGCCCCGGCCCGAAGGTGGAACGCTCACGCTGGAGGCGCCGGTGCCGGAAGATTTCCGCCAGGCCGCCGTCCGCGCGGGCCTTCAGGCGGGTTTGTAGTAGGACCGGTACCAGTCAACGAAACGCGCAATGCCTGCCCGGTAATCCGTGTTCGGCGTATATCCGGTCAGCGCCTGCAGCAGACGCACATCGGCAAAGGTCTGCTTCACATCGCCGGGCTGCATGTCGATCATGTTCTTTTCCGCCTTGCGGCCGATAGCTTCCTCAATCGCGTCGATATAGTCCATCAGGCGCACAGGGTTCGCATTGCCGATATTGACGAGGCGATAGGGCGCCACCGGCGAGAGCGAGTCGCCCCGGATAAGGTGATTGCCAAGCTTCGGCGGCACATCCATCAGACGGCGGATGGCTTCAACAAGGTCGTCAATATAGGTAAAGTCGCGCAGCAGGTTGCCATGATTGAACACGTCAATCGGCTGGCCCTTGAAGATCCTGTCCGTAAACAGAAAGAAGGCCATATCCGGCCGGCCCCACGGGCCATACACGCTGAAAAAGCGCAGCACGGTCGTCGGTACGCCATAGAGATGGGCATGGCTGTGGGCGATCAGCTCGCTCGCCAGCTTCGTCGCCGCATAGATGGTCAGCGGGTAGGGCGCCGAGTCCCGCTCCTCGAAGGGGAATTTCTGGTTCGCGCCATAGGCAGAGCTGGTCGAGGCCAGCACCAGATGCTGCGTGCCATAGCGGCGCGCAAATTCGATGATGTTGAACGAGCCGACAATGTTGGCGTCAATGTAATCGCGCGGATGATCGAGGCTGTAGCGCACGCCCGCCTGGGCGGCAAAATGCACCACCATATCGGGCGCATCCCGCCGGAATATCGTTTCGATGGCGTCGGTGTCCTCGATACGGATCCGCTCCAGCCGGAAGCTTTCAAAGGCGGTCAGCCGGGCGGCGCGGTCTTCCTTCAGCTGCGGGTCGTAATACGGGGTGAAACAATCCACGCCGGTGACGCTGTGGCCTTCCTTCAGAAGCCTCAGTGCCATCTCGCTCCCGATGAAGCCGGCTGCGCCGGTAACGAGGATTTTCATGTCAGTCCCATCTCAAAGCGGCCGGGGCACAAGCTAGCCATCACTTGCCCCTGATGTGCAACACCCCCGCCAGTTGGGCGAGGGTGCGCGGCAGGTCAATTGCAGTTGGCGGTCAGCGTTCGCGGATGCGCGGGCCGATGGCCATGGCCTGTCCGGAATTCATGGCCTCGACGGTGGCCAATTCCTCCAGCAGCGCCTGGGTGCGCTCGTCCCCGGCCAGCGTGCTGATCACGGCAGCCGCGCGGGCGGTTTCGGCCGAGACGCCGAACAGGTCTTCAATCGCTTCAAACCCGGTCTTGCGATAGGGATAGAAGGCAAGGCGCGGCTTCTTGTCCGCCTCGATGCCGGCCAGTTCCTTGGCCTTCTCGATGGCGTCCATGAAAGTGCCGAGCTCATCGACGAGGCCCTGTTCCTTGGCCGCTTCCCCGGTCCAGACGCGGCCGCGGGCCACTTCATGCACCTGATCATACGTCATGCCGCGGCCTTCGCCGACATGGGCAAGGAACCGGTCATAGCCACGTTTCAGGCTGGCCTTCACTTCGGCTTCCTGGGTTTCGGTGAACGGGGCAGTGCCCCAGGCAGAGGCAAAGTCGCCGCCAACGGTGACGGTGTCAAAGGTGACGCCGATCTTGTTGAAGGTGCCATCCAGAGCCAGCTTGCCGCCGAAGATGCCGATCGATCCGGTCAGCGTCGCGCGGTTGGCGAGGATCGCGTCCGCGCCGGTCGACACGTAATAGCCGCCCGATGCCGCGAGGCTGCCCATCGAGACGACGACCGGCTTGCCCGCTTCCTGGGCCCGCTCCACAGCGCGCCAGATCTGGTCAGAGGCGGTCGGCGACCCTCCGGGGCTGTCGACGCGGAAGACGATGGCTTTGACGTCTTCATCTTCTGCTGCATCGAGAATCGCCCGGGCGACAACGTCCGAAGCAAAGGCGGGCGGATCGGCGAAGGGCGAGTTGCTGGTGGCGCCGCCGGTGACAATGGCGCCTTCGCCACCGATCACCGCAATCAGCGGGGCCTTGCTGTCATACTTGGCCGGCGAAACATAGGCCGCCAGGTCGATCATCTCGGCCTCGTCGCTGCCGGCACGTTCTTCTGCGGCTTCCTGCGCGTCTTCCGGCCAGCCGAGCTTGTCGATCAGCTTCAGCTCGAGCGCGTCCTCGGCCGTCTTCGGCCCGCTTTCCAGAACCGTGCGCAGTTGTCCGGCGCCGATGCCGCGATCCTCAGCGATGTCGTCCAGCGCGGTCGCCCAGATCGATGTGGCAAGGGCTTCCATCGCTTCGCGGTGGGGTTCGGTGTAGCTGGTCTCATTATATGAGTTGGGCGCGTTCTTGTATTCGTAGAAGGGATAGATCTGCGGCTGGAGCGCGATCTTGTCGAACAGGCCCTTGTAGAATTCGGTCTCGAACACGACGCCGGTGACCATCAGGTCCGTGCCCGGCTGCATCCAGATCTCGTCCGCCGTCGCGATGGAGTGGAAGGCCGAAGGGCCGCTGGCGCCGAACATGCCCTGCGAATGGGCGATGACGAATTTGCCCGAGGCCTGGAAGCTTTTCAGCGCCTGGCGCAGCTCCTCTGCGCGCGTGGTGCCAAAGCCCATATCGGCGCCGCGGATATAGATGCCTTTCACCGACTCGTCGGCTTCGGCGTCTTTCAGCTTCAGCAGCAGGTCGATGAAGCCTGGCGTGCCGGAAAGCGCGGCAAAACCGCTCGCGGGGGCCTGGTCGGGATAATAGGTGTTCAGGTCCAGCGTGAGGACAATGTTATCGGGATGGGCCGGCTTCGAACTGACCGCCATGCCGATAAGTGTGAAAAGGAAAAAGAAGCCTAGGACGATGAAGAGGATCATCGCCGTGAAGGCGCCTGCCATGGATAGCAGAAAAGTTTTCATTTCCGGGAGGCCTTCCTTGAGGGGTGCGCGGAGTGCGCCAACGGGTTCAGGAATGATATTGTTGATAATCGATAAAATGTAAAGGGCTGCTCTGCTGCGGGCGCTTGCCGCAGCCTTTCAGATGATTTCCGTGTGCAAAACGATGGCAGCGGGTGTTGCCAGCGCAATAAAGGTTGGCTATCTGGCGCTTCCACTGTTGGGGTGTAGCCAAGTGGTAAGGCAGCGGTTTTTGGTACCGCCATCCCTAGGTTCGAATCCTAGCACCCCAGCCAACCTTCCTTCCTGACATCATCATCGCGCGTGACGCCGGCGCAGGCACGCCGCGCAAGCATGCGCTTTTGCCCATGGCCCGCTGGGGACCCGTCCTGAGAAACGGGAAGGATGCTGCCTAATGCGGCAACGCTGCTGCAATAAGCTGCATCTGACATGCCAGCGCACTTAAACTTGTCATGTTCGGTCGCTAGAGGGGGCCGGGCGGTGCTTTGAGTGGCGCCGGAAACGAACTGCGCGGGGCCGGTTGCGTTACAATGTGGTCAGGATATTTTCTAAGGAATCGTAAAGCCCGATTGATCCGAAATTAGAGGATTGTTACCGTCAGGGTTCACAGCTAAGGGCTTTCGGCGATCTGCAGCAGAATGCCGCTGGGTCTATCAAACAAGAATAGAGGGCGGATAGCGTCCCGTTACCATGCAGGGGAGGTGATTTGGGTGATTTCTCCCATCCACTTCCGGGTCAACTTTTCGGCTCTTTGTGTGCGAGCCGGCAAAAAGATCGGGACGGCCTCGTGAGCAGGCTCGCCCGCAACCAGGATTTACGCGCCCCGAAGAGGGTGCGTCACCGTTTGTTTGGAGAGTTGAGAGGCTAACCTCATGAAGAAACTTCTTTCACCCGCTCGCAGCGTGATTGCTGCCGCGCTGATCGCCGGGCTGGCTGTTCCAGCTCAGGCTCAATTCCGCGAGGCGCTGGACACGGGCGAGCAAGCGACCCGGAGGGCCGAACAGGTCCAGGAACAGATCAACCAGCTGGATGATCAACGTTCGGACATGGTTCGCGAATACCGCACGCTCCTGCAGCGTCGCGACGCCGCTGAACTCTTTGCAAAGCAGCAGGAACTCGTGGTGCAGAGCCAGCGGGAAGAGATTGCCTCGCTCACCGAACAGCTCGGCTCGATCGATGACATCACCGCGCAGACCGTTCCGATGCTCCTCGGCATGATCGAAGATCTGAAGCTGTTCGTTGCCGCCGACCTGCCTTTCAAGATGGAAGAGCGTAATGCCCGTCTTGAAGCGCTGGACGCCGTCATGCGCAGCCCGAACGTGTCCGCTTCCGAGCAGTACCGTCTGATCATGGAAGCCTATCAGGCTGAAATGGAATATGGCCGCACGATCGACACCTGGCAGGAAGAGATCACCATCGACGGTAACCCGACGACGGTCGACATGTTCCTCTATGGCCGCGTTTCCTACGTCTATCTGACGCCGAATGGCAAAGCTGCCCGTTATGACCGCGCAACCGGTGAGTGGGTGAACCTGCCTGGCAGCTATGTGGCGGACATTCAGCGCGCCATCAACGTCGCTCAGGGCAAGGCTCAGCAGGTCGTCCTGTTCGCCCCGGTCCAGAAGTTCTCGGTCCAGTAAACGGCCCGAACCGTCAGACACAAAGGTTTTCATAACATGTTCAAGTTCAAATCCTCTCTGAAGGCTCTGGGTGTTTCGGTCCTCGTCGCGGCAACTGCTGCCACGATGGCGCCCCCGGCCGTTGCTCAGACCCTGTCCGAAGTGCTTGCAGCCGTGAAACGCGACTCCGAGCAGATGTCCGCTGCTGACCAGGCTCGCCTGCGCGAGTTCCAGCAAGACACCGCCAGCCAGGCGGCCCGTATGGCCGAAGGCCGCGCGGCTCTGAACGCTGCTGAAGGCCGCGCCGCTGCCCTCAGCGCCGAGTTCGAAGCCAACGAAGCCCAGCTCGGTGCTCTGGAAGCAGAAGTGTCGGCTCAGGCCGGTGATTTCCAGGAACTGCTCGGCCAGTTCCGTTCGGCAGCCGGCGCCACGATGCCGGAAATCGCCAACTCCTTCGCCAACTTCGACTATAAAGACCGTGTGGAAGCCATCGCTGAGATCGCTGAAGCCCGCGTCCTGCCGACCCGCGCCCAGCTGGAGCGTCTGCCCAAGGCGATGCTGCAGGAAATGATCGCCCAGTCGGAAGTCAAAACCTTCACGGCGACCGTCAACGGTATTGGCGCTGACGGCTCCAACGCCGAAGCTGAACTGATCCGCGTTGGCGTGTTCACCGCTGCCACCACGGATGGCCGTGACTTCGTCGAAGTCCGTGGCGGTCAAGGCTCCGACACGTTCCTGCAAGTCTTTGCGAAACAGCCGGCTGGCAGCTACAGCTCTGCGATGGCGTCCCTGATCCGCGCAGGTGAAGGCGAAGTCGTGAAAGCTCCGGTCGACCCGTCCAAGGGTAACCTGTTCGGCATCCTCGGCGACCTGCCCACCTTCGGTCAGCGTCTCCAGCAGGGTGGCGAAGTCGGCGCCGTCATCGCGGTTCTCGCGATCATCGGTATCCTGATCGGCCTCTACAAGATCTTCACCCTGTTCACCATGGGCGGCGCAATGCGCGGCACGGCGAAAACCCGCCAGGCCGGCACGGGCAACCCGCTGGCCCGCGTGTTCGAAGTTTACGAGAACAACCGCAGTGCAGACGTGGAAACCCTCGAGCTGAAGCTGGACGAGCAGATCCTGCGCGAAAGCCCCCGCATCGAGCGTTTCAACGACATCATCAAAGTGCTTGCTGCTGTCGCCCCGCTGCTCGGCCTTCTGGGTACGGTTGTCGGTATGATCATCACCTTCACCGCCATCACCATCTACGGTGCCGGCGATCCGAAGCTGATGGCTGGCGGTATCTCGGTCGCTCTCATGACCACGGTGTTCGGTCTCGTTGCAGCAATCCCGCTGCTCCTGATCCACGCGATTGCTTCGGCCATGGCTCGCAGCAACCAGCAGCTCCTCGACGAGCAGGCCGCTGGCCTTGTCGCCGAGAAGATGGAATCCGTCCACGGGGGCCGGGCATAAGCCCGCCCCTCAGAGCGCTCGAGGAGTAACCCGATATGGGTTTCCAAGACCTACAAGCCTTCCTTGATCGTGGCGGTCCCGTTCTGATCGTCATCATGGCTGCCACATTCGTGATGTGGGCCCTGATCCTGGAGCGGCTGTTTTACTTCCGCTTTGCTCACAACAAGGTGGCAGCTGAAGCGATCGCCGAGTGGCGCGCGCGGACGGACCGCAAGTCCGTTCCTGCCCACTGGATCCGCGACAAGCTCGTCTCCGAAGTTCGCGCCAAGGCAGAAGCAAATGTCCAGCTGACGAAAGCAATGGTGGCCCTTGCGCCATTGCTGGGCCTGCTGGGCACAGTGACGGGCATGGTGGCCGTGTTTGATATCATGGCCATCACTTCCGGTGCAGACGCGAAGGCCATGTCGGCCGGTGTGTCGCGCGCCACGATCCCGACCATGGCAGGCATGGTGGCCTCCCTGTCCGGCATTCTGTTCACCTCGGGCATGGACCGTCGTGTGAACCGTTCCGTTCAGATGGTCGAAGATGAGATGGAGATCGGCTGATGCGTGGACGTTCCGCAAGACCGCCTGAGGAGGCCAATGTTGACCTGACGCCCATGCTGGACGTCGTCTTCATCCTGCTCATTTTCTTCATCGTGACGTCGACTTTTGCACGTGAGGAGGCGATCGGCCTTGAGCCGCCGCCGCCGCCGTCTCCTGACCAGGAGCAACAGCAGACCCAACAGGCGATCCTGATCTTCATTGATGAGTCCAATCTCATCTCTGTGAACGGTCGCCCGACGGATATCGGCTCGGTGCGTGCAAACATCGAACGCGTCGTCGCAGAAAATCCGCAAAGTGCGCTTATCATCCAGGCTCACCCCAAGACCCGCAGCGGTATTGTGGTGAAGATCCGTGACGAAGCGTACAATGCGGGCTTCCGCGAGCGCGTGAACATCGTCATTTCGCAGACCTAGGAGACCCCAATGGCCAGAAAAAAACGCTTGGCAACAGGTGGGGGTGGCGCCGAGGATGACGTGAACCTGACGCCCATGCTGGACGTCGTGTTCATCCTGCTCATCTTCTTCATCGTGACGGCCCAGTTCATCAAGGAACCGGGTGTGCCGATCGTCCGTCCGGATGTGGATAACAAGGCAGCGGCCAAGCCGCTCGCCATCCTCATCGCGATCGACGCGAACAGCGATATTTACATCGACAAACAACGCATTAACCCGAACGAGCTCAGCTTCGTGCTCAAGGAAATGCGGCTCGATAACCCGCGTGGCGAGGTTGTGGTGCAAACAGATGTGAACGCTGAGGCGCAAGTTATGGTTGACGTAATGGAAGCCATCAACAAAATTGATGGTGACACCGTCATCAATATCTCTGCGAAAACGTCGGGCTAGGGAGGACTAGGTCATGATGAACAATCCTTTCATGCGTCTGCTCGTCGGAGTGGTTCTTGCCATCCCGATCGTGGTGATCATCTTCCTGCTCATGAACTCGCTCATTTCCGTGGACGAGATCGAGCTCGCGGAAGGTGAAACCCGGACCCTGGCGGCGATCACGCCGCAGAAGCAGGATTCCGAAGTGCGGACCCGTTCGCGCACACCGCCCAAGAAGATCGATGCTGCGCAGAAGCCGCCGCCGCCTCCGAAACAGTCTGCCACGAAGTCGAGCATCAACCTGCCGACTCCGAAGATCGAGGGCGGCGTGCCGCAGAACCTTGATCTTGGCCGGATGAACTCGCTGGCGATCGACCCGGTTGCCGTGTCTGACCGTGACGCCCAGCCGATCCGTCCGCCGACGCCTTCGTTCCCGCAACGTGCGGCAGAGCGGGGCATCTCGGGCAGCTGCGACGTGCGCTTTGACGTGGATACCCGCGGCAAACCGTACAACATCGTGGCAACCTGCACCGACAGCGTCTTCAAGTCGGAAGCCGAACGCGCCGTGTCGCGCGTGGAGTTTGCGCCGAAGATCGTGCGTGGTCAGGCGGTTGAGCGCCGGAACGTTGTCTACCCGCTGGAATTCAAGATCCAGTAGGCCCCCCATCGGGTGATGGCTGCTGTTTCGGCAGCGGCCATCAGCCCCTTCGACGGAATTGCCGGTGCGGGCTCAGGGGCCAGGCCGGCGATCCATCAGGTCCAGGATGCCGCTATGGCGGTGAGGAGAAAAAACGATGCAACTCAAGGCAATCCTTAAAGGGGCGATCGTAGCGGGGGCGATGGCTGTGATGGGCGCAGGACATGCGCTGGCACAGGCGTGCGAAGAAACCCAATTCAGTGCCAAGACGGGCCAGACCTATCTTGAGGCTGAAACCGCCGCGATGGCGAACAAGGATTGGGCAACGGCGATTGCGAAGCTGAACCAGCTGCGCGCCGGCGAGCTCAACTGTTATGAAGAGGGCGCGGTCATCCGCCTTTCGGCTTACATCAAGATCGAGCAGGGCGACCGCGCAGGCGCCATCCGCGATCTTCTGGACGCGATCAACAAGGGCTACATCCCGGCTGATCAGCGCGCCCAGACCTACTACAACATTGCGCAGATCTATCTGCAGGACGAGAACCTGGCCCAGTCGCTTGAGTACATGAAGCGCTGGATGCAGGCTGGCGGTAAGCCGGATCGTCAGCAGAAATGGCAGCTGGCAGTGCTCTATCAGCGTGCGGACAACAATGCCGAGGCCATCAAATGGGCTGAGGAAGTGCGCCGCGAAGATGGCAACAAGTTCGACCAGCAGCTCTATGACCTGCTCGTCTTCCTGTACAATGACACGGGCAACAAGGCGAAGCTGGCAGAGGTGCTCGAAGCCCTCGTCGAGCGGAACCCGAAAGAGCGCAAATACTGGGACGCCATTGCCGGCAACTACTTTGCTGGCAACGAGGAGCGTAAAGCGTTCGAAGTCCAGAAAGCCATGTATCTCGGCGGTCTTCTGACCACGGAAGACGAGATCATGCGCATCGTGAACTTCTACAACCGCTTCAACGCTCCGTATCACGCCGCGCGCGTGCTCGAGAAGGAAATGAATGCTGGCCGCATCAAGAAAACGGTTGAGCGCATGTCCCTCCTGGCTGACTTCTATCAGGTCGCCCGTGAGCATGAGAAAGCCATCCCGGTGATCCGTCAGGCCGCCGAAATGGGCGGTGGCGGCGCGATGTATGAGCGTCTCGGCGCGTCCTACAGCGAGCTGCAGAAATGGCCGGAAACCGAAGAGGCGCTCCAGCGCGCGCTTCAGCTCGGCGGCGTGAAAGACCGGGGCAATGCCTGGGTCCGGATCGGCCAGTCGCGCTATGAGCGCAAGGATCGCGCCGGTGCCCGCGAAGCCTTCCGTCAGGCCAACAATGCTGGTGGCCGCGGCTGGCTCGCCTTCATGGACTCTGAAGAATACACGCGTGACGCGCTTGTCTGCTTCGAGGTTCAGGCCGCGATGCTCAACGTCCAGAACGAAGAGAAGATCTGCAAGAAGCTGCAGGCCCTCGGCGACAACATGCCGGAAGGCTGCAAGACGGTCGAAACCCGCCTCGAAGCAGCTGAAGCCAAGTTCAACGAGACGCCTGAGTGCAAGCGCGCTGCCCAGCCGGTCTGATCCGGCAGGCAGCTACCGCTCACCCATGTTACTGGAAAGCCCCGGACCTCTGGTCCGGGGCTTTTTGCATCTGGCCAGCTCTTCGAAGAAGCAAAGCCCATCCGCGTCCGCCGCCGGCCGCCAATCTGGCCGGTCCTTTCCGCACGCGCATGAAAAACGCCGGCAGAGCAATCTGCCGGCGTTCTGAAAGTCTGACCGTCTGGAAGCGGTTCGCGCGGCGCGTTAGCTCGGCGGCGAAGAGCTGGAAATGCTGTAGGGGCCCGGCGCAGCCGAAGAGAGCGATGGCTTGCTCTCAGTGCTGGGGGCCGCGCCCACAGGACCGGTTTCCTTCAGCGGATCGTCCGCATGCTTCACCTGGCCTTCAAACACGGCGTTCGACTGGATCTGCAGTGAGGAGTGGACAATGTCCCCCTTCACATGCGCGCCGGTTTCCAGCTCAACCTTCCGCGCGCGGATCGAGCCCTTGATGCGGCCCTTCACTTTCACGACTTCGGCTTTCACTTCGCCGGTAATCTGGCCGCTGGCGCCGATGGTAATGTCGGTGGCGGCGACATCGCCATCCACGATCCCGTCAATCTGCAGCGCGCCTTCCGAGGTCACCGAGCCGTTGATCTTCATATCGGCACAGATGATGGAGGCCGCGCGGGCGGCGGGTTTGGTGGCGGCGCCACGAATGGCATCCTGGGCTGGCACCGGCTTCTGCGGCGGTTCGGGCGGCGGGGCCGCCGGCGTTTTATTATTCTTTGTGAACATGTTTGCCTGCTTTCAGGAACTTCATTGGGTCATACGGTTTGTCATTATACCACACTTCATAATGAAGGTGATCCCCGGTGCTGCGCCCCGTAGACCCCATACGCCCCACCAGGTCCCCAACCTTTATAACATCGCCCTTCTTCACCGTATAGGAACGAAGGTGGCCATAGCGCGACTTGAAGCCATGGCCGTGATCGATCTCAACGAGAAGGCCATAACCGCCGCGCGGGCCGGCATGCACTACGGTGCCAGGGCCGGAGGCAACGATCGGCGCATCGCGATAGGCGGCGAAGTCCGTGCCCCAGTGCGCGGCGGGCCGCTTGGTGAAGGGATCGACGCGGATGCCATAAGGGCTGGTATAGCGGAACGGAACAGCGACCGGGATGCCCAGCGGCAGGTCGTTCACGATCTGCTCGTAGTGTTTCATCTCGGCGATGCGGGCGCGGGCCTGGGCCAGGCGCGTCATGAAGGACTGGTCGCCGCCAATGGCGGGCTCGGATGCCGAAGACGTCAGCGCGCCGATGGAAACCAGCGGGCCACCGACCCCCGATTGCGGCGCGGCGATACGGTCGCCGGTTGCCACTTGGGTCAGGTTCAGCACGCCGCGGGCACGCTCGGCGCGCTCGGCGGCCAGATCTTCCATCTGATTGAACAGCATGTTCATGTCAGATTCGATGGCTTTCGGGGTGCCGCGCGCGGCGGGCACGCCAACAGAGGCCAGCGTCAGATAGGCGTCGCGCGACTGGCGCCGGTCGGCTTCCTCAATGGTCGCCTCGATCAGCAGCGGCGCGCCATCGCCTTCCAGCGCCGACATCTTCATGCCGTCTTCATCGCGCATCTCGTTGAGCAGTTCTTCGAGGGCGCGCTGTTTCTGCTCCAGTTCGGCGGTTTCCTTGCTGCGCTCCTCAAGCAGGGTGCGCTGCAGCGACTCGCGGGCGCGCAGGTCCTGAACCCAGCGCTCATATTTGGCGAGTTCCTTGCCTTCGCCGGTCTGCGGCGTGCCGGGGCCGCCGCCGAGAACAAAATTGGCGGTGGCAAACATCGTCCAGCCGGCAAGGGCGGTGATGCCGGCGGCCATCATGGCCTGTTGCCAGGGAGAGACGGAAATATAGCGGACGGTGCCTCCGCTGCGATGATAGATCTGGCGTTCCGGAAAAGCGCGGTCAAACGTCGCTTTAAGGTTGGCACTCCACTTCGCCATGCAAGCTACCTGTCAGCTGGAAACTTTTTTATGATGACTGCGAAAAATCTTCCGCAGCGCTCCCATACCCCGCGCTAATACATACCCAATTCGCCCCGCTGGGAAACCCCTTTGGAGCACATTTTTAGGCAATCTTAGCAGGATTGGGTTAATCTGCTGTTAACCTGGGCATCTGTTGCGGGAACTACAGCGCCAGCGCCGTCTAACCTGTCAGGGAGTTAATGTTTTCCAGCACTTCTTCGGCATGTCCCTTGACGCGCACTTTAGGCCACACACGGATGATCTTGCCATCCGGCCCGATCAGGAAGGTGCGCCGTGCCATGCCCATATAGGTCCTTCCGTACATGGATTTTTCCTCCCAGGTCCCATACGCCTCGGAGACTTTTCCATCTTCGTCGCTGCCCAGCTGGACGGTGAGATTGTGCTTGGCGGCGAACTTTTCATGACGGCTCAGCGAATCGCGGGACACCCCCAGCACCACCGCGCCGGCCTTTTCGAAGGCTTTCGCATGCGCGGTAAATTCCAGCGCTTCCTGGGTGCATCCGGGCGTGTCGTCCTTGGGATAGAAATACAGCACCAGATACTTGCCCGAATAGTCGGCCAGGCGGCGCTTGCCGGCGGTCGTTTCCATCGAGAAAGCGGGGGCTTTGCGCCCTTCCTGCGGTCCATTCGTCATGTAATGCTCCTATGGTGCCTGAAGTTCACGAAGTTTATAGTCTTATGATGCCTCTGGACCTGCGGCAGATAAGACTTTCCTGAGGAGCCCGCTATTGGTCCGCCAGACCGCTTCCATTGTGGTTTTCGAGATTCTCGGCGGATTGATTCTGCTGGCTTTCGTGCTGGCGGCGCTGTTGATGTTTCGCCTCGCCAGCGGGCCGATTGATCTTGCTCCTTTCCGGGATGATGTAGAGGCCGCCCTCGCCGATGCGCGCGATGGGCGGGGCGTTTCCCTCGGCGCGCTGCAGCTGGAATGGTCGCCGCAGAACCGCCGCGTCCAGATCACGGCGCAGGATGTGCGCCTGCTGGATGGCGCGGGCCGTCCCGCTGCCGAGGCAGAAAACGCTCTCATCCAGCTCTCCGGCTCTGCGCTTGTCTTTGGTAGTGTTGAAGTGCTCGCCATGGACCTCAGCGATGGCTGGATCGCGATCGACCAGATGTCGGCGCGCCAATGGGCGCTGGCAGGTGATCCGCTGCCGGAGTTTAAGGAATCGGTGCTGCCCGATACGCCGCAGGGCTGGATCGACTATGTCGGCCGGGTGCTTCCCGAATGGCTGCGCGCCTGGCGCGAGGCGCGCGCCAGCATGCGGCTTGAAGCGGCGGGCTTTGAGAATATCGAGCTGCGCGTGCGCAATGAAGCGGGCGCGCTGATCGGCACAGTGGAAGAGGCCAGTGGCCGCCTGGTGCTCGCCCCGCCGGGCATGAACCTCACTTTCAGCGGCAAGGGCCTCGGCACGGGCTTGCCCGCCGCGATCACGCTGTCGATTGCCAACACCGACGACACCCGCAGCCTGCGCGCCGAACTGGCGCTCACCGGCTGGCCGCTGGGCGATTTCGGCGCCCGCCTCGGGCTCGACCGCAACCTCACAGAAGGTCTGCCCTCTGACATTAGCCTCGCTGCCAACCTGTCCGAACAGTCGGGCATTGAAGAAGTCACGCTCGTCGCCAAAAGCGGGGCAGGCCAGCTCTCGTTCGACGATCAGGTCTGGCCGGTGCGGGATCTCGATCTCTCGCTGCTCTATGACCGCGATGAAGACCGGCTCAATCTGAAGGCCGCCTCGCGCGGTGCCGGCCCCTTCAAGGGCACGGCCGACATCGCGCTGGAAAAGGCGCTGACCGGTGAAGGCTTCCGGCCGTTCGTGCTGCAAAGCCCGGCGCTGACGCTTGATCTCACGCCGGTCTTCGCCGCGCCGATAGACCTGGCCAGCGTGCGCGCCTCCGGTGAGGCCGATATCGACGCCCTGGCCCTGCGCGCGGCAGAGGTTGCTTTCGTCACGGGTGGCGCCCGGTTCGATGCCAAAGGCAGCCTTGCCCGCACGCCGGACCGCCAGCCCGGCGACGCGCCGGTGATCGGCGAGGTGTCCCTGTCCGTCCCTGGCCCCATGCAGGTGCAGACCGTGCTGGATTTCTGGCCCGTGAAGCTCGGCGAAGGCGCCCGCAGCTTTGCCGCGCAGCGCATCGAGACCGGCACCGTGTTTGATGCGGCCGGCCGCATCACGCTGGCGCGCGACAGTTTCGCTGGCGGCTATCTGAAAGACGACCATTTGGAAGTCACCTTCCGCGTCGAAGATGGCACGGTCCGCTTCCTGGATGATCTGCCTCCTGTGGAGAATGGTTTTGGCGAGGGGCGCCTGACAGGCAACAGCTTCCGTGTGCAGCTGACCCAGGGCCGCTTTGCAGGCTGGACGCTGACGGAAGGGCTCGTCGATTTCCCGGCCTTCAATCCGCGCGGAGAGGATTTCCGCGTCTTCGCCAAAGGCCGGGGCCCGGCGCAAAACCTGATGAAAGCGCTCGTCGACTCGCGCCTCGAAATCGACTTTGACCCAACGCGCATGTCGGGCGAGGGCGACATGACCTTCGAAATGTTCCGCCCCGCCCTGAATGATGTACCGTATGAAGATGTTCGCTTCACTGCTATCGGAAAGGTGCGCAATGCCGGGCTGAAAAATGCCGCCCTCGGCTTTGACCTTGCCAGCGGCACGATGGATGTGAAGGTCGATCAGGTCGGCGCCACGCTCACGGGCGCGGCCCGTCTTGGCCCGTCGCCGGTCACCTTCCGCTGGTATGAAGGCTTCACCGATGAGGGCGCCCCGGCAGATCTCACCGCCACCGGCACCGTCTCGGCAGACTTTCTCAATCGCTTCGGCATCCTGGGCCGCGCCTACATGACCGGCGAAGCGCCGATTGATGTCACCGCCAAGCTGGATGGCGAAACTCTCGTCGCCTCAAACATCAGCGTGGACCTGTCGCCCGCCCGCCTCGATATGTCCGAGATCGGATGGGTGAAACCTGCGGGGGACGCTGCCCGCGCCGATGTCAGCATTTCCCAGAGGGGGGAGCTGTCGACCTCCCGCGTGAAGTTCGTCAGCCCAACCGCGCGCCTTGATGGAGACTTCACCCTCGGCGCCGATTCAAAGCTCATCTCGGCCGATCTGCGCGAAGCCTTCTTCCGGAACGTCGCGGAAGTCTCCGGCGCTGTCCAGCGCGATCCGGGAGACCGGCTGACGCTCATTCTGCGCGGCAAGTATCTCGACATTTCGGGTGTTATTCCCGGTCTTGGCGGCGTGGCGGAGGCTGCGGGCGCCGAGCCTGCCGAAGGCACCCCGCTCACCGTCACGGCAGAGGTTGATCGTCTCACCCTGCGCGCGGGGCTGGACCTGCGCCAGGCAAAACTCCGCGCTGTCACCGGCACGCGCGGCCTGCAATCTTTGGAGGCGAGCGGTCTTGCCATCGGCGGCGCGCCGCTCAGCGCGAAACTTGCCGCAGGCGGAGCTGATCCCATCCGGATTGACGTTGCCTCCGGCGACGCCGGGTTCCTGGCCAGCGCTTTCCTCGGCGCAGATTTCATCCAGGGCGGAGAACTTGTTCTGGCCGGCACTTTGGAAACAGCCAACGCGCCGGCGGACCTCACCCTGCAAATCTCCAATGCCCAGATGAGCAATGCGCCCTTCCTGACGCAGATCCTGTCGCTCGCCTCGCTGCGCGGCCTTGCCGATACGCTCAGCGGCGAGGGCGTGATGTTCTCGCGCATCGATATTCCGATGAAAGTGCAGAAAGGGCGTTACGTCATCTCCGGCGCCAAGGCGCAGGGGCCAGCCCTCGGCCTGACGGCGAACGGCTATATCGATATGGCGAGCCAGGCCATCGAGATCGACGGCGTCCTGGTGCCGAGCTTCGGTGTCAACTCCGCCCTCGGAGGAATTCCCATAATCGGAGACCTTGTGGTCGGCCGCGATGGCGAAGGCATCTTCTCGCTGACCTACAGCGTGCGCGGCACGCTGGAAAAGGCCAACGTCTCGGTAAACCCGCTCTCCGCGCTGGCCCCCGGCGTCATCCGCCGGGTGTTCGAAAACCCCTCAGACACCAATATCCCTGAGGCAAAAGCCCGGCCCGACACAGAGCCCCTCCCGCCAGAACTCCCGCCCCTGAAGGAAGAGGAGTTTTAAGCGGTTTTCACCAGCGCATGCCGCTTCTTGCCGGCCGACAGCTTGATGGCCCCATCCTGCAGGTCGGCCATCGAGACCTTCGCATTGGGGTCAGACACCAGCGCGTCATTGACGCGAATCGCGCCCTGTTCGATCAGCCGCCGCGCCTCGCCGTTGGACTTGGACAGCCCTGCCGCCGTACACGCTGCCGCCACCAGCATCCCCGCCTCAAGCTCCGCCTGCGGAACAGTCGCCGTCGGCAGCGCATCGGCAGATGCCCCGCCCGCAAACACGGCTTTCGCCGCCGCTTCCGCCTCGGCCGCAGCGGCCGCCCCATGCAGCAGCGTCGTCGCCGCATTGGCCAGCGCGATCTTCGCGTCGTTGATCTCCGCGCCCTGCAGGGCTTCCAGCCGCTCGATCTCTTCCCGTCCAAGGTCGGTGAAGAGGCGCAGGAACTTGCCCACATCCGCGTCCTCGGTGTTGCGCCAGAACTGCCAGTATTCATACGGGCTCTTGCGGTCCGCGTTCAGCCATACGGCCCCGCCCACGGTCTTGCCCATCTTCACGCCGGAAGAGGTGGTCACAAGGTGCGCGGTCACGCCAAAGGCTTCCCCGCCCTCGGCCTTGTGAACAAGGTCTACCCCGCCCACGATATTGCCCCACTGGTCCGATCCGCCGAGCTGCATCCGGCAGCCATAGCGCCGGAAGAGCTCCAGGAAGTCATAGGACTGCATCAAGAGGTAATTGAACTCGAGAAAGGTGTAGGGCTGCTCCGCCTCAAGGCGCCGGCGCACAGTGTCCTGCTTCACCATCGTGTTGATGGTGAAGTAGACGCCGATGGCGCGCAGCATCTCAAGATAGCCAAGCTCGCCCAGCCAGTCATTGTTGTTGACCATGATGGCGTCATTGGCCCCGTCGCCAAAGCGCAGGAACGGCTCGAATGCGGTCTTGATGCCCGCAATGTTGGCCTCGATCTGTTCGTCCGTCAGCAGGGGCCGCGACTTTTCCTTGTCGGTCGGATCGCCCACCTTGGTGGTGCCCCCGCCCATCAGGGTGATCGGCTTGCCGCCATGGCGCTGGAAAATCCGCAGCATCATGATCGTCATCAGATGGCCCACATGCAGGCTGTCCGCCGTGGCATCATAGCCCACATAAGCGACCGGGGTTCCCGTGCTGCAATAGGCATCGAGCTCAGCCTTGTGAGTCGTGTCCTTGATGAAGCCGCGCCAGCTCAGCTCGCGCAGGAATTCCGACTTGAAATCGCTCATATTCTCGTGTCTCCGATGAGATGCGCGCGCCTAACACAGAAAGGGCCAGCCTTGAACACCGGTCTTGCAATTTCAGGTCCCGTCTGGGTCGCAGGCTTCATGTCCGGCACCTCGCTGGACGCGGTCGACGCCGCGATGATCCTCACAGATGGCGAGGATGTGCTGGAGTTCGGCCCCGTTGCCGAGCGCAAATACACGGGTGAGGAACGCGCCGTCCTGCAGGCGGCAACGGACGCTGCCCGCGCCTGGAACTGGCAGGGCCCGCGCCCCGAGGCCCTCTTCGCCGCCACCTGCGAGACGATCACCAAGACCCATGCCGACGCCTGGGCGATGATGACCGGGCAGGCGGGCGCGCCCCGTCCCGTCCTCGCCGGTGTCCATGGCCAGACCGTGCTCCACCGCCGTGCGCGCCCCGGCCAGCCCGGCGCCACGCTTCAGCTGATCGATGCTCCCGTCCTGCAGGCCGCCCTCGGCGTGCCGCTTGCTTATGATTTCCGCTCCGCCGATGTGGCTGCCGGTGGGCAGGGTGCGCCGCTCGCCCCGGCCTATCACGCCGCCCTGATGAACCGCCTCGGCGGGGAGCCGGCCGTCGTCCTCAATCTCGGCGGCGTCGCCAACATCACCGCGCGCACGGCTGACGGCACCCTCATTGCCTTCGACACTGGCCCCGCCAACGGCCCCATCGACGAATGGGTCGAAGGCCATGGGCGCGGCACGCATGATGCAGGCGGAAGGCTCGCCGCCGCCGGCCGCGCGCATGAGGGGCTGCTGACCCAGCTTCTGGCCCATGACTGGTTTGACGAGCCCCCGCCAAAGTCGCTGGACCGGTATGACTTCAACGCCTCCATGGCGCGCGGGCTGTCGCTGGAGGATGGCGCCGCCACCCTGACGGAGTTTTCCGCCGCCGCCGTCGCCGCCGGAATCCGTCAGCTCCCGGAAGTTCCCGCTCGCCTCATCGCCTGCGGCGGCGGGCGCCACAACCCGTCCTTCATGGCCGCGCTCGCCCGCCAATGCCCCTGCGCCGTGCTCACCGCCGAACAGGCCGGCTGGCGCGGCGATTCCATCGAAGCCGAAGCCTTCGCCCTCCTCGCCGCCCGCACAGCCAGGGGCCTCCCCCTCAGCTGGCCCGGCACCACCGGCGTCCCAGGCCCCCAGACCGGCGGCAAACTGATCGGCTGAAGGCCGGCCTCATGTCCCAGGTCACCCCCCTCTCCCTTGGGAGAGGGGCTGGGGGTGAGGGGGCACAAGCTCCCCATCAAACGCTCCGTTGCGGTGAAACCCCGCTCCCCCTCATCCCCAACCCCTTCTCCCAAGGGAGAAGGGGCCTTAGCACCCTATCCAACAAGTCCCACCCTCTTTTCGCGCGGAAAAATCAATTCTATCAACATCTTAAAAACAATTCCCCCAATCCTTATCCACCCCCTCCCGCGCCGGGCGTATCCTCGCTTCCATGTTGAACCTTGCCCGCCTCAGCCAGCATCCCTTGCTCGCGCCCTACTTT
>NZ_NCJT01000286.1 GCF_002282565.1 Hyphomonas sp. 34-62-18
ACGAGCGCTGCAAATCGAATCACACCGCGTTCCCGGGAAGGCTTGCGAGGGCTTAACTGACGCCTGGCAGCGGGCCCCTCAGATCCGGCCTTTTTTGCCATATTCCCTCCGGCAACTTAAATGCTGTTTCAAGTATCCCGAACCACGCCGACAGCACAACAACAAAGGGATCGCCCTTATCGTTACCGGTTACATCCAGCTACTAGGTGAGAAATGAAGTCAAAGACATTCCCTTCGTTCGCGAGGTAAAAAGGTGTGCACTGGTCTTGCTTATCCAGCGCGGAAAGTTCCGCGCAATTCTCCTGCCTGCCGTGATTTTTATATTTTTGCCTGCTCTACATCTGGTTTGCGTTGGCACATCTGATGACCTTAGCTGAGCCAGCAGACACTCACGATCAGGCCATCGAGATAAGGCAGACGCTACCCGTGCCGGCCGATGATGGCCGAGTTGATGGGAGCCAGCAACGGAGAACTCTCCGCCCCGCCGGACGGGATCGGCGCTTCAGACCTTCGCGAACCTGGCTCCCTCTCCGATAGCGATGAAGCTCTTCGCAGAATGACAAGGCCCTGACCTGTCTGCCCGATTTCTTCGAACACGTCGTCTGCCGCCGGCGCTGTTTAATGAAAGTCCCGGCTGTAAAACAGCTTCTTCGCCTGCTCGCGGGGGTGGCGCGCGCCGGTGCCATAGCGCAAAATTCTGGCGCGCTGCAGCTCGGCGGTGATGTCTTCTGAAAGGGGCTTGCGATCCGGGCGCCGCGGGCCATAGGTCCCGCTGGGACCTGGCCGCCGGGCCTCGTCGGCATTGTCCCGGGACGGATCAATACGGTCTCCCGCAGCAGCAGCGTCCCCCAACGTGTCGAGCAGAGGCGAGAGGTCTGCAATCTGCCGGGCAATAACATGCGTGACGATCCCTTCGCGTTGCAGCCGGCCTATGATGCGGAGCAGCCGGCCCGTCATCACGGATTTACGGTGCGCCTCGAAGGTTTTCGGCCAGACCACGATATTGGAGACGCCGGTATCGTCTTCCAGGGTCAGGAAGATGACCCCGCTTGCCGTGCCCGGCCGCTGGCGGGTGATGACCAGTCCGGCCACAGTCACCGCCCCGCCATCTGGCGCCTCACGCAGCGCGTCTGCGCTGACAAACCGGCCGATATCGGGCCGCAGCAGGGTCACGGGATGGGCGCGCAGACTGAGACGTGTAGCAACATAATCCTCAAACACCTCTTCCCGGTCTGAGAGTCCGGGAAGCGCCGCATCGCTTTCGGGCAGGCCCTCGCCTGCCTGCGCAAAGAGTGGCAGGGGCCGCTCCCCGCCCAGGCCCTGAACCTCCCAGAGCGCCTCGCGGCGGCTGAGGCCATAGGCGGCAAAGGCGTCGGCGCCGGCCAGCTTTGCCAGCACGGAGCGGGCAAGACCTGCGCGCCGCCAGACCGCGTCAATCGCGCGATAGCCATTGCCACGTGCAGCCGCGATCCAGTGCCCGTCTTCTTCCCGCAGCCCCTTGATCTGCCGAAAGCCGAGGCGAACGGCAAGGGATCCGTCCCCGGCCGGCTCCAGGACATTGTCCCAGAAGCTCGCCTCGACGCAGACTGGCAGGACGGTGACACCATGCGCGCGGGCGTCGCGCACGATTTGCGCGGGCGCGTAAAACCCCATGGGCTGGGAATTGAGCAGCGCGCAGCAGAAGACCTCCGGATGATGGCATTTGATCCAGGACGAGGCATAGACGAGCAGCGCAAAACTCGCCGCATGGCTTTCGGGAAAGCCATAACCGGAAAACCCCTCCAGCTGGCGGAAACAGGCTTCCGCAAAGGCCTGGTCATAGCCATTCAGGAGACAGCCGTTGATGAACCGCTCCCGGAACACCTCCACCGATCCGGGTCCGCGGAAGCTTCCCAGCGCCCGGCGTAGCTGATCGGCTTCGGTGGCCGTAAATCCCGCCGCAATAATTGATATCTGCATCGCCTGTTCCTGGAACAGCGGCACGCCAAGCGTCTTGGCAAGGACCGGCTCAAGCGCCTCTGAAGGATAGACAACCGGCTCCTCCCTGCGGCGCCGTTTGATATAGGGATGGACCATGTCGCCCTGGATGGGACCGGGCCGGATGATCGCCACTTCGATGACGAGGTCATAGAAACAGCGCGGGCGCATGCGTGGCAGGAAGTTCATCTGCGCGCGGCTTTCGACCTGGAAGACCCCGACCGTGTCGGCGACGCAGAGCATGTCATAGACGGCGGCGTCCTCCTTCGGCAGGGTCGCGAGCGTATAGGAGGTGCCCTTCCAGGTGCGGATCAGATCGAACGCTTTGCGGAGGCAGGTCAGCATGCCGAGCGCGAGCACGTCGATCTTCAGCATACCGATGACATCGATATCGTCCTTGTCCCATTCGATGATCGTCCGGTCGTCCATCGCTGCGTTTTCAACAGGGCAGAGTTCGTCAAGCCGGCCGCGGGTGATCACGAACCCGCCCACATGCTGGGAGAGGTGGCGCGGGAAGCCGGTAATCTCTTTGGTGAGGGCGAGGGTTTGCCGGAGGCGCCGGTCAGCGAGGTCGAGCCCGGTTGCTTTTGCGCGTTCGCTGGCGACGCTCTCGCTGCTCGTGCCCCAGACCTGGCTGGCGAGCGCGGCGACCGCGTCCTCGGAAAGCCCCATCGCCTTGCCGACTTCCCGGATGGCCGCGCGGGCGCGGAAGTGAATGACAGTCGCGCAGAGGCCGGCCCGGTGGCGGCCGTATTTGTCATAGATGTGCTGGATCACTTCTTCGCGGCGTTCGTGTTCGAAATCGACATCGATGTCGGGCGGTTCATTGCGCGCGGCCGAAATGAACCGCTCGAAGACCATGGAAATCGTATCTGGCGAGGCTTCGGTGATCCCGAGCGCGTAACAGACGACGGAATTGGCAGCCGATCCCCGGCCCTGGCAGAGAATGCCTTTGGAGCGGGCAAAATCGACGATGTCGTGAACGGTCAGAAAGTAGCGGGCATAATCCAGCTCGGCGATC
>NZ_NCJT01000058.1 GCF_002282565.1 Hyphomonas sp. 34-62-18
TTCCAGCCGGTCAGCTTGAGGCCGGTATCCAGCGTCAGGCGGTCGGGCGTAAGCGTGCCGAGGTCTTCGCCCGTGGTGGTATCGGTGCCGTCGATCGTGGAGAGGGTTGTGCGGGCAAACCAGAGCGGGGCATCATAAGAGGCTTCTGCCTCCCAACCCTCAAGGCTTGCGCCGGCAATATTGGCTGAATTGGTGGTGCCCGCCGTACACGGAAAGAAGGAAGGCCCCACAAAGCAGGTTGGATCATAGGTGAAGTCGACCGTAAGATTGATGAGATCGGAAACATCGCTTTCAAAATAGGAGAGCTTTCCTTGAAAACGGTCTTCCTGGGTCAGCACGTTCCGGAAATCGAGACCAAAGCCTACTTCAACAGTTTCGCTTGATTCCGGCTTCAGATCCGCGTTCGGCACAAAGTTGTTGTTGACGAACACAAACTGCCCAAGCCCCGGATTGAACAGGGTCGGGTGGGGCACCGAGAAGTGAACGCCATCAAGATAAAGCTCATTGATCGACGGCGCGCGGAAACCTTCCGCATAGGACCCATAGAGACGCAGCCATTCAACCGGCGCGTAGCTGGCGCCGATGCGTGGCGATACCTTCTCGTCGGACGCCTCGTCCGGGCTGAGATCAGAGGAACTTTTGAAAGAGTCATGCCGTATACCCGGAATGACAATCAACCGGCCCGGCAGGCCGAAAGGCCGCTCCAGCTCGGCTTCGGCCTGGACGAACACGCCCGTGAATTCCGCGCTGCCATTCGGCACGCCGCCCCGGATACCGCCCGTGGCGGTGGAATCGGTACCGGTCTGGCTGTCTTCATACCAATCCCCACCGACCGTGAGCGTGGTTTCAACCGGCCCCAAGAGGAAGCGCGACGCATTCCGCAGGCTGACGCCGGATGTCTCTATTTCCCGCAGGGTGGTGCGCGGAACGGTGGCATCGAACTCATCCACACCGGTGGTGGATTGGTAGACGGTAAGTTTTGCGTCCACCAGATCAGATGACGGATTATAGCGCAGCGCCCCGCGCCACAGCTCGCTGGTGATATCCTTGTCGACATCCCGGTCGAGCGTCGCATCGCCTGTGCCGAGCGTGCCCTGGCCATTGTTGGGCTCAACCGCCGTATTGTTGAATTGGCCATTGTTGGGCTCAACCGCCGTATTGTTGAATTTCTGCCAGGCGACCTCACCCGACAGGGCATCTGTGAACTGGTAACCCAGCTTGATCAAACCCGTTGTGATTTCATCATCCGACGGAAGATTAACGCCTGAGCCAAGCGCGATATCGCCAGACTGGCGGAAACCGAGGCTGGCCAGCGCATCAAGATTGCCGGTCTTGCCATAGACCGTGGCGGAGCCGAGCCATTCCTCATTGACACTCTGATAGGCTGTTCGCAGCCGGCCGCCGAAACTCTCTCCGTCGCGCAAAAGATCGGCCGCGCTCACTGTTTCAAAGGCGAGCACGCCGCCAACCGCGCCTGACCCGTAAAGCGCCGAGGCGGGGCCGCGCACCACCTCTGCCGAGCGCACCAGTTCGGGATCGAGGAAGAAGCTGCCGTCATGGGCGGAGCTCAAGGACTGGCGGGCGCCGTCCAGCAGGACGAGCACATTCTCGCGGCCGAGGCCACGAATGCTGGGCGTTTCGCCCGTGCGCCGGGGGCCGCCGCTGAACTCAAGGCCGGGCACATCGCGCAGGAGATCCGACATCGCGCTGGGCTGGATCAGCTCCAGCGTGTCGCGGGAAATGACCGTGACCTGCCCGGGATAATCGAAGACCGGCAGGGGGTTAGACGTACCGTAGACCGTGATGACTTCTTCGCGCTGCTCCTCCTCCGCGGGGACCTCCTCCGCGACGGCTGGGCCGGCCACGAGGGCCAGCGCCGCCGCCGACAGGAGAAGAGACCGGCGCGCCATCTGGCGGCGCGGAGGGAGGGCGAAGGGAACGCGGTTGGACATGTCGGCACCTTTGATATGCGAATGATTCTCAGTTGCTCTTGTTGCAAAGCTTGAAATTAATTGCAAGTCATTCTCATTCGCATTATGAGTTGGCGCACCAACCCGCCACAGAACGCATCTGGAGGAGGCATTCATGCCGCTCACATCTCGCCCATTCCTGCTTTTCAGCGTGGCCGCGACCGCGCTTACGCTGGCCGCCTGCGCGGCCGCGCCAGCCCAGGCGGCGCCGGCAGTGGCGCCCGCCACATTGGCCGCAGAAACGGCCCATCCGGCAGACTTCGAACGCGACCGCCAATCGATTCTCGCCATGGCAGGCGACTTCAAGGTGACGTTCGATTTCATCGAGACGGTCTCGTTTGATGAAGACTATGTGGTGATGCCGCCTAAGATTTCCGGCGCCGAAGAAGTGGTTCGCGTGATTGAGGACCGGGGTGACTTCATCAGCCTACAGCATATTCTGGTGGCTACGCATGGCGGCCAAACCTTCCCCATCAAGCATTGGCGGCAGGACTGGCAATATGAGCCCGAACGCATCCTCAGCTTCATCGGCGGCAACGCCTGGGAATGGCGGGACATCCCGCCAGCGGAGCGGAAGGGGAAATGGTCACAGACCGTGTATCAGGTGGACGATGCGCCCCGCTACAGCGCCGTGGCGGCCTGGACTTATGAACTCGGCGCGCCGACCTGGACGCCGCCGCATGAATGGCGCCCCCTGCCCCGCCGCGATATGACCACGCGGAATGACTATCATACGATCAATGCCGTCAACCGGCACGTCATCACCCCGCTCGGCTGGGTGCATGAACAGGATAATGACAAAGTGATCCTTTCTTCGGGAGAGCCTGTTCTGCTGGCACGTGAAGTGGGGGTGAACACCTATGAGCGCGACAGCGATTTCCCGGTTCAGGTAGCCCTCGACTATTGGGCGGGCACGGCGGATTTCTGGGCGGAGATCCGCGATGAATGGGACAAGATCGGCAAGGAGAATGACCAGTTTGGCCTGACACTCCAGGGCGAGACCGAAGCGCTTTATGGCCCGCTGCTGGAGCTGGCAGGCGAAGTGGCCGAGGGCACGACACCGCTGGCAGACGCCGCCGCGAAAGGCCGGGCGATCGTGCGGGAGCATGTGACGTTCGAGCTTGATCCGCTGACGGAGCGGGTGGCCGCCACCCCGCAAGTGGGGGAGAAATGATGCGCGCAGCGCTTTCCCTTGCGGCGCTCGCGATGAGCGCCGCCCTACCCGCCGCAGCGCATACCGGGTTCATCCTGCCGGACTCGTTCAACTATAAAAGCTGCAGCGGGCTAGGCGCGATTGCCACTTTCAGCGACTATTTTCCGGCGCCGGAGATTGTCCTGACGGCGCCTGAATTCCGCCTGACCGGTCCGGACGGGCCGATTCCGTTTGACCGGGTGAGTGCAGACCATGCGATGACACGGCTGGAAGCCTCACTCGACATTCCGGGCACCTACCGTATTTCGACGGGCGAACGGCTCGGCCGCAAAGGGAAAGTGGCCCTGGTAGACGGGGCATATGTGCGCCTTGAAGGCAGCGAAATTCTCGCAGAGGGAACGCGCGTGCTGACCTCGCAAACGGCGACGGTTTCGGACACTTATTTCAGCTGTGGTGGTGTCACCAGCGCGATTGATACATCTCCCCCAGGGCAACTCGGTGTCATTCCGTTGACTGAGGAAGACGCAGAGGAGGGAGCGCGGACCTTCCGCGTGACCTTTGACGGCGAAGCGCTATCGCCCGACGAAGCCTATCTCATTCCCGCTTATGCGTCCTTTGCCGGGGCGCATGACGGGCAGCGGGTGACCGTGCAGGAGAATGGCATTCTGAGCTTCGAGCGGCTCGTGCCGGGCGTTTACGTTCTGCTCGTCCGGCATATTGCGCCTGCGCCTGAAGGGGCGGAGACAGATGTCCGCTCGCATTCCACAGCACTGACTTTTTCAGTTGCCAGCATGCCCTCAGATGACTGAGGGCATGCCGAGAGCTGGCTCCGCGTGAAGACTAGCAATGCGATCTTGCTCAGCATTAGTTTCAGTAGCAGGTCGCAACCGAATTTCGCGCTCAGTCTGGTCAAGAAAAATCGCAAGCGCGGCCAGCGGAGCGTTCCAGTCTACAGTTACCTCATTGAGCGAGTAAGCCCAAGCGCTGTCTTTCCAACAGGCCATGGGCGCGCATTTTCCCCGCATGGCACGCGCGACACCGTCGGCCATGACACGATTATTTGGACCACCACTGACAACGCCTGGCGGTGGCGGTGGGAAATCGGGATTGACAGCGCCAGCCCAGAAACGATGGTGGGGCGAAGTCATCGGGCGAGTTCCGTAACCCGTAACATAACTCTGATCTAGGACGTTCCGTCCAAGGATATAATCCATGGCATCCACTGCACCATCTCTATATTCAATTTTGCCAGTTATGTCATAGGCGGCCGCCAGGACGAGGCCTCGGTTTAGAGGAACTTTATTGGAACCCCAATCATACTCATCCGAGGTAATCGGTACTCTAAAACCCTCGCGATCGCGAATTGCGAGTATAGTGTCAGCCGCCGCCGTCACCTGCTCGCGGGCTCGGTCCACAATGTCACGGTTGCGCCCTGCACCGGCGAGCGCCAGGCTAAGCGACGGCTTTAGACCAACGCTGCCCCAGCTGAATCCAGCATAGTCTCTTGAGAAAGAAAGACTTTCCTGAAGGCGTTGCAAATACGCCTCATCGCCGGAAGTGATGTAAAGCTCGGCGGCCGCCCAGGCGAATTCATCACTAAGCTCACTCTCGCCATAAGCACCGCTCCCATTGAAGTTATCACTGGCCAGAATGTCGGGGTGGCGCATCGCGGCCTGCCAGGCGCGCTCCGCTGCCGCAAAGCAGCGGCCAGCAAATGTATCATCAATACCCGTCCAAAGCCGCGTACACTGAGCGCCAGTGGCAGCAAGCGTCAGGGTTGCAGCGGTTGATGGTGGATAGAGAAACCTCTCCTGAGCATCTTCCCAGGGCCAGATGGGTTGAGGCGGCCAATCCTTGCCCGCAAGCTTGTGGTGTACGAGTCCGCTCCCATCGATTTGCGAAAGCTCGGCCTTTCGACCGGGCACAACCACCTGCCTGTCTGCGGCCACCCAAACTTTTTCACCTTCGGGCACCTGCAATGCGAGAAGATTTTCCATACCCCAACGTGCTTCGTCCAGGATCTCGCTGACACCGTTGCCCGTTTCAGGCAAGCTTATCCTTCCGTCTTCCCAGTTCGCCGCACGAAGCAAATTCTGCACACTGAGGCGCTCATACGCATTCTGCAAAGTCCATATGGCGACACCCATACTGACGCTATAAACGCCAAAGTCGCCCGCATCGAACCAGCCGCCTGTGGCATCGAGAGTGTAACCACAGCCGGGCCATTCATTCCCGAACTTATCTTCACCTTGATAGCAGGTCGCCTTCACTGAAGGCAGTGCAGCGCGGCGCGCCCATTTTGCATCCTGCACATGCTCGACAAGGATCTCTGTTCCAATGCGACTATGATAGAAATACTTAAGGGCATCCTCTGAAAGGCCTGCATAAATGTCAGATGCGACTCTAAAGGGATGGCTGGTGCCGCCGCAGGCATTGATGACGTAGCCGCCCCCTTCCGATAGATCGCCCGAGATATCAATTAAATGAACAAATTTGCCAGAAGCGCCATCGTGGCCCAAAGGCTGACTCAACCCTTTGTAAACCGCGCGCCCATCAGCATTTCGGACCACGAAAACAACCGGCGCATCCGCGCGACTTTCGATGATGGCCCGTTTGGGCCCCGCAGGCGAAAATCCGAGCTGCGTCATTCGGATATCGCACCGCAAGGCTGCATCCCCGGAAACAACCGGTGTCGCGCAGGCCGAAAGCAAACTTAGAAATGCGGCGCACAAGGCCCGCCAGATAATATGACCACGCAAGTTAGTTCTCCCGCCGCCTGCCCCTCGATCATTCTGATCGCGATTTACAGACCGCCTTCTGCGGATTGAACATCTCCCTGAAACAAATTCAACAACGGATGGCAAAAATAGCCCCACCTGCCAGAAGGCAGATGGGGCCGAGTGTTTCCCTACGCAGCAGGAAAGGGGTCAGACGTTCTCGAACTGGTTCATGGTGTTGTGCTCGCCGCTGGCCTTCAGGGCGCGCTCACCGGCAACCATTTCCTTGAACGTGTCGCCAAGGTCCGAGCCAACTTCGTGCTGGTGTTTTACAGCCGAGACGTTGTTGCGGATTTCCTGACGCTGGATGGTTTTCACATAGGCTGCCATCTTGTCTTCGCCGAAGTAACCGCGCGAGAGCTGGTCGGTGGCGAAGGCCGTCATGTGGAAGGTTGGCAGCGTGATCAGGTTGTGGAACACGCCGGCACGCTCGGAAATGTCATACTGGAAGCGCTGCAGGCGGCGGTCTGCTTCCTGGCCGAGTGGGGTGTCGTCATACTTGGCCGACATCAGCTCTGCTTCCGGATATTCGCCCTCGGCGATCTTGCCTTCGGCGGCCCATGCCTTGCGGACCTGTTTGCGCAGGTTGAGCGTCCAGTTGAACGAGGGCGAGTTGTTGTAGGTGAGCTTGGCGTTCGGAACGGCTTCCTTCACGCGGTTCACGAGGCCGGCGATCACGTCCACATCCGGCGTGTCGGTCTCGATCCAGAGAAGGTCTGCGCCGCCGAGGGTGAGGTTGGCGATGCAATCCTCCACCACGCGGTCTGCGCCGGTGCCTTCCCGGAACTTGAAGAGGCCGTTGGCCAGGCGTACCGGCTTCACGAGGCGGCCATTCTGCTGCAGGGCAAGATCGCCTTCTTTCAGCGGATTGGCGGGCGTGATTTCCTCAACTTCCAGCCATTTGGTGTATTCCGAGGCGAGGTCGCCCGGATGCTGGGAGACCGGCACTTTCTGCGTCAGGCCGGCGCCGAGACTGTCCGTACGCGCAACAATCACACCATCATCCACGCCGAGTTCTTCAAAGGCGAGACGGCAGGCGCGCAGCTTCTCGATGAAGTCTTCGCGCGGAACGGTGACTTTGCCATCCTGGTGGCCGCATTGTTTTGCGTCCGACACCTGGTTTTCGATCTGAATGCAGCAGGCGCCTGCCTTGATCAGTTCCTTGGCGAGCAGATAGGTGGCGTGCTCGTTGCCGAAGCCGGCATCAATGTCGGCGATGATCGGCACGACATGGGATTCGAAGTTGTCGATGCGCTGGATGATGGTTTCGATCACATCAGCCGGGGCGCCCTTCTCACGGGCGGATTTCAGCTCACGGAAAAGATCGTTCAGGGCCACTTCATCGGCCTGGCGCAGGGAGACGTAGATCTCCTCGATCAGGTCTGCGACCGAGGTTTTCTCATGCATCGACTGGTCCGGCAGGTGGCCGAAACGGTTGCGCAGGCCGGCAACCATCCAGCCCGACAGGTATACATAGGTGCCCTTGGCGGTGCCCTTCATACGCTTGACGGCCTTGATCATCTGCTGGGCATGGAAGCCCGACCAGCAGCCGAGCGACTGGGTGAATTTCGAATGATCCTTGTCGTAAACGGCCATATCGGCGCGCATCACACCGGCCATCTCGCGGGCGATATCCAGATGGGTGTTGTAGGTGTTCTGCATCTTCAGCTGAACGATATCATCAACCGTCACGCCGCCGGGCGCCTGTCCGGTGGGATAGCGTTTCTGAACCTGGGCGCGCAGCTCTGCGTAGGTAGGGCGTTTGGACATGGGATAGTCTCCTTGGAGAATTTTCTGATTAGTGTGTTGACGGATCATGCAAGGGTGCGCAGCGCTTCATAGGCGGGTAGCGTCAGGAAATCGGCGAGGTCTTCGGAAGTGGCAGTTTCCGAGAAGATTTTTGAGGCGATGTCATAGCGGCCAGCCTTGAAGCCGGTTTCGCCAAGGGCAGCGCGAACCTTGCCGAGCTCATCGGCGAGGATTACGTCAAACCAGTCCTTGGTGAAGGTGCGCAGGGCGCCATCGGCGGCTTTCACCTGCGCGCCATGATGGATCCACTGCCAGATCTGGCTACGCGAGATTTCGGCGGTCGCCGCGTCTTCCATGAGGTTGTGGATCGGCACAGCGCCGCGGCCATTCAACCAGGCGGCTGTGTATTCGATGCCGACGGACACGTTTGTACGCACGCCTGCCTCGGTGATCTCACCGGTATGCGGCTTCAACAGCGCGGCCTGGCTGATCGGCGGGAAGCAGCGCTGGCTGAGCACCTGGTTGCCCAGCGGCATATGCTCGTTGAACACTTCCATGGCGATAGGAACCAGCGCTGGGTGGGCGACCCAGGTGCCGTCATGGCCATTCTTCACTTCACGGAGCTTGTCGGCGCGCACCTTGGCAAAGGCAGCATCATTGGCAGCCTCGTCATTCTTGACGGGAATCTGCGCCGCCATGCCGCCCATGGCGTGAGCGCGGCGGCGATGGCAGGTCTTGATGAGGAGCAGCGAATAGGCGTTAAGGAAAGCCCGGTCCATGCCGACCTGCGCGCGGTCCGGCAGCACGAAGTCGGGGTTTTTGCGCAGCGTCTTGATGTAGGAAAAGATGTAATCCCAACGGCCGCAATTAAGGCCGGCAATGTGGCGTCGCAGTTCGTAAAGGATCTCGTCCATCTCGAAAGCGGCGGGCAGCGTTTCGATAAGAACCGTGGCCTTGATGGAGCCGGTGGGGATGCCGATTTCGCCTTGTGCGTATTCGAACACTTCATCCCAGAGCCGGGCTTCCAGATGGCTTTCCATCTTCGGCAGGTAATAGAACGGGCCGATGCCAGCCTCGAACAGCATCTTGCCATTGTGATAGAAGTGCAGGCCGAAATCAAAGAGGCTCGCCGAGACGGGGCGGCCATCCACCAGAACATGCGCCTCTTCCATGTGCCAGCCGCGCGGGCGGACAATCATCACGGCGACCTTGTCGTTCAGCGCATAGGATTTGCCGGAGGCGGGATCAGTATATGCCAGCTTGCCGCGAGCGAAGTCCTGCATGTTGACCTGGCCATCGATCATGTTGGCGAAGGTCGGCGAAGAGGCATCTTCAAAGTCAGCCATGAACATCTTGGCGCCGGAGTTCAAAGCGTTGATCATCATCTTCCGGTCAACCGGGCCCGTGATCTCGACCGACCGATCAAGCAGCACTGACGGAACAGGGTCCACTTCCCAATGGCCATTGCGGATTGATTTCGTCTCCGGGAGGAAATCGGGCAGCTCTCCGGCATCAAACCGGGCCTGACGTTCCTTCCGCAGACGGAGCAGCTCACGGCGGCGGGCCCCAAAGCGGCGCTCAAGCGCTTCAATGAAAGCGAGCGCCTGAGGAGTCAGCACGCGGTCTAGACCGGCGGCCTTGCCCTTCACTTCGATCTTCGCGCGGGTGGCAGAAGGCTGTTCAAGTGTGGCAGCGATGGACATGACCGGTTCTCCCTGGATGTCTTAAAACTTGACACAACCTTATTTACAGACTGACGCGGGATCGAGTACCTTTCTGTTTCCATTGGGTTTTTATGTTTACCTTGTAACAAGAACCCTGTGTCAATTGTAACGTTTGTAAACTTAACCGGGATGACGCATGGCCGAGCGCAAGGAAAAAACCCTTATTGGCCCGCGTGTTCGGCGGCTGCGGCGGACGTTGGGGATCACCCAGGCGCAGATGGCGGAAGATCTGGGCGTTTCGGCCAGTTATATTAACCTGATCGAGGGCAATCAGCGGCCGATCAGTGCCAACCTTCTGCTGACCCTGGCGCGTGTTTACGACTTTGACATTTCCGATGTTGGCGGGGCGGGCGACGCCCGGCTGGTGTCAGAGTTGATGGAGGTGATGCGCGACCCGGTGCTGGAAGCCGGCCCCGTGGGCAAGAATGATGTCGAAGACATTGTGAACGCAAACCCCGACATCGCGCGCGCCTTCGTGCATCTCTACGATAAATACCGCGAACTGGCCCTGCGGACCTATTCGGACAACAATCCCCTGACGGACCGGGAGAAGGTGGAGCTGCTCGAAGAGTCCGCACGCAGCGTGGAATCCGTCCGCCAGATGCTGCAGGATCACCGCAACTATTTCCCGGAACTGGATGAGGCTGCCGAATCTTTCTCGGCAGAGCTCTCCACCATCCATGACGATCCGTATGCGGCGATGATGCAGCGGCTGAAAGGCCAGCATGGGCTGCGGGTGCGAGTCGTGCCCTATGACATCATGCCCAACACGCTGCGCTATTATGACCGGCACAAGCGCGGGATTGATCTCTCCGAGCTGCTGCCCCAATCCGGCCGGCGGTTCCAGCTGGCGTTCCAGCTCGGCATGCTGGAGTTCGGCGAGCTGATCGATTCCTATGTGATGAAGGCGGGCTTTACTGACCGCGACGCGATTGGCCTGGCGCGCGTGAGCCTTGCGAACTATTTCGCTGCGGCCGTGCTGATGCCCTATCATTCCTTCCTGCGCGAAGCGGAGAAGACGAAGTATGATGTTCAGCTGCTGAGCCACCGCTTCAACACCAGCTTTGAGCAGACCGCCCACCGCCTGACGACGCTTCAGAAGCCGGATGCGCGCGGCATTCCCTTCTTTTTCGTCCGTATCGATACAGCGGGCAACGTCTCCAAACGGTTCAGCGCCGGGCGGTTCCATTTTTCGAAGTTCGGTGGTGCCTGCCCGCTCTGGAACATCCATGAGTGCTTCGAATCGCCAGGACGCATCCGCACGCAGATTATTCAGATGCCGGACGATACGACGTATTTCTCCATCGCCCGCACGATCACCCGCACCGATGGTTTCTATGACAAGCCAGGCCCCAAACTCGCCATCGGGCTGGGCTGTGACATTGCCTATGCCAAGCGCCTCGTCTATGCGGCTGACCATAACCTGGAGAAAGCAGAACCTACGCCCATCGGCGTCAACTGTTATCTCTGCGAGCGCCAGAACTGTGCCTCCCGCGCCCATGCCCCGCTCAGCCGGAAGCTGGTTTTCGACGAGCGCGCCCGCGGAATTTCCCTCTATCGCTTCCAGGACGACTGATCTGGCCGCTCAGCCCCCGCTCACTCCGGCAGCAGATCGTGCAGCACACGGACGAGCGAGGTGTCCATCATCGGCTTACGGACCAGCGCGGCAAAACCGGCGCGGTGGGCAGTCACTTCCAGCGTGGGAAGCTCCCAGCCGGAAATCATGACAGCGGGCGCGGTAATGTTTTTCTTGCGCAGGGCATCGAGCAGGGCAAAGCCATCCATGCCGTCCAGCTTCAGGTCGATCACGTAGCAGTCAAAATCGTCCGGCTTCACATCGACCAGAAGTTCGTCCGCGCTTGTGAACGTATCCACCGCAAAGCCGCGCGCGCCCAGCAGCAGGCGCAGCGACTGGCGGACAGCGGGGCTGTCATCGACCACAGCGATGCGGCGCGGCGGGTGAATGGGTAAGGGCTTTGCGGTTGCGTTCACATCACTCTCCGGCACTCCGGGAGTTTGGAATTTGCACGGGATTCCAGCGCCCGTCTTTAGGTATAAGCCCCTAAAGCTGCTGGTTATTCAATGCCGAAGCCCGCTGCAAAGGCGATCCGCAGGACGGTGGAAAGGTTCGGTGCGCCCATCTTTTCCATGACATTTGCCCGGTGGATTTCCACGGTGCGGGGCGAAATATCGAGCGAGATGGCAATCTCCTTGTTCGTCTGGCCGTCCACCAGGCCGAGCAGGACTTCCTTTTCACGCGCCGTCAGATGCTCGATCAGGCCGCGGGCCTCATCGGCGAGCACCTCTTCCTTGCGGCGCGCTTCCAGGCGCTCGAAGGCGTGCGTCAGCGCGTCGACCAGAGTTTGCTTGGCGTAAGGCTTCTCGACGAAATCGACCGCTCCCGCCTTCATCGCGCGCACGGCCACGGCGACATCGCCATGCCCTGTCAGCACGATGACCGGCATCGCCACGCCGCGCTCGTTCAGCGCCTCCTGCACCTGCAGGCCATCCATCTTGGGCATCTGAACATCCAGGAGGATGCAGCCCTTTTCGGCGTCATCGACCTGTTCAAGGAAGGCCACACCATCGACATAGGTTTTCACGCGGAAGCCGGCATGACGCAGCATAAAGCTCGCCGAGTGGCGAATGGCTTCATCATCATCGACCAGATGGATAAGGCGGGTATCGGTCATGATCCTGATTTAGCAGTATCTTTTCGCAGTGTGAACCGGAAACACGTGCCCCCCTCAGGCGGCGTAATGGCGCGGATTGTCCCGCCATGGGCCTCCACGATGGTCTGACAGATCGAGAGCCCGAGGCCCATGCCCTGGGATTTCGTGGTCGCGAAAGGCTTGAAGATGTTTTCGCGGAGTTCCTGGGTGAGACCAGGGCCATTGTCGCAGACTTCCACCGATACAAAGCCCGGTTCGTCCGCGGGGTGGACTCGCACCGTCACCCGGGCATTTGCGGTGTTCGAAAGGGCATCCATCGCATTGCGGATGAGGTTGATGGCAACCTGCTGGATCTGGATCGGATCTCCCATGACCCGATCGGCGTCCTCGTCCAGATCTAGCTTGATCGGAATATCCGCCATGTCGCGCGAGAGCTTTGACAGAGCGATGGCATCGGCCAGCAGCGGGGCGAGGCTGAGCGGGCGCGCGTCCACCTCCCCGCGTGAGACATAGGAACGCAGCTTGCGGACAATTTCGCCCGCGCGGACGGCCTGGCGGGCCGCTTCGGTCAGCGCTTCGCGCAGCACTTCCTTTGTTTCCGGGTCGGGCGAATCGATCAGGTCCCGGCTGGCCTCAAGATAGTTGGCAACCGCC
>NZ_NCJT01000059.1 GCF_002282565.1 Hyphomonas sp. 34-62-18
AATTATCTGGCCACGGAGGAAGACCGCCGGGTGATGCGCGAGTCGGTCAAGATGGTGCGCGAGGTTTGCCGCCAGAATGCGCTGAAAGCCTACACAGGCGGGGAAATTCTGCCGGGCGCATCCGTCAAGACAGACGCGGAGATCGATGCCTTCATCCGCCAGAAAGGCGAGACGATCTATCACCCGGTGGGCACGGTTTCGATGGGCGCGACCGATGCGAGCCCGCTGGACGGGGAACTGCGCGTGCGCGGCGTGGACGGCCTGCGCGTCGTGGATGCCTCCGTGATGCCAACACTGGTGGGCGGCAATACCAACGCGCCGACCATCATGGTGGCGGAGAAGGCGGCTGACATGATCCTGGGCAAAGCGGCCCTGGCGCGTGAGGAGCCCGCACTGGCGGGGGCGTGAGCAAGCATCCTTGACAAATGTATCATGACACGATACATCATTTTTTGTGATACAGAGCACCAAGGGCGATCTGATTGAGCAAGTTATTGCGGGAAAGCCCGGCAAGGGCTTTCCCGCAAACTTCTTCAGAGTGGCTGTCCGGAAGGTGGCGATGCTTCAAGCAGCGCATGCGCTGGAAGACCTTCGCGCACCGCCTGCCAACAGGCTGGAGGCCTTGAGGGGCGACCGCGCCGGACAGCATTCAATACGGATCAACGACCAGTGGCGTATCTGTTTCATCTGGGGCCCAAACGGCCCTGAAGATGTCGAGATCGTGGATTATCATTGAAAGGAGATGGTGATGACGACCCTTAAAGTGCCTGTCCATCCCGGCGAAATTCTCCGGCATGAGTTTCTTGAGCCGATGGGCCTTAGCCCGATCAGGCTGGCCAAGCATATCCGTGTACCGCGCACACGGATTGAGCGGCTTATCAAGGAAGAAACGTCCATGACCATCGACACGGCTAAACGTCTGGCGCGCGCTTTCGGCACCAGTGTCGAATTCTGGATGAACCTGCAAATGAGCTATGATCTGCTGAAGGCCGAGGCAGATATCGATGTCTCGGATATCGGACCGCTCGCGGCGGCTTGAAACAGATAGCGTGAAACCTGGCGCGGGGCGCGGAGATTATGGGGATCTCGCGCTCCGCCCGGTGATGCGCGCCGTTCTGGCACGCTCAGCCCCCTGATCACCGGCGAGGCCAGGCTTCACGCAGGCTGCCCTTGCGGGCAGAGCCTGTTCTTTCAGTTCGACGCCACCAGGCGCAGTTTCGGGCCAACGCGGCGTGTGTCGGGCGGCACGATCATCGACACGCGGTGGCGGAAGACGGGCTGCCCGTTGAGTGCGCCTTCGCTGCTGAGCGTCTGGTAGAGGCCAAGCATCCGGCTGCGGGTGGCGCCGGCGGTGCCCGCCGACAAGGGCATCAGCGTGACTTCCAGCTCTGCGCGGGCGCCCGAGAGGGTTTCGCCGCGCCCACGGATCACGCCGGGGCCACCATCCAGGCGGATTGCCTCAAGGCAGGCATCGACCATCACGCGGTCCGGCCCGGTCCAGAGATCGAGGAAATTATGGTTCGACATGCGGCGGCCGACCAGCGAGGTGACAGCGTCGCCTGCGTTGCGCACGAGCCAGGTGCGGTCGTCCATCATTTCGAGCACGAAAATGCGGTCGATCAGGTCAGCATGTTCAGCGACATTGGGGCCAGCGGCAGCGTGCACATCCGGCTCGGACTGCATGCGGCGCCAGGCGTCCAGCAGGACGCGGGTGTTCGGGTGGATCGAATGCTCGACCATGTTCTGGATTGCTCCTGGTGTTCTGCCGGGCCAAGGGGAGGCCCTTTCCGCCTCCTCAATCGCAATATCCGTTCCAGATGGCGGCGGCGGGCGTAATTCACGCGGTGGGGGAATAAACATGCGCGGCGGAGGCGTTTCTTACGCTGGCGGGGGAAGAAATGACTGAGCGGGGCTGGAGCAGCGAACGCTTGTGCCTTGTGCCGGAGAGGGGGACCGTTTCAGGGCGGAACAGATGCCTCAGGGTTACGTGCTAGGCGCGCAGGGGTTGCCTGTGGGCGGGGCTTGCTTCGCCGCGAATCTGCCGATTACAATCCATTCACAATAACAAGAAACTTTGCCCGAGCCCCAGATCCCCACCGGACAGGCAGCGGCGTCTCTACCGAACAGCAAACTCCCAGGAAGGAAATTCTACGTGTCAAAATTTGAAGTGTTGACGGCGGGCCGCACCGGCCTGCGCGCCGTGCTTTGCCTTGGCGTTGGTCTCAGCGCGCTCACCGCTGTCGCTGCCCCGGCGCTGGCGCAGGAGCAGGAAGCCCCTGAAGAAGCCCGCACCCTGCAGACCGTGACGATCACGGCCACCAAGCGCGAACAGACGCTGCAGGATGTGCCGATCGCGGTTTCGGTGGTCGATGATACGACCATCGAGCGGGCAGCGATTGTGGACCTCAACGATCTGCAGTCGATCATTCCGTCGCTGCGCGTGGGCCAGCTGCAGTCTTCGGCCAACACCAACTTCGTGATCCGCGGCTTCGGCAATGGCGCGAACAATGCCGGCATCGAGCCTTCGGTCGGCGTGTTCATTGATGGCGTCTACCGTTCGCGCTCTGCCTCGCAGATTTCGGACCTGCCCAACATCGAGCGCGTGGAAGTGCTGCGCGGGCCGCAATCGACGCTGTTCGGCAAGAACGCGTCTGCGGGGGTGATCTCGGTCGTCACCAAGAAACCGCAATATGAATTTGGCGGCGTTGTGGATGGCACGGTCAGCAATGAGAATGGCTACCGCGTGAATGGCTATGTCACCGGGCCGCTGGCGGAGAACCTCGCCGGCGCTGTGGGCGTGACCTACAACAAGCGCGACGGTTATGTCGAAGATATCGGCACGGGCACGGAGACCAACGAGCGCAATCGCTGGGGTATCCGCGGCGACCTGCTGTTTGAACCGAACGTCAACACGTCTTTCCGTCTGATGGCGGACTATGACCAGATCGACGAGCTGTGCTGCGCAGCGGCGAATGTGGTCAACGGGCCGACGGGCGCCATCGTGCAGGCCTTGGGCGGCCTGCTGGTGCCGGAAGATCCTTACAGCTACCGTGTGGCCTACAACCTTCCGTCCACGAACAAGATCGACAATGGCGGGATTTCGTTCCAGGGCGATTTCGACTTTGATGCGGTGCGCCTGACCTCGATCACGGCCTACCGGATGTCGAAGCTGGACACCAACCAGGACTCCGATTTCACCGGCGCCAACCTCCTGGCGGAGAACTCCAACAAGACTGACATCGACACCTTCACCCAGGAACTGCGCCTCACCTCGACGGCGGGTGAGCGGTTCGACTGGATGGTGGGCGCGTTCTATTTCGACGAAAAGGTCGATATCGAGAACGGCCTCTTCTATGGCGATGACTATCGCAACTACGCCAACGCCCTGGCGGGCGGGCTGAACCCGGCCACCGGCACGATCACCGACATTCTGGCGGGCGTGGAAAGCGCGCTCGGCCTGCCGGTGGGCACCACCTTTGCCCAGGCGGGGCAGGGGCTCGACGAGAGCTATGGCCAGGACAACACGGCCTGGTCTCTGTTCGGGACACTCGACTTCCACGTCACCGAGCGCCTGACGGCCACCGTTGGCCTCAACTATACAGAAGACAAGAAGGACGCCTATGGCCGCGTGATTGCGACCGATGCGCTCTCGGCGGTCGACTTCGTGGGCGCGGGCCAGCAGGTGATCCTGGGCCAGGCGCTGATCAATGCGGGCGTTGATCCGCGTGATCCGGCCGCTGTCGGCGCTTTTGCGGCGGCGAACCCGGCTGTCTTTGCCGGCATGCAGACCTTCGCTACGGCAAACGCAACGAACCCGGACGTGAACCCGTTCCTCGCGCTGCAGCCGCTGCAGTTCCTGCCGCCGTTCCTGAACTTCCCGAACGCGGTGGAAAGCGGCCAGACGAAGGATTCGGCGACGACCTACACGCTGCGCCTTGCCTATGACCTCAACGACAATCTCAATACCTATGTGTCGTATGCCACCGGCTTCAAGGCGACGTCCTGGAACCTGTCGCGCGACTCGCGCCCCTTCGCGCGGGACTTCATCCCCGGTTCGCCGGTGACGAGCCCGGCCGCCTCGCCGATCCGCGATGCGGGCCTTGCGCTGCCAAACCTCGTGCCCGGCACGCGGTATGCCGGGCCTGAGGATGCAGCCGTGTTCGAGGTGGGCCTGAAGGGCGTCTACTCTAATGTTGCGTTCAACGTGGCCTATTTCGATCAGACGATCGAAGGCTTCCAGTCGAATGTGTTCACCGGCACGGGCTTCGCGCTGGCCAATGCCGGCAAGCAGTCCAACAAGGGTGTCGAGTTCGACGTGACCTGGAACCCGGTCAACAATCTGCAGCTGATGGTGGCCGGTACGCTTCAGGATCCGAAGTATGACAGCTTCCCGAATTCGGCGAGCGGCGATCTTTCCGGCGAAACGCCCTATGGCATTCCGGAAGTGGCGACCTCCACGGCGGCGACCTACTTCTTTGATGTCGCAGGTTGGGACGCCTATGTCCGCGGTGACTGGCAGTATGAAAGCGCCGTTGACCATTTCGACAGCGATGCCGAACAGGCCGCATTCGGCGAGCAGAAGAAGGTCAACACCTTCAATGCCTCGACCGGCTTTACCAATGACAATGGCTTGGGCGTGACGCTGTGGGTGCGCAACGTGTTCAATGACGAATACATCACGACCGCATTCCCGGCCGTGGCGCAGGCAGGCTCCTATATGGGCTATCCTGTGGCGCCGCGCTCCTACGGCGTGACACTGCGCAAGACGTTCTGATCCGTCCCTGACAGTGATTCTTATAGAGAGCCCCGCCACACTGGCGGGGCTTTTTCTTTGGGCTCAGCGGCGCGGAGCGGCCCGAAGGCAGACAAGTGCCCCGGCCAGAACGAACACTTCGAAGGCCACGAAGCCGATATAGACGCTGGTGGGGGCGGGGCCGAGCAGCAGGGCGAAGACGCGCGCGAACACATAGCCGCCCATATATACAATGAGAAACCAGAGCGCCGGCAGCGTCAGGGACGGGCGAATCGCGCCGGCGGCGAAGAGCAGGGCGGCCGCGAGGCTGACCCCTCCATAGATGCCGCGCAGCTCATATGCCCCGTTTGGGCCACCCACGGCGACGCCGAGGCTTTCAGCCATGCCAATGGGATTTGCCAGCGAAACGGCGCCGAAGAGGGCGAAAAGGGCCGCGACCAGCCCGAGGAACAGCTTTGTGAACATAAGAAGAGAACTAGTTTCAGCGCGCGGCGAGGCAAATTTAACGTTCGCCCCTACATGAAAGACAACAGCAGCGGACCGATTCCCGCCTGCGTGAGACGAGGAATTCTGGGATGCAGCCTGCTGAAAAGCGCCCGCCGATCATCAATGCGCCCCTGCCACTGACGGCCTTTGCGCTGCTGCTGATTGCGCTTCACGGGGCACGGGTGCTGGCCCCGCAGGAGCTGAATTTCGCGGCGCTTTATTATGGCGCGCTGTTTCCGGAGCGGTTCTGGGGATGGGCGGATGGCCCGGTTATGTTGGCTGGCGCCGCGCCGCCCTATGCCGGCTGGCTGGGCGCGATGGCGCCCTTTGTGCTCAGCACGCTGCTTCACGGAGACTGGTTTCACGTCATTCTGAACGCCGCTTTCCTGATCGCCATTGGCAAGCCGGTGTTGGAAATGCTCTCTGCCCTTCGGGGTGGATATGGGCCGGGCGCGGTCATTATGCTCTTTGTGCTGATCTTTCTGGCACAGGCCGGAGGCGGGCTGGTCTACCTTCTCCTGAACAATCCGGAAGGTCCGATCGCGGTCGGCGCCTCGGGCGGGATCAGTGGCTTGATGGGCGCCTTTTTCCTGATGCGGGAGGGGGCCGACGCAAGGCTTTTGTCTCGCAATTTTCTGACCGTGACGAGCATCTTCATGGTGGCAAACCTGCTGTTTGCCTTTGTCGGCCCGGCGCTGCTGGGCGCCTCCATTGCCTGGGAAGTGCATGCCGGCGGCTATGTAGCGGGCGCCATTTTTGCCCGTGTGCTGATTTGGAACGCTCTGCGCAGGCTGGATATATAGCTGGAAAAAGGGCGTTTAACGCCGATTTCATGGGAGTCGCTTCGCGTTCCCGGTTATGGTATCCTTTCATTTGGTGAGACGGCCTGAAGGCCGCCGCCTTGATGGGAGGACTGGAATGATCATTGAACAGATACTCAACGACAAGGGCCGTGAAGTCATCACTTTGCGGGCCGATCATACGCTGCGCGAGGCCGCGCGCCTTCTGGACGAACGGCGGATCGGCGCGGTGGTGACACTGGACGCAGACGGCGAGATCGTCGGTGTGCTGTCAGAACGCGATATCGTGCGCCAGTTTGCCAAGCTTGGGGAAGGGGCCCTTGAGATGCCCGTCGGCCAGGCGATGACACGGGCGGTGATCACCATCAGTGCCGAGGCACCCATCGACCAGGCACTTCAGCTGATGACCGACCGGCGCATCCGGCATCTTCCCGTGGTGCGCAACAACCGGCTGACCGGTTTTGTATCCATCGGAGATCTCGTGAAATGGAAGATCGCCGAGACCGAAGCAGAGGCCCAGGCGATGAAGTCTTACCTCTCCGCCCAGTTCTGACGCGCTCTGCTCCTTTTCCACAAAGAGCAGTGAATCTGTGAATTTCGCAGAATGAGGGCTTGTGGTTCTGAGAAGGCACCGATACATCGCGGCCTTCGCTGAGCCGGGCGGCAACAAACGGCCCAGCGATGACCGCCCAGCGGTCGCCGAACGGAAGAAAAGGGGTTGCCCTTTACACCGAACAGCGGCTATATGTGCGGTTCTCCCGAACGCCCGAACAAATGGGCCGAGATAATCGGCTTAGGAGTTCTGTTCGCTCTGAAAATCAGGTCTCCACGCCAAGGTGTGGAATTCTGGAGAAGGGGTGAGAAAAGGGTTGACGGGGGAAACGGTGGCCCTAAAAGCCGCCGCTTCCCGAACGCCCGAATGGATGGGCCGAGATGATCGGTCAGGAAGTTCAGTTCGCTCAAATCCGGTGGTTCTAACGAACTGTGGAAAAGCGAAAAAAGAGGTTGACGGGAAATGCGGTGGTTATAAAAGCCGCCGCTTCCCGGACGCCCCAACGAACGGGCCGAGACTTGATCGGCCAGGGAGTTGTGTTCGCTAAAATCTGGTGGTTCTGACGAACTGCAGAAGAGCGAAAAAAGGTGGTTGACGGGAAATTAGGCGGCTGTATAAGCCGCCACTTCCGGACGGGGCCGCAGGCTTCCAACGGGCACCAAATTCCGGGCTTCGGCCCACGCTGTTTGACATCGTAAGAGATAGGAAGAGAAACGCAGGCGGCGTGATGGCTTGCGGACCTCGCAAGAGGTCCAAAACGATCACGACGATGTGTTTCTTGAGAATTCTTTTTCCATCGGAAAGGCTTCGGTCTTTCCTTTGTTTAAAAGGGTTCTCGTCAAAGAACGCAATACTTATGCTTATACAGCAAAGTAACCGTCCCATTTTCCTGGGATGGTTCGTCAGATCATAAACTCAACTTGAGAGTTTGATTCTGGCTCAGAACGAACGCTGGCGGCAGGCCTAACACATGCAAGTCGAACGATATAGTGGCAGACGGGTGAGTAACGCGTGGGAACGTACCTTTCGCTAAGGAATAGCTCCGGGAAACTGGTGGTAATACCTTATACGCCCTTAGGGGGAAAGATTTATCGGCGAAAGATCGGCCCGCGTTGGATTAGCTAGTTGGTGAGGTAATGGCTCACAAAGGCGACGATCCATAGCTGGTCTGAGAGGATGATCAGCCACACTGGGACTGAGACACGGCCCAGACTCCTACGGGAGGCAGCAGTGGGGAATCTTGCACAATGGGCGAAAGCCTGATGCAGCCATGCCGCGTGAATGATGAAGGCCTTAGGGTTGTAAAATTCTTTCGTCAGGGATGATAATGACCGTACCTGAAGAAGAAGCCCCGGCTAACTTCGTGCCAGCAGCCGCGGTAATACGAAGGGGGCTAGCGTTGTTCGGAATTACTGGGCGTAAAGCGCACGTAGGCGGACTTTTAAGTCAGGTGTGAAATCCCGGGGCTCAACCTCGGAACTGCATTTGAAACTGGAAGTCTTGAGATCAGGAGAGGTTAGCGGAATACCGAGTGTAGAGGTGAAATTCGTAGATATTCGGTGGAACACCAGTGGCGAAGGCGGCTAACTGGACTGATACTGACGCTGAGGTGCGAAAGTGTGGGGAGCAAACAGGATTAGATACCCTGGTAGTCCACACCGTAAACGATGAGAGCTAGTTGTTGGCAGGCATGCCTGTCGGTGACGCAGTTAACACATTAAGCTCTCCGCCTGGGGAGTACGGCCGCAAGGTTAAAACTCAAAGAAATTGACGGGGGCCCGCACAAGCGGTGGAGCATGTGGTTTAATTCGAAGCAACGCGCAGAACCTTACCTACCCTTGACATGTCCAGTATGGTTTCCAGAGATGGATTCCTTCAGTTCGGCTGGCTGGAACACAGGTGCTGCATGGCTGTCGTCAGCTCGTGTCGTGAGATGTTGGGTTAAGTCCCGCAACGAGCGCAACCCTCATCCTTAGTTGCCATCACGTTTGGGTGGGCACTCTAAGGAAACTGCCGGTGGCAAGCCGGAGGAAGGTGGGGATGACGTCAAGTCCTCATGGCCCTTACGGGTAGGGCTACACACGTGCTACAATGGCAGTGACAATGGGATAATCCCAAAAAGCTGTCTCAGTTCGGATTGTCGTCTGCAACTCGACGGCATGAAGGTGGAATCGCTAGTAATCGTGGATCAGCATGCCACGGTGAATACGTTCCCGGGCCTTGTACACACCGCCCGTCACATCATGGGAATTGGTTCTACCCGAAGACGGTGAGCTAACTTCGGAGGCAGCCGGCCACGGTAGGATCAGTAACTGGGATGAAGTCGTAACAAGGTAGCCGTAGGGGAACCTGCGGCTGGATCACCTCCTTTCTAAGGATGCATCAGATTGCTTTACTCACGTGAAGCTCTGCTGCCCTTATTCAAAGCCTTCTTATGAAGGCAAATATATGCGGCTGTCGCGCCGTCTCCGTTTCTCTTCCTTCGTTCGTAATGCCTGGCCGCATATGGCTGCCGGGTAGAAGCGAGCCCCGCGGGCGCTAGCGCCTGTCTTCGACTTTGGCTGCGGCGGCCGCCTGGTCTGCCTGGCTGAAGGGCCGGTAGCTCAGGTGGTTAGAGCGCACGCCTGATAAGCGTGAGGTCGGAAGTTCAACTCTTCCTCGGCCCACCATCGAAGCTGCAAAGGGGTAAGCGAGACTGGCCGAGAGCCAGCGACAGGAACCACGGGGCCATAGCTCAGTTGGGAGAGCGCCTGATTTGCATTCAGGAGGCCGTCGGTTCGACTCCGTCTGGCTCCACCATCCTGTCTCACACGAACGAAAGAAGTTATCTGGTTTCCGGGGCCCATTGGGGTTTCGGGATGTTTGTTATCGTAAGGGAAAGACTGATCCGGCCGCGTGCCTCATAAACCCCCACAGGGTTTTGGTACTGCTGCTTCAGCCGATAGAGCGTGCCTGGCAACAGGCGTGCTTCAAAGGGTCAGTCTGCAAGAAACCAACAATGTCTGACTGAAACTCTGTGTCAGTGAAGCGCTCTGCGCTTTCCACTGCACATGGGTTTTATGAGATCAAGCGTCAAAAGGGCATCCGGGGGATGTCTTGGCGGTAAGAGGCGATGAAAGACGTGGCACTCTGCGATAAGCACCGGGGAGGCGAGAGCACCCTTTGATCCGGTGATTTCTGAATGGGGAAACCCACCTCCGAGATGTTGGATAATTCGAGCACTTCGGTGCTCGACATGTCTGACATTTCAATAGTGAGGTATTTTAAACTGAATACATAGGTTTAAAAAGCGAACCCGGGGAATTGAAACATCTGAGTACCCGGAGGAAAGGACATCAATTGAGACTCCGTTAGTAGTGGCGAGCGAACGCGGACCAGGCCTGGTCTGAAACAAGGAGAAGCATCTGGGAAGGTGCGCCATAGTGGGTGATAGCCCCGTATCCGTAAAATGAAGACCTTTTAGAGTAGGGCGGGACACGTGAAATCCTGTCTGAAAATGGGGGGACCACCCTCCAAGCCTAAGTACTCCTTACCGACCGATAGTGAACAAGTACCGTGAGGGAATGATGAAAAGAACCCCGATGAGGGGAGTGAAACAGATCCTGAAACCGGATGCCTACAAGCTGAGGGAGCTCTTCGGAGTGACCTCGTACCTTTTGTATAATGGGTCAACGACTTAGTGTTGCGTGCAAGCTTAAGCCGTTAGGTGTAGGCACAGCGAAAGCGAGTCTGAATAGGGCGACTGAGTACGTAGCATTAGACCCGAAGGCAAGTGATCTAGGTATGGGCAGGCTGAAGGTGCGGTAACACGCACTGGAGGGCCGAACCGTTGAATGTTGAAAAATTCTCGGATGACCTGTGCCTAGGGGTGAAAGGCCAATCAAACTTGCTGATAGCTGGTTCTCCGCGAAATCTATTTAGGTAGAGCGTCACGGTTGAGACTCCAGGGGGTAGAGCACTGAATGGGCTAGGGGTCCTTACCGGATTACCAAACCTTATCAAACTCCGAATACCTGGAAGTTATACGTGGCAGACACACGGCGGGTGCTAACGTCCGTCGTGAAAAGGGAAACAACCCAGACCGCCGATTAAGGCCCCCAAGTCATAGCTAAGTGCGAAACGATGTGGGATTGCTGAGACAATCAGGAGGTTGGCTTAGAAGCAGCCATCCTTTAAAGAAAGCGTAACAGCTCACTGATCAAGCGATCCTGCGCGGAAAATGTATCGGGACTAAAGTTATGCGCCGAAATCGCGGGCTCGTAAGAGCGGTAGCGGAGCGTTCCGTAAGCCAATGAAGGTGAACCGTGAGGTTTGCTGGAGGTATCGGAAGTGAGAATGTTGACATGAGTAGCGACAAAGAGGGTGAGAGACCCTCTCGCCGAAAGTCCAAGGGTTCCTGCGTAAAGCTAATCTGCGCAGGGTTAGCCGGCCCCTAAGGTCAGGCCGAAAGGCGTAGCCGATGGGAACCACGTTAATATTCGTGGGCCGAGGGATGAGTGACGGATTCCGAAAGCTGTATGAACTTACTGGATTGTGAGTGCAGCCTGGGGGTCCCTGGAAATAGCCTCCCTATTAGACCGTACCCTAAACCGACACAGGTGGACTGGTAGAGCATACCAAGGCGCTTGAGAGAACTATGTTGAAGGAACTCGGCAAATTACCTCCGTAACTTCGGGAGAAGGAGGCCTCATATTGGGCAACCAGTACTGAGGGGCACAAAACTGGGGGTTGCGACTGTTTATCAAAAACACAGGGCTCTGCGAAATCGCAAGATGACGTATAGGGTCTGACGCCTGCCCGGTGCCGGAAGGTTAAAAGGAGATGTGCAAGCATTGAATTGAAGCCCCGGTGAACGGCGGCCGTAACTATAACGGTCCTAAGGTAGCGAAATTCCTTGTCGGGTAAGTTCCGACCTGCACGAATGGCGTAACGACTTCCCCACTGTCTCCA
>NZ_NCJT01000287.1 GCF_002282565.1 Hyphomonas sp. 34-62-18
GAAACACCTCCTGCGCCTGCCCATCCTTCCGGAAATACCAGAGCTGCCGCGCAAGCCGGCGAGTGAAACCGCTGGGCTCGGCCTTACCTGACGTCGAACTTGTCGGCTTTCCGCTCGCCCAGAAGCATCCGCTGCTCAAGCCGCCGCCTCAGGGCGCTGTAATACGCCTCCAGGAAAGCGAGATCAGTTTCGCCCGGCTGTTTCGTCCAGCGGATCTTGGCGCGAATACGCTCGGCCACCTGCTGTTTGATTTCTGCCGTCGATTGGCGCAGCACGTCTTCCAGAACATGCAGCTCGTGAATGCCATAGGCATCGGCCTGCGCGGTCGTGAAGTTGAAGCGTGAACCGGCATCAGCGCTTTTGGCCGCCGATGTGATGTCGTGCATCAGCTTCGTCTTGGGTGAACGGATGACCCAGGTGCCGGCGATCAGGTCGCCCACACGCATCTTGTCCTTGTTGAAGATCGGAAACAGCAGGAACACGCCCGACCAGACGAGCCCCAGAAGCGCCATCCATCCGCTCGCGCCCTCGCCGCCCATCATGGCAAACTGGAAGGGCAGGCCCACTTCTATTTCGCGGATGAAATTGCGGGCGAGGACGGAGTTTGCGGTGAGCCGTCCGCCATCGCGCGCGGCCACCCTGAGGCCCAGGGCGCGTTTGCCCGGCGTGGCGGCCCGCTGGCCGATCTCGAAGAAGATGTAGTAGAAATTCCGGACAAAGAAAAAGAACACCAGCCAGAAAGCAAAGGCGATATTGGCGCTGCCTGGCGACAGCGTACCGATCAGCGCGCTCAGCCCGAACAGCGTGGCGATTACAATGACCCATTGAATGGCCACATCAATCAGGAAGGCGCCCGCCCGTTCGCCCGCCGTGGCCAGCTTCAGCCGGATGGCGGCACCTTCCGGCGTTATCAGCCGCCGGATCAGCTTCGACTGCCGCACCTCTTCAGCCATGCGCGCGCGCCGCTGGGTGGCGGCCTCGATGCTGATGCCGGGGCGCTGAGGCCTCGCGGTGGCGGTCTGAGAGGCGGCGGGCTGGGTCATGCGCTCCGCTCCTGGCGGGACATGTAGAAATACAGCATCCAGAGAACACCGGTTCCCGCCGCAATCATGTAGCGGACGATGTCGGAATTGATCAGCTGCCGGCCAAAACCCTCGAGCAGAGCGGCGATGATCAGCATCACCACGCAGCCCATGGCGATGGTAGCCGCCTTCTGCCCGGCCGCGCGGGCCGAAGCGAGCCGCGTCTGCGCGCCTGGAAACGCCACCGCGCCGCCAATTATGAAGCCTGCTGCCCCCGCCAGCACGATGGCGAAGAGCTCCGTCACGCCATGGATCATCAGCCAGCCGGTGAACTCATAGCCCAGCCCCTTGTCCCAGAACACGGCATACATCGAGCCGATCATCACCCCATTATAGACCAGCAGCCAGGCTGTGGGGATGCCAAACGCAAAGCCCAGGGCAAAGGCAAACAGCGCAATCTGCGCATTGTTGTTGAAGAGGAAGCTGGAGAAGGCCGTCAGCTGTCCCTCGTCATGACCGTCCGTATAGATCGTACTGCGCAGATACTCCACGGTGGCATCAGGATTGCGCCCCTCAAAGAAGCTTGCCCCGTGGAACGTCCAGTACCAGTCCATGTCCTGCAGGCAGAGGAAGAAGGCGAGGCCCCAGCCGCCAAAGAAGAACAGCGCAGACAGAAGTGTAGGCCACACAGCGCCGCGCACTGCCGCGGGCCAATCCCTGCGCAGGAAATTCATCATCCGCTCGCCGATGGTGGTGCGCGCGCCATAGACAAAGAAATAGGCCCGCGTACACAGGCTCTCCAGATACGCAATGACGTTCTGATCGAGCGAGATTGATCGCGCGACAGACAGCGAGGAGACCGCCTGACGATACAGCCGGGGCAGCGCCAGCATGTCTTCATCGCTCAGGTGTTTGACGCCGCCATTCTCCGCGCGCGTCAGGATGAGGTCCAGTTTCTGCCAGTCGCCCTGGCGTTCCTCGCGGAAACGGTAGGATTTCAGGAGATCGCCGCTCACAGCATGTCCCTCTGCTTGATCTGCAGGTAACGCGAAACAAGTTCCGCGCCGAAATGTTCAGGCCGGCTTTCGATGATCTGCACGCCCATGCGCTGCAGCCGGCGGAAAACGAGATCGCGCTCCGACAGCAATGTGTCGGCGATCACCGCGCGCGCCACATCTTCCGGATTTTCCGGCGCCGCATCGGCCATGGTGCTCAGCGCTTCGTCCTCGAAGGTGGCGAAGAGAACCAGGTGCCGGTCCGTCAGCCGCTTCACATTCTCCAGCATCAGTTCAGCAGAGATCGTATCCACAAAGTCGGAGAAGATGATCACAAGGCTGCGCCGCTCCAGCCGCCCGGCAAGGTTTGTCAGGGCAAGGGTGAAGTTTGCTTCCTCGTCCGAATAGTCCATCTCGGCCACGGTCGCCTGCGCCTTGGGAAAGCTGCTGGTGCCAGTCAGGAAACCGCTCGTCACCCCGGGCTTTGACGCGAAGCCATAGAACATCGTCCGGTCGCCTGAGCGCAGGGAGACGTAGGCCAGCAGCAGGCCCGCCGTCACCGCCCGGTCAATCTTCGGCACACCGCCCAGCGGCTCGCTCATCAGCCGGCCCGTGTCGAAGGCGAAGACGATATTGTGGTTGCGCTCGGTCTTGAATTCCTTGGCCAGCAAATGCCGGTGGCGGGCCGAATGTTTCCAGTCGATCGCCCGGCGGTCCATCCCGGCGGTAAACTCGCGCAGGGCGTCAAACTCACTGCCATCCCCGCGCTCGATCTGTGTCTTGATGCCGAACTCCGCGTCGCGCGAGAACAGCCGGATCGCCTCGTCGCGCACCCAGCGTACATTCGGCGTCACCGGCACTTCGATGCCGATTTCCTGCACATGCCGCTTCTGCACCAGGCCCAGCGGCCCGCGCCAACGGCTCCACAGGCGCTCGATGCGCGC
>NZ_NCJT01000288.1 GCF_002282565.1 Hyphomonas sp. 34-62-18
GCCAGCCATAGCCAGGTTTGCACAGACGGATCGAACGAGAACTTCTCCAGGACTTCGAAATCCGCCGAGCCTGCCGCCTGGATCATATAGATCGCCGCCACAAGCAGGAGGAGCGAGCCGATCAACGTGTAGAGGAAGAACTTGTAGGATGCGTAGATCCGGTCTTTTCCGCCCCAGATACCGATGATCAGGAACATCGGGATCAGGCCAGCTTCGAAGAAGATGTAGAAGAGTACCAGATCGAGCGCCGTGAAGACCCCGATCATGAACGTCTCAAGCACAAGGAATGCGACCACATATTCGGTGACGCGCTTGTCGATCGAGTTCCAGCTCGCCAGCAGACAGATCGGCGTAAGGAATGTGGTCAGCAATATCAGTGAAATCGACAGGCCATCGACACCAAGCTTATAGCTGATCGGCCCGTACCAGGCGTGCTGCTCTAACAGTTGGTAGCCTGGCTGGGACGCGTCAAACGACAGGAAAGCCGCGATCGACAACACAAAGGTTGCCGCCGAAATGATCAGCGATGCCGTGAGAATGGCCCGGTTCTGCCGGCCATCATCTGAAGCGGCGCGGCTGCCAGACGTAGCGGCGCGCACAAGAATGATCAGCAACGCTCCGATCAGAGGCAGGAAAGTCGTTGCGGTAAGAATGGGGAAACCGCCCATCAGTTGGCCCCTCCGGCCCGCAGCCACAGGATCGCGCCAAAGATAATGGCGGCCCCGATGACTACGAACGCATAGTGATACAGATAACCCGTGTGGAGTTTCGCGAGCCGGCGCGCACTGAAGCCGGCAAACCAGGCGACGCCATCCGGCCCCACCCCGTCGATGACCTTCTTGTCAGCTTTCCAGAAGATATTTCCGAGGAAAGCGGAGCCGCGAACCAGTGTGGCCTGATAGATCTCGTCGAAATACCACTTGTTTGAGAACAGAGCGTGGAGCGGCCCGCCGCTGGCGGCGATCCGCGCACCGACGCCCCTGTTGAAGAAGTAAGTCATGCTCGCCAGCACGAAGCCTGCGATGGTGACAACCAGCGGTGCCCACAGCACCCATTCCGGCACGTTGTGACGATCATGGAGAACATGGTTCTCTGCGGCGCGGTATATGGCCCCGGCCCAGAAAGCCTCGTTATTGGCCTCAACGAAAGCGTCATAGAAATAGAAGCCCGCAAAGACGGCGCCCAGGCTGAGCAAAGCCAGCGGGATGAGCATGACCATCGGGCTTTCATGCGGCGTGTGATCATGTCCGTGATGGTCATCGTGAGCATGATCGTCGTCAGCCTGCGCATGATCATGCGCGTGATCGTCACGCCCAGCTTGCGAAGCCATCGGGCCATGGAAAGTCATGTAAATCAGACGCCATGAGTAGAAGCTTGTCAGGAAGGCGGCTAGCAGGCCAAACCAGAATGCCATCTGCCCGAACATCACCTGAGCCGTACCGCCGGCAAACGTGCTCTCAAGGATCGCATCCTTGGAGAAGAAGCCCGAGAAACCAAGCTTCGTGTGCGGAATACCAAGGCCGATAATGGCAATCGTGCCGATCATCATTGCGGCGTAGGTCAGCGGCATGAACTTCGCAAGGCCGCCCATCCGGCGCATGTCCTGCTCGTGGTGCATGCCGTGAATGACGGAACCTGCGCCGAGGAACAGGAGCGCCTTGAAGAAGGCGTGCGTAAACAGGTGGAACATCGCCGCTTCATAAGCGCCAACACCTGCAGCAAAGAACATGTAGCCCAGCTGAGAACAGGTCGAGTAGGCAATGACCCGCTTGATGTCGTTCTGCGCCATGCCGACCGTGGCGGCGTAGAGCGCTGTGACAGCTCCCACCAGCGTAATCATGCCCGCTGCATAGAAGGTATATTCGTAAATCGGCGAGACGAGGCAGACGAGATAAACGCCCGCCGTCACCATCGTCGCCGCGTGGATCAGCGCAGAAACCGGCGTCGGGCCTTCCATGGCATCCGGCAGCCAGACGTGCAGAAAGAACTGGGCGGACTTACCCATCGCGCCGATGAACAGCAGGATACCGATGAGCTCCAACGCATAAACGCGTTGGCCAAGGAACGTCATGATGACTTCGCGTGCCGGTGCAGCTTCTGCAAAGGCAACCGGCGTAACCACCGCGTTGTTCCGGATGGCATCGAGCACTGGTCCGAATTCCACGCTGCCGAAAACGAAGAATACCGCCATGATGCCAAGGGCTAGGCCAAAGTCGCCGACACGGTTTGTCACGAACGCTTTGATCGACGCGTCGTTCGGAGCCTTCTTGGTGTACCAGAAACCGATCAGCAGGTAGGAGGCGAGGCCCACACCTTCCCAGCCGAAGAACAGCTGGATGAAGTTATCCGCCACCACCAGCATGAGCATCATGAAGGTGAAGAGCGAGAGGTATGCGAAGAAGCGCGCCTTGTGCGGCTCCTCGCTCATATAGCCCCACGAATAGAGATGAACGAGGCCAGAGACACCCGTGATAACGGCCATCATCACGATTGAGAGTGCGTCCACGCGGATCGCCCAGTTGGCCTTGAAATTGCCCACCTCAATCCAGGGCATCAGCGTAATGATGTGCTGCTTCAGCTCCTGCGTGCCATGGGCGGGGCCAGCAGTCAGGTACGCGTCCAGCGCCGCGTGCGCCTCATGTCCGCCTGCATGCCCCAAGCCCGCCACATAGGCAAAGAGTTGGTATAGCGAAAGCGCGCCAGCGGTCAGCACCGTGCCGGTGGTGACAAGCATGACGATGCGATCGCCGATGATTTTGTGAAACAGACCGAACAGCGCCGCGATGCCGGGCGCCAGAACGATGAACAGGAGAAGGCTATCAGGAAGCATAACCCTTATCAGCCCTTCATGAGGTCGACATTCTCAACCGAGATGTCGCGCCGGTTACGGAAATAGACGACCAGGATCGCAAGCCCCACGGCCGCTTCAGCAGCGGCAACCGTCAGCACCA
>NZ_NCJT01000060.1 GCF_002282565.1 Hyphomonas sp. 34-62-18
CGCGGACGGGCGGATCGAAGGCACCTATGTGCATGGCCTGTTTGCGGAGGATCGCTTCCGGTCGGCCTGGCTGGAAGGGGTGCGGGCGGGGGCATCGTCAGAGGCGGCGTATGGCGCGTCGGTGGAGGCGGCGCTGGACGCGCTGGCCGATGGGCTGGAAGCGCATATGGATGTGGCGTGTTTCCTGGCGCTGGCCGAGCCGCCGGGCTGGCGGGGCTAGTCCCGCGCGGGCGGCAATCCGGGCTGGCCGGCCTGATCCGGGTGGGCGGCGACATAGGCCTGTTTGAGCTCAACGGAGCGGTTGTGGGCACCTTCTGGGCTCCAGCCGGGGGCGTTGATGGCGCGGCCTGCCCAGCGCCAGGGGCGCAGGCCATCGCGGGCGCAATCGGTCAGGAAGCCGCCCAGCTCATGGAAAGCGATGGTGATTGGATTGTGGGTGGTCAGCTGTTTGACGATACCATAGCTCGGCTTGTCATCTTCCCGCTCGGGCACGAAGGTGCCGAACATCTTGTCCCAGATGATGAAGACGCCGGCATAGTTCGTATCCAGATACCGCGGATTGGTGGCGTGGTGGACGCGGTGGTGGGAAGGCGTGTTCATCACCGCCTCGAACCAGCGGGGCATCTTGTCCACCGCCTCTGTATGGATCCAGAACTGGTAGATGAGGTTCAGCCCGCCCGCGAGGGCGAGGACGTAGGGGTGGAAGCCCAACCAGACCAGCGGCAGACCAACGAGGATGAGCCCGGTGAACGGGCCGAACCAGGGCTGGCGCAGGGCGGTGGTCAGATTGTAGTGCCGGGAAGAATGGTGGGTGACATGCTCCATCCAGAACCAGCGCATGCGGTGGGCGAAGCGGTGTTTCCAGTAATAGATAAAATCATACGCCACGAAGCAGAGGGCGAAGCTCCACCAGGTGAGCGGGATGGTCATTATACGGAAGGGCCAGGCCAGCATCATCATCCAGAGGGCGATGGTGGCTGTGAGCGTGTTAACCACGACATTACCGAGACCCATCGCCATGGAGGCGAGGGCGTCTTTCGTTTCGTAACGGCCTTTGGCGCGGCCGGTTTTGACCGCCCACCATTCCCACGCCACCGAGGCCACGAAGACCGGGGCGGCAAGGGCGGTGACATCCGGGAAGGGCGTGAACTCCACGGGGGCAAGATCCTTAGAAGGATGAAGCCTGCGGCACGCCGCCCTGCTTGTAGACGACGCCGCCTTTCATGACGAAGTCCACATCGGCGAGGCGCTGCATGTCTGCCAGTGGATCGGCGGAAACGGCGACGAAATCCGCCTTGCAGCCAACGTCTCCACAGCCGAGCTCGCCCGTCTTGCCGAGGGCTTCGGCGGCGAAGGAGGTGCCTGCGCGCAGCGCCTGCATCGGCGTCATGCCGAAGGTGACCATGCGGGAGAACTGGTTGCCATTGAGGCCGTGGGGATAGACGCCGGCGTCTGACCCGAAGACGACCTTGGCGCCGGCCTTCACAGCGGCAGTGAAGCTGGCGCGCTGGCGGGCGGAGATGGAGCGTTCCTTGGCGAGGGATTCTTCCAGGAGGCCATTCTTGGCGCCTTCGGAGAGGATGTATTCGGTGTTGTAGATATCCATCGAGAGGTAGGTGCCATGTTCGACGGCGAGCTGGATGGTGGCCTCGTCCATGATCGATCCATGCTCGACGGTATCGACGCCGGCGAGGATGGCGTTGCGGATGCCGACAGTGCCATGGGCGTGGCTGGCGACCTTGAGGCCGCGGGCGTGGGCCTCTTCGACGATGGCCTCGATCTCTTCAATCGTGCCCTGGGCGGCGCCGAGGGCGGTGCCTTTGGAGAGGACGCCGCCGGTGGAGCAGGTCTTGATGAGGTCTACTCCATACTTGATGTTTTCGCGCACCTTGGCGCGCATTTCCCAGGGGCCGTTGGCAACGCCTTCGCCCTTCAGGCGGTATTCGGAGGGCAGGAGGTTCATGTCCGAGCAGTGGCCGCCGGTGATGCCGACCGGCGGGCCGGAGACGAGCAGGCGGGGGCCGGGCACTTCGCCTGCCTCGATCGCGTCGCGCAGGGCGACATCGCCATAGCTTTCGGCGCCGAGATTGCGGACGGTGGTGAAGCCGGCGAGCAGGGTTTTGCGGGCATTCTTGACGCCCTTGATGGCCATCCGCTCGTCCGAGAGGCTCAAGGAATAGTAGGGACCGTCTTCCGCGTCGCTGGTGAGGTGGACGTGCATGTCGATGAAGCCGGGCATCAGCCAGGCCTGGCCGAGATCGACTGTCTTGGCGCCGCGGGGGGCCTTGAGGCTGGCCTTGGTGCCGCGCTGGGTGACGGCGCCTTCCTCGATCACGAAGGCGGCATCGCGCACCGTCTCGCCGGAAACCGGGTCAATGAAATGGCCTGCCGTAAGGTAGACCGTTTCGGCGGCAGCGGGGCTGGCGGCGAGCGTGAGGGCTACGGCGGCAGCGGAAAGGGCGCGAAGGATCATGGCCGGGCGATTCCTGTAAATTTCGTCATGGTTTGTGTCTGTTGTGCGGCGGCGGATACGCCTGCGTCAAGCACCCCGGCGCGCTTGACGGACGTTAGGGAAGGCGGGCCTTCTCGGGCGGGAAGCAAATCACTGGAGGAGACCGACGATGGCAAGGCCCAAGGAATTCAAGGAAATCATTCTCGATATCGAGGACGGCATTGCCACCCTCACCCTGCACCGCCCGGACAACATGAACGCCTTCACCGGCACCATGATGTACGAGATGATCGAAGCCTTCGACATCACCGATGCCAATGATGATGTGAAGGTGGTGATCGTGACCGGGCATGGCGACCGGGCCTTCTGCGCCGGGGCCGACCTTTCGGCCGGCGCCAAGACCTTCGACTATGACGCCCGCGCCGGGGACGGCGAGAAGGGGCGCACCGAGTCTGTCGATATCCAGCGCGATGGCGGCGGCCGCGTGACCCTGCGTATCTTCCAGAGCCTGAAGCCGGTGATCGGCGCGATCAATGGCGCGGCTGTGGGCATCGGCGTGACGATGCAGCTGCCGATGGATATCCGGATTGCGTCGGACAAGGCGCGCTTCGGCTTCGTGTTCAACCGCCGGGGCATCAACCCGGAGGCGGCCTCCAGCTGGTTCCTGCCGCGCCTTGTGGGCATCCAGCAGGCGCTGGAATGGTGCTATACCGGCCGCGTGTTCCCGGCCGATGAAGCGCTGAAGGGCGGGCTGGTGAGCCGCATTGTTCCGCATGCGGAGCTGATGACCGAGGCGCGCAAACTGGCCAAGGAAATTGCCGAGAACACCGCCCCGGTTTCCAACGCCCTGACCCGCCAGATGATGTGGCGGATGCTGGGCGCGAGCCATCCCATGGAGGCCCATATCGTGGACTCCGCCGCGATCTATACCCGCGGCAAGACGCCGGACGCGAAAGAGGGCGTGATGAGCTTCCTGGAGAAGCGCACGCCGACCTATCCGGTGAAGGTTTCCGACGGGATGCCGGGCTTCTTCCCCTGGTGGGATGAGCCGGAGTTCGAGTGGATCGGCAACAAGTAAACCCGGACGGCGAGGGGCTTTAACCCATGCAGACCTTATTGCCCCTCGCCGCCGAGATTGGCGACATCCTGAAAGCGCGGCGGGAAACCGTCGCGATTTCTGAATCCTCCGCTGGCGGACTGATCTCCGCTGCGCTGCTAGCCGCGCCGGGCGCTTCGCGCTATTACCGGGGTGGCGGCGTGATCTATACCCCGCAGGCGTATCGGGGCCTTCTGGGCCTGACGCGGGAAGACCTGGGCGACAAGCGCTCCTCCTCCGAGCCCTATGCCCGGATGCTGGCCGGGCGCATCCGCGAGCTGCTGGAGGCCGACTGGGGGCTCTGCGAGACGGGGGCCTCCGGGCCGACGGGCAATATGTATGGCGACGATGCCGGGCATACCTGCGTGGCGCTGGCCGGGCCGGGTGGCGTGCTGGTGTCCCGCACGCTGGAGACCGGCATTTCCGACCGGGAGGCGAACATGCGCCTCTTTGCAGCCGAAGCGCTGGACCTGCTGCGCGGCGGGCTGGGCTGAGGCTCTCCGCTGCGCTCTGCTGCTGAAACAAACACACTCCAATTTCTCTTTCGTCTTCCCGGGATTTGCGAAAGCAAATGCCCGGGATCCAGCGCATTGGGGAAAGTCTGGATTCCGGTCTTCGCCTCCGGCGAAACCGGGAAGACGCACAATGAGATGTGCGAATGCGGAGCGTTCAGGAGATGGGCCCTCAGATAGCCTTCGGCCATCGAGGGTGACGATGGAGGGGTGAGGTTGGGAGTCTGAGTAAAGGACAAACGCCCTTATCCTCCGTCGCGGGGCGGGGAGGCGGGTGGGAAAGATTTGTGGGCGGAGGGGTTTTCAGGAAGTGTTGAGGAGGGGCGTGCTGCGGGCGGCGGTGGTGAGGTCTTCCAGGAGGCTGGCCATAGTTTCATCGATGGCGTGGGCCGCGCCGGGGATTCTGGCGGGCGCGAGGGTTCTGCGCGCAGTGCCCGGCCGGGCGGCGCAGCGGCGCAGCCAGCGGCGGGCCGTGGGGGCGGGGTCTTCACAGGCGGCGCGCAGGGCAGCGAGACGCCGGAGGAAGAGGGCCGCCGGGTCTATCTGCACCGTACGCGGAACATGCGCCGGGCGGGGAACAAAGTCGTCCCGCAGGAGATCAGAGATCAGCGTGATGCGCGGGGTGAGATGTTCGGGCAGATGGCCGGGGGATGCGGATTTGGAGGGCTGGGGCTCGGTCATCCGGAAGAGGGGCGCGCGGGGCTGGGCGGCGCCCGCTGGGCGTGAGGCGGGCGGGCGCTGGGCGCACTTTCCCGGCGGTTTGGGCGCAGGGCCGATTCGGCGGGCAGCAGCACGCGGCGGAGCAGATAGCGGGCGAGCGGGGCACCGAGCGGCGCGCCGCTGAGACTTTCGAGCACGCTGTCCATATAGGCGATCAGGTGGAGCACCAGATGCCGCGTGCGGCCCAGGAGATAGTCCTGGCGCTCAAGATCATCCGCAGGCTGAAAAGGTGTCTCGTCCATGCGGGAAGACTAGCATGGGCGTGGAGGGGGTGGATAAGTTTGCGGGAAAACCTGGTAAGGTTTTGAAAAAGCGCAGAATTTTTTCTGCGGGTTGGGGGATAAGGCCCGCGCCGCCTATTCGTAGACGTCTTCGCCCATGCGGGATTTGTCGAGGTCTCCGAAGCGGGTGACGTTGGCGTCAAAGGCGAGCTTCACCGTGCCGATGGGGCCGTGACGCTGTTTGGAGACGATGACTTCGGCGGTGCCGTAGACCTGATCCATGCGGGCGCGCCAGGCATTCCATTTGTCGCTCGAGGTCGGATCATTCGGGTCTGCCGGTGGCTCTGTCCGCGCAAGGTAATATTCCTCACGGAACACGAACATCACGATGTCGGCGTCCTGCTCGATCGAGCCGGATTCGCGCAGGTCTGACAGCTGCGGGCGTTTGTCGTCGCGCTGTTCCACGGCGCGCGAGAGCTGCGACAGGGCGACGATGGGGACATTGAGATCCTTGGCGAGCGCCTTCAGCGCCGTGGTGATCTGGGTTACCTCCTGCACGCGGTTTGCCTGGCCGCCGGAATTCGACACGGTGATCAGCTGCAGATAGTCGATCACGATCATGTCGAGGCCGACCGAGCGTTGCAGGCGGCGCGCGCGGGCCGTCAGCTCACTGATGGAAATGCCGCCTGTATCGTCAATAAAGAGGGGCAGGTTCTGCAACTCGGCAGTCGCCTCAACCAGCTGTTCAAAGTCTGCCTTGGTCAGATCGCCCTGGCGGATGCGGTGGGCGTTGATGCCGGTGCGCTCAGCCAGGATACGCGTGGCGAGCTGCTCGTTGGACATCTCGAGCGAGAAGAAGGCGACGATGGCGCCGTCGATGGTTTTCTTCGAGCCGTCATCCTGGGTTTCATACTTGTAGGCAGCCGCCGCATTGTAGGCGATGTTGGTGGCGAGCGATGTTTTCCCCATGGAGGGGCGGCCGGCGAGGATGAGCAGGTCAGACCGGTGGAAGCCGCCAAGCTGGCTGTCGAGATCGCGCAGGCCGGTGGGGATGCCGGCGATCTTGCCGCCGCGCTTGAAGGCGGCTTCGGCGGTGATCAGAGATTCGGCGAGGGCTTCGGCGAAGCTGGAGAAGCCACGCTCGGCGCTGCCGCGTTCGGCCAGATCAAAGAGGGCGCGTTCGGCCTTGTTGATGAGGACCGAGCCTGTGTCGTCGGGCTCTGGCGTGATGGCCTGGGACTGGATGGTGCCGCCGACATTGATCAGCTCGCGCCGGATGGCGAGGTCGCGGATGATGCGGGCATAGTCCTTCACCTCCGGGCCGAAGGCGGCGGCGTCCAGGAGGTCCACCAGGTATTTGGCGCCGCCGATCTCGGCGAGTTTTTCCCGGTGTTCGAAATATTCGCGCAGGGTGACGCCATCGGCCACGCGGCCGGTCTGGATCATGTTGGCGGCAACCGCATACACCTCACGGTGGGCGGGGGCGTAGAAATCGTTCGGGGTGAGGATGTCGGCGATGAACTGGTAGACGTTGTTGTCGAACAGGATCGCGCCGAGCACGGCGGCTTCGGCGGCAAGGTTGTTGGGCGGCGTAATCGCAGCCTTTTCCGGTTTTTGATCTGACATCGAGACCCCCGTCGCGCGAAACGTTTACTATATCGCGCCGGGCCGGTTTTGCGACTCGCCTGAGCAGGCTGGGGGCAAATTCCCGAGGCTCATCCCCAGTCTTCTGGCCCAGCCTTCTGGCCCAGTCTTCTGAGCAAAGAAAAACGGCGGCCCGCAAGAGCCGCCGTTTTGATTGTCTGGCCTTGGCCGGGGCGAAGATTACTCTTCGTCGGCGCCCAGTTCGGCGCGCTCTGCAGCGGCAGCGGCGAGTTCGCCGGCCTGCTCGTCGGCCTGGGCCTGGTTGGCAGCCTGGAGCGCGGCGACGATGTCTTCGCCTTTCTCCTGACGCTCGGCTTCTTCCTGCGAACGGGCCACGTTCACCTGGACTTTCACGCTGACTTCAGCGTGCAGGCGGACGGACACTTCGGCGATGCCGATGGTCTTGATCGGCTTGTCGAGGCGGACCGCAGCGCGGTCGACCTTGTAGCCTGCAGCTTCTGCAGCTTCTGCGATGTCGCGGGCCGAGACCGACCCGTAAAGCTGGCCGGTTTCGCCAGCCTGACGGATCAGCACGAAGGTTGCGCCTTCGAGTTTTTCCGCTTCGGTCTGTGCGGCGTCGCGGGCAGCGGCGTTGCGGGCTTCGATGGCTTCACGCTCGACTTCGAACCGCTTGCGGTTCTTGTCGTTGGCGATGAGGGCCTTGCCTTGCGGGATGAGGAAGTTGCGCGCGAAGCCGTTCTTGACGCGGACTTCGTCACCGATCTTGCCGAGGCGGTCGATGCGCTCAAGGAGGATGACTTGCATGGGGGTCTCTCCTTACTTCACTTCAAATGGAATCAGGGCCAGCATGCGGGCGCGTTTGATCGCCTGGGCAAGCTTGCGCTGGTTCTTCAGGTTTACAGCCGTGATGCGGCTCGGCACGATTTTCCCTTTTTCAGAGATGTAGCGCTGCAGCAGTTTCACGTCTTTATAGTCGATTTCCTGAGCGTTCTGGCCTGTGAACGGGTCCACCTTGCGGCGGCGTCCGAACGGGCGGCGGGCAGGAATGTTCGTAATGTTGATTTTCTGTGCCATGTGTCAGTTTCCTTCCCGTTAGTCGCGCGGACGGCGCTCTTTGCGAGAGAGAACCGGCGAAGGCTCGTCGCTCAGCGTTTCGACGCGGACGGTCATGTAGCGCATCACGTCTTCGGAGATACGCTGGCGGCGTTCCAGTTCGTGGATCGCGTCAGCCGGGCCGTCGATGTTGATCAGGGAGTAGTGACCCTTGCGCTGCTTCTTGATCGGGTAGGCGAGGCTGCGAAGGCCCCAATACTCGGTCTTGCCGACAGTGGCGCCTTTTTCCTTGAGGAAGGTGGAAATCTCTTCGATGAAGGTTTCAACCTGAGCGGGCGAGATATCAGGCCGTGTGATCACGACATGCTCGTACAGTGCCATGTTTTCATTCCCAAAATTACGAAGATGCGGCACCGGGGAGCGGGAAACTCGCCTGATGATGGCCCCTCTTTTTCCGGCTCATTCCGGTGACTTGAGGACCGCACCTTGCTGTGAAGAGGCGCTCTTAAGCCTATCCTTGTGGAAAATTCAAGCGCTTGCATGCGCCGGGGACGCGCTTTAGGCACGCCGGAAAACTAGGGAGACAGGGCGAACATGACCCTCGCATTCATTTTTCCCGGGCAGGGCAGCCAGGAAATCGGCATGGGCAAGGCGCTGGCCGAGGCCTTCCCAGCGGCAAAAGCGGTGTTTGACGAAGTGGACGAGGCGCTGGACCAGAAGCTGTCCACCCTGATGTGGGAAGGCGACATTGCCGAGCTGACCCTGACGGCCAACACCCAGCCCGCCTTGATGGCCCACTCTGTGGCCGCGATGCGGGCGCTGGAGGCTGGTTTCGGGATTTCGGCGAAGGATGCGGCCTTTGTCGCCGGGCATTCGCTGGGCGAGTATTCGGCGCTGGCCTCGGCCGGGGCGATCAGCGTGGGCGAGACCGCCCGCCTGCTGCGCATCCGCGGCAATGCCATGCAGTCTGCGGTGCAGCCGGGCCAGGGCGCCATGGCGGCGCTGCTGGGCGCGGACTACGAGCAGGCGGAAGCGGCCTGCAAGGCGGGCCGGGATGAAACCGGCGGCGTGTGTGACATTGCCAATGACAACGCCCCCGGCCAGCTGGTAATTTCCGGCAGCAAGGCGGCGATTGATGCTGCCGTGGCCTGGGCGCAGGGCAATGGCGTGAAGAAGGCGATGGCGCTGAACGTGTCGGCCCCGTTCCATTGCGGACTGATGCAGCCGGCAGCCGATGCGATGCAGGCGGCACTGGCGGACGCTGAGATCAAGGCGCCGGTGGTGCCGCTGGTGGCGAATGTGATGGCGAGCGCTGTCACTGACCCCGAGACGATCCGCCAGAATCTCGTAAAACAGGTGACAGGCCGGGTTCGCTGGACCGAGAGCGTGCAGTATATGGTCAGTCAGGGCGTCACCACGACGGGGGAAGCCGGGGCAGGCAAGGTGCTGACCGTGATGCAGCGGCGGATCGAGAAATCATTGAACGGCTTCACCCTTGGCACGCCCGAGGATCTGGAAGCCTTCGCCAAAGCGATCAAAGGATAAGTTCCCATGTTCGACCTTACCGGCCGCACGGCCCTTGTTACCGGCGCTTCGGGCGGCATTGGCCGGGCGATTGCGCAGGCCCTGTCTGAGGCAGGCGCCAAGGTGGCCCTTTCCGGCACGCGCGAGGCGGTGCTGCAGGAAGTGGCTGGCACGCTGAAAGGCGAGACGGCGATTGTGCCCTGCAACCTGTCTGATCCGGCGGCGGTGGACGCGCTGGTGGGCCAGGCAGAGGCCGCCATCGGCCCACTGGACATCCTTGTGGCGAATGCCGGCATCACCCGCGACAAGCTGCTCATCCAGATGAAGGATGAGGACTGGAGCGACGTGATCAATGTTAACCTGGGAAGCTATTTCCGGCTGACGAAATCAGCTGTGAGGGGAATGATGAAGCGCCGCCACGGCCGCATCATTGGAATCACTTCGGTGGTTGGCGTGACCGGAAACCCCGGCCAGACAAATTATTGTGCATCCAAAGCCGGCATGATCGGCTTTACCAAATCGATCGCCCAGGAGGTCGCCTCGCGCGGCATCACGGCGAATACGATCGCCCCCGGATTCATCGAATCGCCCATGACAGATGTGCTCCCGGAAGCCCAGAAAACGGCGCTTTTGGGGCAGATTCCGGCCGGAAGGCTTGGGGCAGGCGGCGACATTGCCGCTGCGGCGGTGTATCTTGCTTCGAATGAAGCGGCCTATGTCACCGGCCAGACGCTGCACGTAAATGGCGGCATGGCAATGATTTAGGCCCTGCAGACGGGCATCAGACTAGGGCTTGGCGCTCATCCTTAGTGTGTGCTAGGCGCAACACAATGGTTCGAATAAGGACCAGTCATCAGACATATCGAGAGAGGTATTCATGTCTGACGTTTTTGAACGTGTGAAGAAAATCGTAGTCGAGAACCTCGACGTGGATGCTGACAAGGTCGTGGAAAGCGCAAGCTTCATCGATGACCTCGGTGCAGACTCGCTGGACCTCGTCGAACTCGTGATGGCTTTTGAAGAAGAGTTCAACATCGAGATCCCGGACGACGTGCAAGAGTCGATCCGTTCGGTCGGCGATGCCGTCTCGCACATCAAGGCTCACGTCTAAGACGCGGGGCAAAGTATGTCGGAGCGTCGAGTCGTCATTACCGGTATCGGTATCGTTTCACCGCTAGCCAATGGCCGTGAGGCCACTTGGGAGCGGTTGATTGCCGGTAAATCCGGTGCAGGCAAGATTGACGCCTTTGATGCGTCCGACATGCCGTGCAAGATCGCTTTCCAGGTTCCGTGGGCCTCTGGCCGCGGCGGCGGGGCAGGCGATCCGCACGCTTTCGATCCTGACAAGGTGCTGTCCGCCAAGGAACAGCGCCGGATCGACGAATTCATTCTGTACGGGATCGCCGCTGCGGACGAAGCCCTTGAGGATTCCGGCTGGAAGCCGGAGACCGAAGAGGAAAAGGAACGTTCCGGCGTCATGATCGGCTCGGGCATTGGTGGCCTGGAATCGATCTACGACACGGCGATCACGCTGCACGAGCATGGCCCGCGCAAGGTGAGCCCGTTCTTCATTCCGTCGGCGCTGATCAACCTGGCCTCCGGGCAGGTGTCCATCCGCCACGGCCTGAAAGGCCCCAACCACGCTGTGGTGACGGCCTGCGCCACCGGCGCCCACGCCATTGGCGACTCTGCCCGCCTGATCAAATATGGCGACGCCGATGTCATGCTGGCCGGCGGGGCGGAAGCCGTGATCGGACGCATCGGCATTGCCGGCTTCTGCGCGGCCAAGGCCATGTCCACCAATTTCAACGAGACGCCTGAAAAGGCCTCGCGCCCCTATGACAAGGACCGCGACGGCTTCGTAATGGGCGAAGGCGCAGCCGTCCTGGTGCTTGAAGAGTATGAGCATGCCAAGAAACGCGGCGCCAAGATTTATGCCGAAGTGGCTGGCTATGGCCTGACGGGCGACGCCTACCACATCACGGCCCCTGCCGAGGGCGCCGAGGGCGGCTACCGCGCCATGAAAATGGCGCTGAAGAATGCCAAAATCGATCCCACCGAGATCGATTACGTCAACGCCCACGGCACCTCCACGCCGAAGGGCGATGAAGGCGAGGCCGGCGCGGTTGAGCGCGCGTTCGGCGACCATGCCAAGAACCTGTCCATGTCGTCGACCAAATCGGCGGTGGGCCATCTGCTCGGCGCGGCCGGGGCCATCGAAGCGGCGTTCTGCGCCCTGGCGATCCGCGATCAGGTGATGCCGCCGACGCTGAACCTCGACAATCCGAGCTTCGAGACGGTGATCGACCTCATCCCGCAC